>CAZXXC010000004.1:0-81017 GCA_964644665.1 uncultured Methylococcaceae bacterium
GCCGTGGACCCGCCCTTCGGACAGCCGGGAGAACGGCAAGCCGGGTTCGGTGAAGTAGCGCAGCAAATCCGCGTCCAGCAGCGCACTCACCGGGGCTTCGAGTGGGAACGGGCTCGACATGCGTGATCCTCCCGGCAAGCTTCGGCCGCCGGCGGCTCGTAGGTCAATCCGAACAAGGTATCCGTCAGCCAGCGCCGAAATCCCTCCTTGTCCATGAACTGCTTGAGCAGCTCCGTCTGGTCCTTCAGCACGGCGGTTATCACTCGCGCCAGCGCCTTGTCATGCTCGATGCGGGCGTTCTGCTTGTCGGAGTTCTTTTTGGCGTTCTGGTAGACAGGATCTGCCACCACCCGGCTCGGGATGTCTTCGGTGAGCGGCGCGGCGCCGTGTCGGCGATGAGCCGCACCACCTGACGAAGATCGCTCAGGCGCGTCGCATTGCCGGAATCGCCCTTGATTGTGGTTGGCGGCCAGGTGGAAATCCGCGCGCGGCCGAACCGAAAATGCCCATTCGCTGCACGCCGGCGCGACGGCATAGGTCGGCCGAGGCAATCCGTTGATACAGGCAGTCAAGCCTGACACCGTCGGAACGCGAACAGTTGCCGCCGGCACCAGCCTCGTTTCGCATGATGCGACTCGATCTGCCTTGATCCGGCGAGACCGGTGAAATTCTCGCTAGCGGCTCGCTTCGGGCAAGGTGCCGAAAAATTCGACCGGCTTCTGCCCGGTCAGATGCTCCGGCGTGATCATCCAGGTACCGTAGACGCTGGGTCCCCAGACGGCCTCCGCGACTTCCATGTCACCGAGCGAGAACGCGTACGCGATGCCGCCGGCCAGTCCGCCGGTCAACGCCATCACCGACTTGAACGGCAGGTAGAGCACGCTGGTCAAAACGCTGGCGGCCTGCAGACCGATGCCTTCCGCCGTGGTCTCGGTATCCGGCATCGCCGGCTGCGGCTGAGGAGCCGGCGCGGCATGGCCCGGACTGTATGACAAGGCACCGAGCAGCATGGCAGCCCCAACCCGTTGCAACAGCCCGCGACGGAAAGTCGAACTACGGTCAGGTCTGCCAGAAATCGAGCAAGTCATCGGTCAATCTCCCGCGCTATCGAGGTTGGTTCAATTCGGATCCGCCTACCGGCGGCTCCGGCGTATTCGTTCGCGACATCACAGCACAAGGCCGGCGGAAAGGGAAGTCCGGGGCGCCGCTTCCGCACGATCGAATGCGAAGCGACCGGCGGGGGCGACCGGGCACCGATGAAGCGTTCGATCACCGTCGGCATCCGGCCCGCGCACCATTCGCCGCCCATCCCCCGTACTGTTAGAATTGCGCACCCGAACCTCGACGTGAATCCAAGCAGACTGCCTGTGCGCCAAGCCGCAGAATCGTTCCGGATCGACGCATTGAATGTTCCGCACGGTACCCGCATCACGGCGATTCAGGCGCTCCGAATTCGATTCATGGCCACTGCTTGCAAGCGACCACCCTCCGCCCTGGACATGGATGATCTGACACGGCACGGCCTCGCCTTCCGGCAAGAACCCCGGAGCAGCGATTGAACCTCCGACGCATTCCGGGCTGGCTCGACCCGCTGGCGCTGAGCCTCGCCGTGACGGCCGGCTGGTGGCGGATTTACGGCCGTGGCCTCAAGACCGGGCTTCCGCCGGTCTATCAGGATGATGCGCTGATGATGCTGGCCCGAATCCAGGGCTACGCCTCCGGTGAACTGATGCCGTTTGCGCCCAACTATCTGACCCGGCTGAACGCGCCGTTTCAGGCCGCCTGGAGCGACTATCCGGTGGAAGACTTCGTCTACGCGCCGGCGGGGCTTCTGGTCAGAATGTTGGGCCTCGGCCCGGGCACGATGGTTTATCTCTGGCTGCTCCAGGTCATGGCCGGAGTCGGCTGCTATACCGCCGCGCGGCTGCTCCGGATTGGCAGGGACTACGCGATCGCCGCCGGCATTCTGTTTGGCCTGGCCCCGTACGCGTTTCAGCGCGGACTCGCGCACCTCAACCTGACGGTCTACTGGCATGTTCCGCTACTGATCCTGGTCCTGGTCTGGGCCGCCTGCCCGGAGACGACGCGCCTCGACGGGCGCCTGGGTACATGGCTGGCCGGCGTCGTGGCGCTGATCGCCGGCTTGTTATGCCCTTACTATTCGGGTCCCTTCTTGCTGCTGCTAGGATTCATCCTGCTCGGGCAGATCGCGAATCGGGAGTGGCCCCGGGTCCGCGCGACCCTGATCACGTTTGCCGCGGCGTTTCTCGGCCTGGTTCTGCAAAACGTGGATACATTGCTGTTCGCCTGGCGCCACGGCCCCAATGCCCTCGCGGTCGGACGGGATTATTGGGGCCTGGTGAAGTTCGGACTGTATCTCCCGGATCTGCTGTTTCCGCAGGCCCACCCGTCCGCGCTGGTGCAAGGCCTGGCGCGGGAGATTTATCAGTCCCGGGTGCCCCCGCTGTTGCAGGGAGAAAGCCAGACTGCTTACATCGGGCTGATCAGCCTGTTCGGCCTGGGGTGGCTGTCGATCGAAGGACTGATCCGAATCAGCGCCCGCCGATGCCATCAGGTCTCTCCTTTTTTCTGGCTCGCGTCGGGCATATTCGCGTATGCGGTGGCCGGCGGCCTGAATCATTTGCTGGGGGCCTTCGGATTCCTGCTGCTGCGCGCGACCAACCGGGTTTCGATCCTGCTCTCGGCCGTGGCGCTGTTGTACCTGGCCGGTCGCGCCGCCCGTACGCTTCCGGGCAGGATTCCGCTGCTGATTCCCGGGTTGATGGTGCTGATCGGCGGCTACGATCAGATTCCGGCATTCCCGTCCTGGGATCAGCAGAAGCGAGACCGGGGATTGCAGGATTTCCGGAGCGATATGGCCTTGTTCCGGGAACTGGAGCGCCGGCTGCCCGCCGGGGCCATGGTGTTCCAATTGCCGGTCAAGGATTTTCCGGAATCCCATACGCTGGCCGAGATGGGCGATTACGAACATTTCCGGCCGTTGCTGCACACCGCTTCGCTGCGCTACAGCTACGGCACGGTCAAAGGACGGGGCGACGCCGGCTGGCAGGCCGTGGTGGCGGCAAAACCGACGGCGGAGATGGTTGCCGACCTGCAGCGTTACGGCTTCGCCGCGATCCTGATCAATCGCAAGGCCTATCCCGATCGGGCACGATCGCTGGGAGATGGTTTCGGGGCGGCTCTCGGCGCGCCGATGGCTCAGAACGGGGACTTTTTCGTGTTTCGGCTGACACCGGACGACGACCCGGAGCCGCCGCCGATGGTCGAACCGATCGAGATGGTCTATTCGTCCGGTTTCCATGCTCCCGAGCACGACGGAACGGGGGAGTGGCGCTGGGCCGGGCGTGATGCGACCATCCGCTTCCGGCGGTCCTACCGCCCCCCGCTGTATCGGCCGGCCGACGAGCCCATTCGCGCGAAGTTGCGGTTCGAGATCGAAGCGGTGAAGCCCGACCGGGACGTCTGGATGAGCGTCCCCGGCCAGCCCCCGCGTCGGGTGTTGGCCGCGAACGAGCCGCGCCGGGAGATCGAATTGGCGACCGTCGTGGGCAGCGAACCAGTCGACGTCGGCTTTTCCAGTAGCCGAATGTCGATCCTGCCGGCGGCCGACTACCGCTGGCTGAATTTCCGGCTGATCAATCCGCGTCTCGAGTTCGATGCGCCGGGCGGTCGCTGATCCAGGTTCGCACGAACCCGCACGGACGGCGGTCGTCCTGGTGCTGGTACTGTGGACGGGCTTCACCGCCTGGAGCCTTGGTTCACCGGACTATTCGGCGGACGAAGCCCTGTTTGCGGTGAAGTCCTACGACTTCTGGGCCGATGTGCACGCCGGTCGGTGGCCGGGCTGGAACCCGGTCAACGACTACGTCGGCCCGCTCGATACCTGGTGGGCGGCGCTGATCGACGGTCTCCATCGCGCAAGCCGCGGGATCGTACCGTGGAGCCCGGCGATGATGCGACTGGGGCCGTTTCTGCTGTTCTGTTTCGGCATCCTGGCGCTGGCCCGGGAACTCCATCGGCGTTCGGGCCGGCTGGCGTTGATCTGGCTGGTGCTGGCCGCTTTCACGCCGATGACCTGGGTCTACTCCCGCGTCGCCTGGGCACCCACCTGGGGACTGGGACTGATGGCGCTGGCCTGGTTGGAAAGCCTGCGCAGCGAACGAACCGGATGCCTCCGCTGGTGGCGACTGGCGACCTGGTGCGGACTGTCGGTCTGGGCTCATCCCAATTATCTGTTCGGGGCCGCCGCCGCCATCCTGCCGCGCTGGGGCATTCTGTACGCCGAGGTGCGCCGCGGCCGACTCTTGCGAATCGTCGGCGCACTTCTGTGGGCGGCGCTGCTGACGCTGCCGACGATGAAGAACGCAGCGCTGACGCCATCCAGCGGTGAACCGCACGGCGACTGGGGCGATCGGCTGGGCGCATTGATCGACATCGTCGGCGGCAGCCGTCCGCTGCTGTGGCAGATGGCGCGAGACGCAGGCGGCGAAACGCCGACCCGGCTACTCGCCGGGCTGGCCGCGGGCCTGCTGGTCTGGCGCTGGATCGCGGGGCCGCACAGCCGAGACCGGCTCGGCGAAACCGTGTCGCTGGCGGCCATCACCGCGCTGGTGGTATGGATGGCGCGCGGCAATCGGGATATCGCATTCCTCGGCCATGAGCGCTACCTGTTGCCGCTGGCCGTCGGCTGGATCTGGCTGCTGGCCGAAGCCGCATATCAGTTCGCCGCCGCATTCCGTTGGCGAGATTCCTCACTGGTCGCGGTCCTGCTGGCGTTCGCCGCCGTCCAGGGCTATCGAATCGGGGAAGCGGTGCTGTGGCATGGAGCAACACCACCGACCCTGCAACAGGCTTCCGCATGGCTGCAAGCGCGCTGCCCGCCCGATCGCTGCCTGGCACTGGCGGAGGACTTCTGGGATTACTGGGCATTCCGCTTTTATTCCCGCGACCGTTATCAGTTGAACGTCTGGGGACCGAATTGGCGCGGCGCGCCGGTCCATCCGCGTAACGGGCGGGAGTTGGCCGGCTGCTGGCATGAAAACAGTACCCGGCCCTATCACGGGTCGTTCCGCGAGCGGCAGGTTTTCCCCGGCAAGGGGAGCGCATCAATCACCGTCGTCTGCTTTACCGGGGTCGAGGAAGACGCGTTTTGACCCGCCGACCGAATTCGTGCACAGTTTTTCGATGAAGAGAGAAGCACTGCTCGCCGTGGCGGCGGCGATCTTCGGCCTGGCATTCACCGGTTTCGTCGTCCACTACTCAGAACTTCACGGCCGGCTGGCCTTTCCGCCGGACTACGACGACAGCCACAGTCTGGTGGAAGGCGCCCTCCGTTGGCTGACCTGGAACCACGACGGATTCGCCGGCGCCTGGGCCGAATACCTGCAGCGGCTGCCGCATTCCTTTCTGCATTATTATTTCGCGGCCCTGGTGTTCGCCTTGTTCGGCATCCGCGACACCGCCGTTTACTGGTGCAACGGCGTGTTCCTGGTCGCGGCGCTGTTCGGCCTGATCAGCCTGCTCGGCAACCGCTACCCGCTGCGAACGCTCGCGTTGCCGGTGGCGTTCCTGTGCATCCCAGCGACCTTCAATCTGATTTTCGATTTTCGCTCGGAATGTGCGCTGGCCGCGCTGTTGTTTGCCGCCTGTTGTGCGCTGATCCGGGCCGCCTGGTCACCCGGCGCGTACTACCGCTGGAGCGCCGTTGCCGGCACGCTGCTGGCGCTGGGCCTCGGCATCAAACCGGCGATGTTCCCCTACACGCTGGGCATGGCGGCCGGTGCGAGTTTCCTGCTGGCGCTGTGCGCGCGGTTTCAGGATGCCGGACGCCGCGCGATCGCCTGGCGCAGCTTGGCCGTCATCTGGACACTGATGATCGTGCCGTTCGCATTTCACTATGTTCTGAACTGGGATTGGGTCGCCGGCTACATCCTGAACAACGCGTTCAAATCCGACCTTTACAAGCAGAGCGGAACCCTGCACGATCAACTCGTCTACCATTTCCTGGGCTTTCCCGGCCGGTTTCAGTTGGGCCCCTACGCGTGGCCGCTGTTGGCCGTCACGGTCACCGCAAACCTTGCGGCCGGCTTCCTGCCGGCGGCGCCGCATCTGCGCCGCCATCTGTTCGGTTGTACCTTCCTGACCGCAGTCGCCTACGCCGGCGTCGCGGTGAACGCGATGGTCCAGAACTACTTCGGCATGACGTTTCACTTCCTGCTTTCGGCATCGGCTCTCGTCGGCATCGCCTGGTTCGCCGCACTGCTACCGCCCCGTGCCGGCAGCCTGTTGTGCGTGCTGACCGCCGTGCTGGCGATGGGCGCATGGCGGGTTCCGCTGTCGCAGGATTACGTAGAGCGCACCCGTGCCGAAAGCGGACCGGCCGGCATCCTCTGGCGGCGGGACGGACCGGCCCGGGTGTTCGACGCAATCCGCCCCTACTGGCGGGTCGAGGGCGCCCCGATCGTCTGGTTCGCCGCCTACGGCTGGACCGACGCCAATACCGTGGGCTGGGAAGCGGTCCGGCAGCAACTGCACTGGAAGATGTGGAATTATTATGAGCTGCAACCCGAACCTGGCCGCCTCTTTCCCGGCACCGCGGAAATTGTGATCGTCCCGGAACCCGGATTGACGGGCACCATCGAACTGCCGTGCAACCAGCACTTGACGCCCATCCGCCAGATGCTCGATCGGAATCCGGACGCCGCACTGATCGCTCAGGTGACCGATCCCGGCGGAAAGACATTCCGTATTTACCGGATTTACCGGCGCGGCGGGCTCGCTCCCGCCGACACCGGGCGTGCTGCAGATCGCTGATGGGCGAATACACCGAATCGAGCGGAGATCGCCCGGTCGGCGCGGAACCGCCGACCGCCGTTCGCCGGCGACGACGCTCGGGCCGCTTTCTTCCGAAGGAGACCGTTCGCAGAACGGATGCGGCCGCACCGTCACGGACCGATGCCCACCTTTCCCCCGGACGCAAAGCCGTGCGTGAATCCCGGGGAACCCGTTTGCCCAGCCTGCGCTATGGACTCGGCTTGTGCTGTGGCATCGGCCTCGCGTTGGCCGGATACCTCGGTGCGCTGGCGCTGCTGTCGGGGCGCACTGAAACCTACACGACGGTGCACGTCGGCGAATGGTATCTGCGCAAAGCCGAAGCACTGTCCCGGACGCCCTCGCCGCGCGTCGTGTTCCTCGGCGGTTCCAACGTGCTCTACGGCATCGACGCCGAATCCTTCCAGCGAACCACCGGCGTGCGGGCGGTCAATGCGGGCACCCACGCCGCGCTGCACCCGAATTATTTCTTCGAGTGGGTGCGCCGGCACGCGCGGGCCGGCGATCTGGTCGTACTGTCGCTGGAACACCACAGTTTCCACTCCGGAGAGCCGACGTCGATCTTCGCCAACTTCCTGGCGAACCGGGACCTCGCCGCAGCATGGCGACTACCGCAGGAGGTGGGCGGCCATGCCCTTCTGGCCATCGATTGGGACCAGCTACTGCTGGAAGCCTGGCGCAATGCGACCCCCTCATGGAAGGACGGCATCGCCGCCGGCGTGAAGGAAATGGTGGCAGCGACCGTCGGCCCGTCCGGCGACTACCGAGGACATTCCATGCGCAACCAAGGGTCCAGAGAGAAGGGGCTGATGGCAGCCGTCAAGCCCGACGAAGCCCTCGCCGCGCCGATTCCGATCGACCCGGTCATCGTCGAGGGACTCCGGACGCTGAAGCGGTGGTGCGACCGACAGGGAATTCGGCTGGTCGCGGTCTCGCCGGCGACGCTCGATTTCCCCGCCTACCACACCGAAACCGCACGCGTGGCACAGGCCCTCTACGCGGAAACCTACCGCTCGATCGGCATCCCGCTGCTGGAAGATGCGTCCGCCGAAATCCGGCCTCGCGATGAGTTCTTCGACTCGATCTATCACCTGACCTACGAAGCGATGCAGACCCACACCGAACGCCTCGCGCGCTTGCTGCAGCCCTATCTGCCCCGCTAGCCGACGCGGCCCGGACAGACCCGATGTTGTTTCATTCGACCGATTTTCTGTTCCTGTTCCTGCCGGCGACGTTCGCTGGTTATCTGCTGCTGGCGTACTGGCGCCTGCCGCGCATCGCGATCACCTGGCTGTCTCTGGCGTCTTTGGTGTTCTACGCCTGGTGGAAACCGCCGTATGTCGGGCTGGTGCTGGTCTCGATCCTTTTCAACTACGGGATCTGCGCAATGCTGCACGCCGCACGGAAGCATCCTGCGGCGTACGGTCGGCGCTTCTGGCTGGGCCTCGGCGTGCTGGGGAATCTGGGCGCCCTGGGCTATTTCAAATACGCCAATTTCTTCATCAGCACCGCCGGAGCGCTGATCGGAAGCCATTTCGAATTCGGTCGGGTGATCCTGCCTTTGGCGATCTCTTTCTTCACATTCACCCAGATCGCCTATCTGGTCGACGTCGCAAACGGCCGCGCGCCACGTTACGGATTCCTCGAATACGCATTCTTCGTGACGTTTTTTCCGCACCTGATTGCGGGACCCATCGTGCGGCACGGAGAGATCATGCCGCAGGTCGCCGCGGAAGCGCACCTCCGCGTCGCATGGAGAAATCTGGAAGTCGGCGCGACCATCTTCGTGATCGGGCTGTTCAAGAAAATGGTGCTCGCGGACGGAAGCGCCGTCTATGCCACTCCGTTTTTCGATGCGGTGGCCGACGGCCGGTGGTTCTTCACCCGCGATGCCTGGGTGGCCACGATCGCCTATTCGTTCCAGTTGTATTTCGACTTTTCCGGCTATTCGGACATGGCCACCGGACTGGCCCGGATGTTCGGCTTCCGGTTTCCGATCAACTTCGATGCCCCGTATCGGGCCACCAACATCATCGAGTTCTGGCGACGCTGGCACATCACGCTGTCCCGCTTCCTGCGCGACTATCTGTACATACCGCTGGGCGGAAGCCGCGGCGGATACTGGCTGCGTTACCGCAACCTGTTCGTCACGATGGCGCTCGGCGGTTTGTGGCACGGTGCCGGATGGACCTTCGTGATCTGGGGGATGCTGCACGGGCTTTATCTCGGCGTCAATCACGCCGTTCGGACGGCGAGCGAGAGGTACCTCAGGCCCGGTCTGACGGCTTCACCGCTGGCGACGGCCGGCGGTTGGTGCTTGACCCTGTTCGCGGTGCTGATCGGCTGGGTCTTCTTTCGCGCCGCCGATCTGCCTACTGCTCTGCGGGTGCTTCAGATGCTGGTCGGCGCAGGTCCAGAACTAACGCAAACAGAGTTGCATCCGCTGGGCGATGCGTTCATGGGCCCCGCCCGGCTCATTTGGCTGGCCGCGCTGCTGGCCGTAGTGCTGCTCGCCCCGACGACCCATCAGTACATGGCGCGATTCGAACCTGCGCTCGAGTCGGCTTCGCGCCCCCTCCGATGGTTTCACGCGGAATGGCGGCCGTCCATGCGCCACGGCCTCGTGCTGGGCATCATGCTGTTCTTCATTTTCCGGAAGTACTTCGTGCTGGCACCGACCGCATTCCTGTATTTCAACTTCTGATCGCTCGGCCGACCCAAGCACTCTCCGGGTGCTTGCTGCCGGCCATTGTCGAATCCGTGATCTGCTTGGCAATAATCATCGTCAAGAAATGAGCCTCCGTCCCGAGACCCTTTCAACCGCGAAATAAATCACAACTCGACGGGGGTCAAGGTCATGAACGCATCATCCGCTGAATCGTTCGAACGCTTTTCGGACTCCGATTTCACTGAGGAGAACGCACTGCTGGCTACGGAAGTAGAGGAAGTCATCGAAACCGATGACGACAGCAGCGACGAATCCGCCGGCGCCGACATCGCGCAAATGTATCTGAACGGCCTGGGAGCCGCGAAGCTGCTCACCGCGGACGAAGAGAAGTATTACGGCACCCTGGCTCGGCAAGGGGACCAGCGCGCCTTCAACATCATGGTCGAGAGCAATCTCCGACTGGTGGTCAAACTGTGCCGCCGTTACCAGCACCGTGGGCTGCCGTTGCTCGACCTGATCGAGGAAGGCAATCTGGGGCTGATCCACGCCGTCGAGAAATTCGAACCGGAGCGAGGATTCCGCTTTTCCACCTACGCCACTTGGTGGATCCGCCAGAACATCGACCGTGCGCTGATGACCCAGACCCGGACCATCCGGCTGCCGATCCACGTGGTCAAGGAGCTTCATACCTATCTGCGTGCGTGCCGCCATCTGGCTGCCAGTCTCGACCACGAACCCGACGCCAGCGACATCGCGCAGTACCTGAACGTGCCGGTAAAGGCCGTGGAACGGATACTGAACCTGAACGAGCGCGTGGTGTCACTGGATTCCTCGATCAATGCCGACTCGGACAAGCCGATCGTCGAGGCGGTGCCCGACGACAGCCACCCGACCGTACCGTCGATGCTGGCCGAACAGGCCATCACCGACCGGGTCGAAGTGTGGCTGAGCCAGCTGTCGGAACGGCAACAAGAAGTTATCTGCCGCCGATTCGGCCTCCGCGAGCATGAGGAGACGACGCTGGAAGGAATCGCCCAGGCACTGGGCCTCACCCGGGAACGGGTGCGCCAACTGCAGAACGAAGCGATGAAGATCCTGAAACACACGATCGAGGACGAGGGCTACACGGTCGACCTGCTGTTCCACTGACGATTTCCGTCACTCGTACCAACCCGCCCCCGTTTGCGGCCACCGCCAGCGGGGGCTTTCTGCGGCCGCACCCCGCCAGAGCGTGCACAGCAGGATATCCTGCTACCAGACTTCGGCGAGGTTCCCCTTCTCCTCCAGCCAGATCCGGCGATCCGCCGATCGTTTTTTGGCCAACAGCAGATCCAGCCGGCGATGGGTTTCTTCCCGATCACCGAGGGCGAGTTGCACTAGGCGCCGGGTATCGGGATTGAGTGTCGTCTCCCGGAGTTGCGCGGGATTCATCTCACCCAAGCCTTTGAACCGCTGCACGCTGACCTTGCCTTTGATCCTTTCCGCGGCGATCCGATCCAAGACACCCTTCTTTTCCGCCTCGTCGAGTGCATAAAACACCTGCTTGCCGACATCGATCCGATACAGCGGCGGCATCGCGACGAAAACGTGACCGGCCTCGACCAGCGGGCGAAAGTGCCGCACAAACAGCGCGCACAACAACGTCGCGATATGGTTTCCGTCGCTGTCGGCATCGGCGAGGATGCATAGCTTGCCATAGCGCAGGTCGCTCAAGTCCGCGGAGTTCGGATCGACCCCCAGCGCCAGACTGATGTCATGGACCTCTTGCGATGCGAGGATCTCGTCCGACCCGACTTCCCAGGTATTGAGTATCTTGCCCCGGAGCGGCATGATGGCCTGAAAATCCTTGTCACGCGCCTGCTTCGCCGACCCCCCGGCGGAATCTCCCTCGACCAGAAACAGCTCGGTGCGTGCCACATCCTGTGACGCACAGTCGGCAAGCTTACCGGGAAGCGCGGGGCCGCTACCGATCTTCCTGCGCGTTACCTGGCGGCTGGCACGCAGGCGCTTCTGCGCCGTCTCGATCGCGAGCGCGGCGATCTGCTCGCCGATGGCCGGATGCTCGTTCAACCAAAGCGTGAACGAGTCCTTGGCGACGCCGGATACGAAAGCCGCGCATTCCCGCGAGTTCAGGCGCTCCTTGGTCTGACCGGAAAACTGTGGTTCTTCCAGCTTGACCGAAAGGACATAGTGCAGCTTCTCCCAGACGTCTTCCGGCGCGAGCTTGATCCCCCGCGGCAGCAGATTCCGATACTCGCAAAACTCCCGCAGCCCCTCCGTCAGCCCGGTACGGAGGCCGTTCACATGAGTTCCGCCCTGGGGGGTCGGAACCAGATTCACATAACTCTCAGCGACCGGCGCTGCCGCTTCGATCGCCCACAGCAGTGCCCAATCCACCGCTTCGCGCTGACCCTCCAGCGATCCGCAAAACGGCAACTCCGGCACACACTCTGCATCACCCAACTGATGAGTCAGGTACTCGGCCAGGCCGTTCTGATAGCACCAGGTCTCATCCTGGCCGCTCTCCTGATCCTCCAGCCGAATGCGGAGACCGGGACACAGCACCGCCTTGGCGCGCAGCAAATGTGTCAGCCGCGAGCGCGAAATCCTCGGCGTATCGAAGTACCCCGCATCCGGCCAGAATCGAATCAAGGTCCCGCTCTCGCGCTTCGCGATCTGGCCGATTTCATGCAGCTCGGAGGTTTTCTCGCCGCCGGCGAACGACATCGCGTAGACCTTGCCGCCGCGGCGCACCTCGATCTCCAGCAGACCGGAAAGTGCATTGACCACCGACACGCCCACGCCGTGCAACCCCCCCGAGAAGCGATAGTTCTTATGCGAAAACTTTCCGCCCGCATGTAAACGGGTCATGATCACCTCGACTCCGGAAACGCCCAACTCGGGATGGGTATCCACCGGCATCCCGCGACCGTCGTCGGCGACCTCCACGCCGCCGTCCGCCAGCAGGCGCACCTCGATTGAACGAGCGTAGCCGGCCAGCGCTTCATCGACGCTGTTGTCGACGACCTCCTGCACCAGGTGATTGGGACGCACCGTATCCGTGTACATGCCCGGGCGCCGCCGCACCGGGTCGAGACCGCTCAGCACCTCGATTGCCGAAGCGTCGTAAATCGCACTCATCGTTTGGAAGTCTCTCCTTGGCTCACTGGACCCGCGGCGCGCAATCAGCGCCGGCATTTCCGCCATTTTAATCAAGTCGCAACTTCTGCGATAATGGTGGCCGTTGCCCGCCTTGACCACCGCCCGTCCCATTTGTCTCCATGGTGAAGAAAAGCTTTCGCTTCGAGGAGTCTCTGATGGAACTCGAGCAGTTGGTGGAGAAGATGGAGGAAGGCAATCTGTCGCTCGAGGAGGCGCTGAACACGTTCGAGCGAGGGATCGCACTGTCACGAGCCTGCCAGAAGTCGCTCGAGGAAGCCGAACAGAAGGTCCGGCTCCTGGTAAAGGAGGACGGCGAACCCCATTTGAAGCCTTTCGTCGATACCGCCAATGAGCCGTAGCCCCTCGTTACCGGAGTTCATGCAACAGTGCCAGGACCGCGTCGAGTCCGCCCTGGACGTCCGTCTGCCCGCTGCCAATAAGGTTCCGGAGCGCCTGCACCGGGCCATGCGACATTCGACTCTCGGCGGCGGGAAGCGCCTTCGTCCGCTGCTGACCTATGCCACCGGCGAAGCGCTGGACCTCGCGCCGACGATCCTGGATGCGCCGGCCTGTGCCGTGGAATGCATCCATGTATACTCGCTGATCCATGACGATCTCCCTGCCATGGACGACGACGACCTGAGACGCGGCAAGCCCACGTGCCACAAGGCTTACGACGAAGCCACCGCGATTCTCGCGGGCGATGCGTTACAGGCTCTGGCTTTTCACATCCTGGCGGAAGATCCCACTCTAGCCGTGTCGGCCGAACAGCGTGTGGCGATGATCCAGGCGCTGGCATCCGCCAGCGGCTCGCTCGGCATGGTAGGGGGACAGGCGATCGACCTCGAGGCAGTCGGCAGAACGCTCGATCTACCGGGGCTGGAGGCGATGCACATCCGGAAAACCGGTGCGCTGATCCGCGCCAGCGTCCGTCTGGCCACGCTGGCGAAGGCCGACATTCCGGCTGAAACTGCGGATCGTTTGGACCATTACGCCAAGTGCATCGGGCTCGCATTCCAGATTCAGGACGACATCCTCGACGAGGAGAGCGATACGCAGACCCTGGGCAAGACCCAGGGCAAGGACCGACAACACAACAAACCCAACTATCCGACGCTGCTCGGCCTGAGCGGCGCGCGCCAGAAGGCGCAGGAACTGTGCGAAGAGGCACTCGACAGCCTGTCTCCGTTCGGGACGCGGGCCGGGTTGCTGCAGGAACTCGCACAGTTCATCGTGCGGCGCCGAAACTGACCCATGGGCCGTTGCGGTATCCCGTCTCGTGTTGAAAGGCATGTCCGCTGGTAACATAATGCGGGCGACCTGCATCCACCCGACCGTCTGTGGCCTATTGCATGCGTCTGCTTGATGGCGCCACTTGGAACCAAGCATCGATGAGCGAACCAAACAGTTATCCGCTTCTTCAGAGCATCGACAGTCCCGACGATCTTCGCAAGCTCTCGCAGGAACAACTCCACCCGTTGGTGGAAGAACTCCGCGCCTTTCTGCTCGAGAGCGTCAGTCAGTCGGGAGGGCATTTTGCGGCCGGCCTCGGCACTGTCGAACTGACGGTTGCATTGCACTATGTCTTCAACACCCCGGAAGACAAGCTGGTTTGGGACGTCGGGCATCAAGCCTACCCGCACAAGATCCTGACCGGACGCCGCGACCAGATTTGCTCGATTCGTCGTCGCGACGGACTGGCGGCTTTCCCGAAGCGTGGCGAAAGCCCCCACGACTGCTTCGGCGTCGGCCATTCCAGCACTTCCATCAGCGCGGCGCTCGGCATGGCGATCGCCGCCGGCCTCGACCATCGCGACATCCATGCCGTTGCGATCATCGGTGACGGCGGTCTGACCGGCGGCATGGCGTTCGAGGCGCTGAATCACGCCGGCGTGCTGGACGCCAATCTGTTGGTGATACTGAACGACAATGAAATGTCGATCTCGCCGAATGTCGGCGCATTGAACAACTACCTGGCGAAGATCTTGTCCGGCAAGTTTTATACCTCGGTGCGCGAAGGCAGCCGCCAACTGTTGCGTCGTCACATGCCGAGCGTGTGGGAACTCGCCCGGCGCGCCGAGGAACACGTCAAAGGGATGGTGGTACCCGGCACACTGTTCGAGGAACTGGGCTTCAACTACATCGGTCCGGTCGACGGCCACGACATCGATACCTTGGTCACGACCTTGCGCAACCTGCGCGACATTCCCGGGCCGCGATTTCTGCACATCGTGACCCGCAAGGGAAAGGGCTATGCGCCGGCCGAGGCGGACCCGGTCGCCTACCACGCGGTCAGCTCGTTCGACCTCAGTTCGGACCACCTGCCGAAAGCCAAACCGGGCACTCCGACCTATACCGAGATTTTCGGCAAATGGCTGTGCGATATGGCCGAGAAGGATCACCGACTGCTCGGCATCACGCCGGCCATGCGCGAGGGGTCCGGCCTGGTGGAGTTTTCCGAACGTTTCCCTGAGCGTTACTTCGACGTTGGCATTGCCGAGCAGCACGCCATTACGCTGGCCGCCGGTCAAGCCTGTGAGGGATACAAACCCGTGGTCGCGATCTACTCGACGTTCCTCCAGCGCGGCTACGACCAGCTGATCCACGACGTGGCGCTGCAGAATCTCCCGGTTCTGTTCGCCATCGATCGCGGCGGACTGGTCGGCCCGGATGGGCCCACACATGCCGGCAGCTTCGATCTGAGCTTCCTGCGCTGCATCCCAAACATGATGATCATGGCTCCGGCCGATGAAAACGAATGCCGCCAGATGCTGTATACCGGCTTCCGCCAGAGCGGGCCGGCGGCGGTGCGTTATCCGCGAGGTCGAGGGCCGGGCACAGCCATCGAGGAGGAAATGGTCGAATTGCCTATCGGCAAGGCCGAAGTCCGGCGGAAAGGAAGCTCTGTGGCGTTGCTGGCCTTTGGCACCATGGTGGCCCCCGCACTAACCGCCGCGGAATCGCTGGACGCCACCGTGGTCAATATGCGCTTCGTGAAGCCGCTCGACGAAGCCTTGGTGCTCGAGATGGCGAGGACCCATGACCTCCTGGTCACGATCGAGGAAAATGCGATCGCTGGCGGCGCCGGCAGTGGCGTCATCGAGGCGCTGAACCGGCACCAGTGCCTGATCCCGGTGCTGAACCTGGGCTTGGCGGACGAGTATCTGGAACATGCGAGCCGCGAGGAACTGCTGGCGCAGAGTGGGCTGGACGCGGAAGGCATTGGCCGGTCTGTACGCGATTTTCTTGCCGGCCTCGGTCACATGAAACCGATGGCGGCCAGAGCCAGTTCCAAAGGCAAACATTGATGGAGCGGCTGCAGGCCAGGATTCGGGAAATTCCGGATTTTCCAAGGCCAGGCATTCTATTCAAGGACATCACGCCGCTGCTCCGCGATCCGGCGGCACTCCGCCTCGCCGTCCATCAATTGCTCCACCCTTTCCTCGGCGAAAACATCACCGCGGTGGCGGGTATGGAAGCGCGGGGGTTTATCTTCGGTTCGCTGGTAGCGTGGGAACTGGCAGTCGGCTTTGTCCCTCTGCGGAAGCCCGGAAAGCTGCCATCCGATGTTCATTCCGTGTCTTACGACCTTGAATACGGCGCTGCATCGCTGGAAGTCCACCGCGACGCACTCGGTCCCGGAGACCGCGTGCTGTTGATCGACGATCTGTTGGCCACCGGCGGAACCGCAAGAGCCAGTTGCGAATTGGTGGAACGGCTAGGCGCCGAAATCGTCGCCTGCTGTTTCGTCGTCGAGCTGGACGGCCTTGGAGGTCGACGACAGTTGGCTCGCTACCCGGTCCATTCGCTGCTGCGCTGCTGAGCGGACCGCAGGGTCAGAGCGGCTGCTCGACCAGCAGACGTCCGAACGCCTCGACCTGGCTCCAGTCGGTGAAATCCACCACCGCCGATGGATCGGTCGGTCCGCCGGTGATCTGCATGATCAGCCGGATGATCCACCGGTCGAGCGCCCGGTAACGCGGATAATCCAGCTTGCCTGCAAACACGGCCAGGTACTGAGGCTTCCAGGGAATCTTCCGCAGAAAACGCTGCAGGTAGGGGTTGGTGGCCGGCTCGTTCTTTTCCGGCTTCCTCGCCACCAGGTTCACCGAGAAAAAAGCGCTGGGTTTCGCCTGCAGAATCGGCGCATGCCGCCTGATGAAAGCCACAACCGCGCGGCTGTGTCGACCGTAGCGAATGCTCGCGCCGATCACGATCTTGTCGAAACGAATCGGGTCGACGCCCACGGCGTCGTCGACATCGACCAGCGTCACCATCTCGCCACAGCGTTCCATGACGCTTTGCAGCCGGGCGCAGATCTCACGCGTGTGTCCGTCGGTCGTCGAATAGACAATCAGTATGTTGGCCATGGTGGTCTCGGCTCTCGAGGAGGTCGGGCTGCCGGAATCGCTATGCATCGGGTTTCGCGCGGTGCACCGGGCGCGATGCAACAACTCACGCGGGACCCCGCATCAGATGATCTTGGAAAATCGTTGCCGCGTGCCGGCATCAGCGAGATAGCGGTCGAACACCATCGCGATCGCTCGGAGCAGCAGACGCCCCCGCCCGCTGACCGTCAGCCCGCCGGCGTCGAGTGCCAGCAGGCCGTCCTGCTGCAGTGCGTGCAGCCGCTCCAGTTCGACAGCGAAATAGCGCGGGACATCGATCCCGAAGCGTTCTCCGAGGCTGGCGAAATCCAGCCGCCCGAGGCACATGATTTGTTGGATCACGACATTGCGTAATCGATCGTCCTGGTCCATCACGAGCCCCCGCACGATCGGCAGCCTGCCCTGCTCGACGGATCGCGTGTAGGTCTCGAGTTCTTTCGCGTTCTGACTGTAGCAGCCGTCGATATGGCCGATTGCCGTGACCCCGAGCCCGATCAGATCGCAGTGCGCGTGGGTCGAATATCCCTGGAAATTCCGCTGCAAATCCCCTCGAACCTGCGATTGCACCAATTCGTCATCCGCCAGTGCGAAGTGATCCATGCCGATGTAGACGTAGCCGGCGGCGGTCAATCGGTCGATCGTACAGCGCAGGATATCGAGCTTGACCTCGGGAGCCGGCAACTGGTCCTCATGGATCAGCTTTTGCGCGCGGAACATCTGTGGCAGATGGGCATAGCTGTACACCGCGACGCGGTCCGGTCGAATATCAAGAATTCGCTCCAGAGTACGGTCGAAGCCGGCCACAGTCTGTAGCGGCAACCCGTAGATCAGATCGAGAGACACGGAACCGAATCCGGCCGATCTCGCCGCTTGCACGAGGGCCGCGGTGTCGCTGAATGATTGTTCGCGGTTGATGGCCTTTTGCACCGCCGGGTCGAAATCCTGCACCCCCATGCTGATTCGATTGAAGCCGCATGCCGCTAATTCGCGCAGGTCGTCCGGTGCAACGGTCCGAGGATCGATCTCGATCGAAAACTCGCGCGCGCCGTCCGATCGCAACGAGAAACGGGCGCGCAGCGTGTCCATCAGCCGGCGCATCTGATCCGGATCGAGATAAGTGGGCGTCCCGCCACCCAGGTGCAATTGGCTGACGATTCGGCCGGAGGTGAACAATTCGGCCTGCAATTCGATTTCCAGCGCCAGCGTTCGAAGATAGCGCTCGGCACGCTCCCTGTGACGCGTGACGATCTTGCTGCAGCCGCAGTAATAGCAGAGGGAGTGGCAGAACGGGATGTGGACGTAAATCGATAATGGAGCAGCCGAGTCGGCGGCATCCGCCCGACGCACCTGCTCGCGATACTCGGCTTCGGCGAAACCGGAATGAAATTGAACCGCAGTCGGGTACGAGGTGTAACGAGGGCCTCTTCCGCCGTAGCGCTCGATCAACGCGCGATCAAATTCAACGGCGCTCATGAGTTGCCGCTCGTAGGAAAGGTTGGAATCGGGATTCGGCTCAGGATGATACTACGTATCCGGGATCGCGTCGCGCGGCTACACCGATCGACGCCTCTCGAGAGACCGACCTGACGGCACCGACGAAGCGGATGGAAGCTCTCGGACGGATCGAAGCGCTATCGATAGGAGCGACCCTTCCAGCGGCTGCGTTCGCCGCGCCAACAGCGCAGCGCAGACGTCCAAGTCATCGCCAGATAGAGCGCGGCGATCAACGGCTGTGCGAGCCCCCACCCGGCATTCAGCCCGTAGAAGCGCAGCGTCGGCAAATAGCAGAAGTAGATCGCCACGCACGCGATCAGCGCCGGCAACTGCGGCGGCGCCGGGGCCAGAATCGCAATCACCGGAACCCAGTAAAGCAACACCATCAACGCGGTACAAAGGCCGAGTAGCAGCGGAGAGTAGCGCAACTGCGAATAGGCGGTACGTGCGACCATGTCCCAGATGGGCTCCAGGCGCTCGTACCGACGGTGACTGACGACACTGTGCGAAACGCCGATCCAGGTCCGAATGCCGGCCTGCTTCACCCGCGCCGCCAACGCGCAGTCATCGATCAGTTCGCCCCGAATGGCGCCGATACCGCCAATCGTGCGAATCGCCGCCATCTCGGCCAGGATACAGCCGCCCGCAGCAGCAGAAAATCGCCGATCCGCCGAGTTGGCCAAATGGAACGGATAAAGCATCTTGAAAAAGAAGATGAAGGCCGGCTTTAGCAACCGGTCCCAGATGCTCTCCTTTCGCACCCACGCCATCACCGACACCAGACCGGCCTTGCTGGCCCGCAGGGGGGCCAGCAAGGCCGCCAAGGTTCCCGGAGCGAGCGAGATGTCCGCATCGAGCAACAAAACATAGCGCGTGTCCACTCTTTCGAGGCCTTGTTCGAGCGCCCAGAGTTTGCCACTCCAGCCTTCCGGAAGGTCGGCGCCACGGATCACCTCGAGATTCAGCGACGACACGGCCCGTGCCTGCTCGACCGTGTCGTCGTCAGAGCGATCGTCCACGACGATGGTCTTGAACGAGCCTCCTTGTGCCGCCAGCGACTGCAAGGTCTTACGAATGACCGCCGATTCATTGCGCGCAGGTATCAGAACGGTTACTTCCGCATCCCCTGGCACCGGCTTCGACTCCGGTTCGGCTTCCAGGACTTCGCGCATACTCCAGGGCCGCCAGGGCAGCGAGAGAATCACTATCCAGATGGCAGCGCACACGAAACTGAGCAGAGACAAGAACGAGAGCAACATCTCCGTCACGGCGATCCGGGTGGAAGTGTCACCCCGAGCCGAGCGACGCCGGGGTGATTCGTCGGGTCGACCACGCCCTGGAGGCGGGTCGACCCAGCGCGAGAGACGGTCTAATCGACCGCCTGAATGCGAATGGCCGGACGAGCCCGAGCCGGCTTGGGCTCGACCTCATACTCCGGAACCGGCTCGGGTGCCATGTTGCCGCCGGTGCGGGGGCCGAACAGGCCCACCCAGGCGGCCTTCCACGGATGCTGCATCGCATCCTCCACGGCGGAAGCTTCATAGCCGCAATGGGCCATGCAGTTGGCGCACTTGGGATTCTTTGAGTTACCGTACTTATGCCACGGCGTTTCCTCCATCAACGCGCGGTAGGACGGTGCATAGCCTTCGTCGACCAGAAGGTAACAAGGCTTCTGCCAGCCGAAGATGTTACGCGTCGGGTTGCCCCACGGCGTGCAGTGGTAGGCTTGATTGCCGGCCAGGAAATCCAGATAAAGGCTCGAATGGTTCAGCTTCCAACCGCGCCCCCGCCCCAGACGAAAGATCTTGCGAAACAGCTCCTTGCTTTCCCGCATCTTGATGAAGATGTTCTGCTGCGGTGCGTGCTCGTAACTGAAGCCCGGTGCCAGCGTGACGCCCTCGACGCCCAGGCGCTTGGTATGGTCCAGGAATTCCGCCACCTCCTCGGCCGACTCGCCCTGGAACAACGTACAGTTCAGCGTCACCCGAAAGCCTTTCGCGATCGCCATCTCCACCGCCTCGACGGCGCGGTCGAATACGCCCTGCTGACACACCGAGGCATCGTGACGTTCCCGGTTGCCATCGAGATGGATCGAGAAGGTGAGGTACGGAGACGGCTTGTAGTCGTTGATACGCTTCTTCAGCAACAGCGCGTTGGTACATAGATACACGTACTTCTTGCGCTGAATGATGCCTTCGATCACCTGCGGCAGTTCCTTGTGCAGCAACGGCTCGCCGCCGGCGATCGAAACGATCGGCGCACCGCACTCATCAACCGCACCGAGACACTCCTGCACGCTGAGACGCCGATTCAGAATCTCATCCGGGTAATCAATCTTTCCACAGCCCGCACATGCCAGATTGCACCGGAACAGGGGCTCGAGCATCAGCACCAGAGGATAGCGTTCGACCCCCTTCAACTTCTGCTTGATCAGATACTTCGCAACACTGATTTGTTGACGTAAAGGAACGCCCATACCGCTCTCCTGTAGTAATCCTACAACACTTGCGCGAGCCGCAATCCGCCATGGCCCGGCGCGCCACTATAAGCGATCGATCCATTCCTGACCACAATGCTAAGGAATCACCGATCGCGCCACAATTTGATTGCATCCATTTTTGCAAGCATGATAATAGCACGTTGTTTTTTGATCAAATCTTTTGTTCAATTCGCAACAACATTGACGTGCCCACGGAAATCGGTATAATTTTCATCATTTTACGGAGCCTATGCGACTGAATCCTCACGGCACTGCGGTCGGAACGACCCCCGCCCCCCCTGTCACAGCGCAGAACCGGGGCCGTTCGGACCGCGAACTAAGCTCCCTTTCCGATGATGAATTTCAGGCGCACTTGCTGGACGGCGTGTCTCGGACGTTCGCGTTGACGATTCCGCGGCTTCCACCGGCCTTGGCCAAACCCGTCTCCAACGCCTATCTGCTGTGCCGTATCGTCGACACGATCGAGGACGAGGTCTCGCTGTCAAGCATCTCGAAGCGCGGATTTTGCGGGCGATTCGCCGATGTCGTCGCCGGACACGACGATTCGGCCGCGTTATCGGCCGACCTGTCGCCGCTGTTGTCGGATACCACCTTGCCGGCGGAGCACGAACTGATCGCGGTGATGCCCCGCGTGATCGCCATTACCCACGCCTTCGATACAGCGACCCGCGAAGCACTGTTCACCTGCGTCCAGACCATGGCGGACGGCATGGCCGCGTTCCAGGACCGCGACCTCAGTGGCGGACTGGCGAATCTGAACGAGATGAACGATTACTGCTATTACGTCGCAGGCGTAGTCGGGGAGATGCTCACGCGTCTTTTTTGCCTCTATTCCCCGGAAATCGCCGCGCACCGCGACGCGATGATGGAGTTGGCGGTTTCCTTCGGACAGGGACTGCAGATGACCAACATCCTGAAGGACCTGTGGGATGACCATGCCCGCAATGTTTGTTGGCTTCCAAGCGACATGTTCCGCGAAGCGGGATTTGACTTGCGCTCGTTGCAGCCGGGCCACACCGATGCCACCTTCCGTGCCGCCTTCACTCAGTTGGTCGGCATCGCACATCAACATCTGAAAAACGCTCTGGCCTACACACTACTCGTTCCGGCCCACGAAACCGGTATCCGTGAGTTTTGTCTATGGGCTCTGGGCATGGCGGTGCTGACCTTGCGGAAGATCAATGGCCGGCCGGACTTCTCAGAGTCCAGCCAAGTCAAGATCACCCGCCGCGCGGTGAAGGCGACCGTACTCGCCAGCCGCCTCGCCGGCCGTCACGACTCACTGTTACGCGCGATCTTCTATCTGGCGGGCCGGCCATTGCCCGCCACGGATCCCGCGTTGGCGAAGCTGCCTTCGAGGCAAGCCCGAAACGAAATTCCAGTGATCTAAATTGGGGGACATCACGCAAATGTTCAGAGATACCACCGACTTTGACTTGATTGAACCGGGTGTCGCAGGGAGCGATGCGGCTTCACTTCTCGACCGCGCGATCGATCGGGCAAAGCAGCACCTGTTGAGTCTGCAGCACGACGACGGCTATTGGGTGTTCGAACTCGAGGCGGACTGCACGATTCCGGCCGAATACATCCTGATGATGCATCACATGGATGAAATCGACTCGGCGCTACAGGCCAAGATCGCGAACTACCTGCGGGCCCATCAGCAGGAGGACGGCAGCTATCCGCTGTTCCTCGGCGGACCCGGCGACATCAGTTGCACGGTGAAGGCGTATTACGCGCTGAAGCTGGCCGGAGATCGAATCGACGCACCGCACATGAAAAAGGCCCGCGAATGGATACTGAGCCAGGGCGGTGCCGCCCGCGCGAACGTGTTCACCCGAATCATGCTGGCCATCTTCGAGCAGATTCCCTGGCGCGGCGTACCGTTCATCCCGGTCGAGATCATGCTGCTGCCAAAGTGGTTTCCGTTTCATCTGGATAAGGTCTCCTACTGGTCTCGTACCGTGATGGTGCCGTTGTTCATCCTGTGTTCCTGCAAGGTCAAGGCACGCAATCCGCACAAGATCGGCGTACGCGAACTGTTTATCGTGGACCCGGAGCAGGAACGCGGTTACTTCGCGCACGTCAAGACACCGTTGGGGAAAGCCATCCTGGCGCTGGAACGGTTCGGGCGCATGCTGGAACCCCTGATTCCCGCGGCGCTGCGGCGTCGGGCGACGGCGCGAGCCGAACGGTGGTTCATGGAGCGGCTGAACGGCTACAGTGGGCTCGGCGCCATTTTCCCGGCAATGGTGAACGCTTACGAGGCAATGGATCTGCTGGGCATCCCGCCGGAAGACGAGCGGCGCAGGATCGCCAAAGAGGCGATCGATCGGCTGTTGGTGATCGACGGCGATTCGGCGTACTGTCAGCCTTGTGTGTCACCGGTCTGGGACACTGCGCTCGTATCGCTGACGTTACAGGAAGTCACCAAGCATGAAGAGTCCAGTGCGACTGGCGCCGCCCTGAAGCGGGGATTGCGCTGGCTGGCTTCCAAGCAGGTCACCGACGAACCGGGCGACTGGCGCGTGCAGCGTCCGCAATTGCCGGGCGGCGGTTGGGCCTTCCAGTTCGACAATCCCCATTATCCGGACGTGGACGACAGCGCCGTCGTCGCTCAGGCGATAGCGCAATCCGAAGACCCGGAATTTGATGAACCGCTGGATCGGGCGATCACCTGGATCGGCGGCATGCAGTCGCGAAACGGCGGATTCGGCGCGTTCGATGCCGACAACACGCACTATCACCTGAACCAGATCCCGTTTGCCGATCACGGCGCACTGCTCGACCCCCCTACCGCGGACGTCAGCGGACGGTGTGCGATGTTTCTGGCGAAGACACTCGATCGCCGGCCTGAGATGCGTTCTGTCGTCGATGCAACGATCGACTACCTGCGCGGTGAACAGGAGCCGGACGGCTCCTGGTTCGGCCGATGGGGAACGAACTACATCTACGGCACCTGGTCCGTGTTACTCGGATTCGAACTCGCCGGCGTTCCGAGCACCGATCCCAGCGTGCAGCGGGCCGTCCGGTGGCTGAAGAGCGTGCAACGGCCGGACGGTGGCTGGGGCGAGGACAACTTCAGCTACCACGACCCCAGTTGCCGCGGCCGCTTCCACACCAGTACCGCGTTTCAGACCGGCCTTGCCTTGCTGGCGCTGCTGGCGGCCGGCGAGTCCGATTCCGCGGAGCTTCGCGCCGGTGTGGACTACCTGCTGAGAACACAGCAGCCCGACGGTTTCTGGAAGGATGCCTGCTTTACGGCGCCCGGGTTCCCGAAGGTCTTCTATCTGAAGTACCACGGATACGACAAGTTCTTCCCGCTCTGGGCGTTGGCGCGTTACCGGAACGAGACACGTGGGGACACCTGAAGCGATTGGTTACGTCATCGCGTTGCCACTGGAATGCCGCAGCCTGACGCGACGTCCGGTGCGGCGACTCTCCACACTGGAGATCGCCCCCAACCATTGGATTCGGGTCAGCGGCGCGGGTGCCGCGAACGCCGAGGCGGCGGCCGATGAACTGATCGCCCGCGGCGTCCGTCGTCTGATTTCCTGGGGGTGCGCCGGCGCTTTGACGGACCATTTGCTGCCCGGGGACATCGTTCTGGCCGAATCGGTGTGCGGGGCAGAAGGCCACCGGCACCGATTTTGCGAACGCTGGCGTAGTCGGCTCGAACACCGGCTCGCGGGCCACTTGTCACTGCATCATGGCACGATCGCCCACAGCACGCACGTCGTCGACACGGCTGCCGCCAAGCGCGAACTCGGCCGCAGTACGGGCGGCGTTGCGGTGGACATGGAAAGTGCGGCAGTTCTCCGCGCAGCCGAACGCCGCGGCTTACCGTGCATCGCGGTCCGTGCCGTTGCGGACCGGGCGGCGACGCCGATGCCGCAAAGCGTGTTGCACGCTCTCGATCCGCACGGGGAAGTGCAACTCGGCAAACTGCTGCCGGCGCTGGCACGCCGGCCCGGCGACCTGCCTGAACTCCTGCATCTGAACCGCTGTTTTCGTGCCGCCATCCGTAGCCTGGCTCGGGTCGCCGCGCTGACAGGCCCGTCACTCGCCGCCTAACCAGAATCCCGATCTCCCGAGCACGCCGCTAATGAGTCTCTCGCCTCAAAACATCCTCGTTCAAACGATCACCTGGTGGGAAGGCAAAGTCCTGCGCCACCCGTGGAAGATCGTTCTCGTGTTTCTGATCGCCACCGGCTGGACGCTCGACTACACCATGAAGAATCTCAGCGTCAACGCGAACACCGCGGAGATGCTGTCGCTCGACCTGCCGTTCCAACGCAATCGGATTCGTCTGGAATCGGCGTTTCCTCAGGATGTCAGCACGTTTCTGATGGTGGTGGAGGGAAACACCCCGGAGCAAACGGCCGAAGCCGTGCGCCAACTCGGCGAAGCCCTGCGGGCACGTACGGACAACATCAAGTCGGTCTACCTTCCGGACGACAGCGACTTCTTCCAGAAGAACGGGCTGCTGTACCTCGACCTGCCCGAACTGGAAGAACTGTCGGTCGACCTGGCGAATGCGCAGCCGTTCATCGGCCGTCTCGCCACCGACTTCAGCCTCCGCGGTTTGTTTTCGATCATCGGTGATGCACTGACGCATCGGGAGAACGATTTCGAATTCGACCTCGATCCGCTGCTGTCCAAACTCGCCGAGGCCACGGATGCAGCGGCTGCAGGCACTACTTACCGGCTGTCCTGGCAGCAGTTGATGCTGAAGGACCAGCAGGGACCGGGCATCACGCAACGGTTCATCAACATCACACCGGTGCTGCATTTCGACCAACTGATGCCGGCCGAGCAGTCGTACCTCGCAATCAACTCGGCGATCCAGCAAGTCAAGCAGGGACCGCTGTCCGACATTCGCGTCCGTCTGACCGGCGAGGTGATGTTGGAGTACGAGGAGATGGCCACGATCGGCAAGGACATGATCTCTGCCGGTGCCGGCTCGCTGATCCTGGTCTGCATCACACTCTGGGTCGCGTTCGGTTCTTTCCAGTTGATGATCGCCACCATCGCGTCGTTGACCATGGGTTTGATCTTTTCGCTGGGTTTTGCGGCGTTCGCGATCGGCCAGCTCAACATGATCTCGATCGCCTTCGCGGTACTGTTCATCGGCATGGGCGATGCCTACTCCTCGCATTTCTGCCTCCGATACCGGGAACTGGCGTTGCGCGGGCTCTCGGTTTCCCAGGCGCTGCGCCGGACTTTCGTCTCCACCGGGCCGTCGTTAGCACTGTGTACGCTGACGGCAGCGATCGGCCTGTACGCCTTCATCCCGACCAGCTATGTCGGCGTCGCCGAGTTGGGCATCATCTCGGGGACCAGCATGTTCATCGCGCTGGGCACCACATTCACTGTACTCCCGGCCCTGATCAAGATCGTGCCGTCCGGCCCGCTGAAGCCCGGGCGGCAGATTGGTGCCCGCATTCCTTCCTTGTTATCGCATTGGGTCATGAGCCGAGCCCGGATCATCCGCATCGTGACGATCTTGGCCGTTCTGGTTGCACTGGCCTTGTTGACCCGGGTCGAAGTGGATTTCAACCCGATCAATCTGCGCGATCCGAACTCCGAATCGGTGCAGACCTTCAAATACCTGCTGCAGTCCCGGGAC
This sequence comes from uncultured Methylococcaceae bacterium, assembly GCA_964644665.1. Lineage (GTDB taxonomy): Bacteria > Pseudomonadota > Gammaproteobacteria > Methylococcales > Methylococcaceae > Methylotetracoccus. The sequence continues at coordinate 26,694 of CAZXXC010000004.1, forward strand.
ACCTCGCCGTTGACGCTGGCCGCATTGGCCGGATCGGAATCCGCGGCTGAAGAGGCGGCCGCACGCTTCGAATCGTTGCCAACCGTCGACCGGGTGGTGCGCTTGTCCAGCTTCATTCCCGAGCAACAGCCGGAAAAGCTCGCGATCATCGAGGACCTGGCCCTGATCATCGGGGCCGATCTGGCCAAATTTCCGAGCCGACCCTCCGTAGCGGCCAGCCTCGCACCGATCGATGCCTTTCTCGGCGTCGTTCGCCGGCAGCGCATGCAACAGGACGATCCGACCCTCAAGGCACTCGATGAGAGTCTGACGCGATTTGCCACTGCGCTGATCGGATTTGACGCTGACCAGCAAGCGCAGATCCTCGAACAACTACAGGCTGGCATTCTCGGCGATCTGCCGGCGACCATGCATAAGCTGCAGAGGGGTTTGCAGGCGGCGACCGTCACCCGGGAGACTCTCCCGCCCGACCTCGTCGAAAGATGGGTCAGCGCCGAAGGGCTCTACCGGCTGCAGATCTACCCTGAGCAGGACCTGAACGACCTGCGAAACCTGCGCCGCTTCATTCGCCAGGCACAGACAGTGGATCCCGACGTCACAGACGTTCCGGTGACTTACCTCGAATCGATGAATGCAGTGCTGCAGGCGTTCAAGGAAGCATTCGGTGCTGCATTCGTGGCGATCACCTTGCTGTTGCTGCTGATCCAACGCAGTGTCCGCGATACCGTACTGGTGCTGCTGCCGTTGCTGCTCGCATCGCTGTTCACGGCCGCACTGACAGTGCCGATCAAGGTGCCGTTCAACTTCGCCAACATCATCGTGTTGCCATTGCTGTTCGGGCTTGGCGTCGACAACGGCATTCACATGGCCCACCGACTGCATTACCTGCGCAATGGAGAAGCCAACCTGCTCAGTACCAGCGAATCGAAAGGGGTGTTCTATGGCGCACTCACCACGGTGTTCAGTTTCGTCAGCCTGGCCTTCACCCGTCATCCCGGGACCGCAAGCATCGGAATCCTGTTGGCAGCCGGCCTGATGCTGTCGCTGATCTGCTCGCTGATCGTGCTGCCGGCATTCAGCACCTGGAAATTCAATCCGTTCCGGCGAACCGTGTAGAATTCGCCCCCAATCACAACCCTAGATTCACTGAGGTCTTGATGTCTTCGCCCATCGCCGATTTCCTGCAGCACCGCCGTGGCGACAATTTCGTCCTGCACGAAAAATACCTGAATCCGCAGATGGTTCGTGTGCTGAAAACCATCGGTTACGACCGCACGTATACCCGCGCCTCCGGCCCTTACCTGTACGATGCCGAAGGCAACGAATACCTGGATCTCCTCAGCGGCTTCGGCGTTTTCGCCTTGGGTCGGAACCACCCGACGGTGGTCGCAGCATTGACGGATGTGCTGCGGAGCGAACTGCCCGACATGGTGCAGATGGATGTCTCGTTGCTGAGCGGTCTGCTGGCCGAACGCATCCTGCAATTCTGTCCGCCGCAGCTGAACCGGGTGTTCTTCTGCAATTCCGGAGCCGAAGCGGTCGAGGCGGCAATCAAGTTTGCGCGCTACACCACCAAGCGGGAAAAGATCGTGCACTGCGAACACGGTTTTCATGGCCTGACACTGGGAGCCTTGTCGCTGAACGGCGAGCAGATTTTCCGCGACGGGTTCGGGCCGCTGCTGCCTGGTTGCGAGGCGGTGCCGTTCAACGATCTCGCGGCACTCGACAAGGCCCTGCAGCGGCGCGATGTCGCTGCATTCATCTTCGAACCGATTCAGGGGAAAGGCGTCAACCTGCCGTCGCCCGAGTTCCTGCCCGAGGCCTCCCGGTTGTGCCGGCAGTACGGCACGCTGTTTGTCGCCGACGAGATACAGAGCGGCCTAGGGCGCACCGGGAAATTCTGGGCGTTCGAGCACTGGGGCGGCGAGCCCGACATGATCCTGATGGCCAAGGCCTTGTCCGGGGGATTCATCCCGGTCGGAGCCGTCGCGATGACCGGCCACATCATGGATGCGGTGTTCAACCGGATGGACCGCGCAGTCGTGCATGGGTCGACTTTCTCCAAGAACAACATGGCGATGGCCGCCGGCCTCGCCGCGCTACAGGTGATCGAGGACGAGAAACTGGTCGAGAATGCCGCGCGCATGGGAGACGAACTGCTGCAAAGCTTCGATGCGTTGTCGAAACGCTATGAACTGCTGAGCAAGGTCCGCGGCAAGGGCTTGATGCTGGCACTGGAGTTCGGATCGCCGAAGAGTCTGAGTCTGAAGGCCGCATGGAACATGTTGGAGTTGGCCAACAAGGGACTGTTCAGCCAAATGATCACGATCCCTCTGTTCAAGAATCACCGGATACTGAGCCAGGTCGCAGGCCACGGCATGAACGTGGTCAAGTTTCTACCTCCGCTGGTGATCGGTGAGCGGGATCGCGACTGGATCCTCGACGCACTGGATCAGGTCATCGCCGACTGCCACAAGGTCCCCGGGGCGATCTGGGACCTCGGCAAGACCCTGACAGGACATGCACTGAAAGCAAAGGCCGGATGAACGCGATCCGCACCGCCATCTTGCCACGACGAGGAAATCATCATCATGCAAACGCTTTTTCCCCGGGCCGCCGCCGCGGCGCTGCTGTCCGCACTCTGTTACGGCGATGCCCTTGCCCACGCGGTGGTCACCGAATCGTCGCTGCAAACCCGGCCGGTGCAGCCCCAACAGCCCACGACGGTCGTGCTGAATTTCAATGCCGGCGTGGAGCTCGCGCTCTCCCGCGTGTATCTGGTCAGCAAGGGCGACATTCACCACCCCGCGGTGATCGAGGCGGGCAAAAAGCCCGGCGAGGTACTCGTCCGGCTACCTGCCTTGAGCGAAGGGGAATACGCCATCAAATACAAGATCTTCGCGGCGGATGGCCACTTCACCGAGAATGTGATCCGATTCGACGTTCAGAATCCCAACACCAACCGGTAACCAACGATGTACATGCAAGGCCTCGCCAATTTCCTCGATGATTTTCTCGGCGGCCTGATCCTGATCAGCTACGCACTGGTCGTCGGCAGTGTGCTATGGGCGGCGTGGATTCTGCGCATCTGGTCCGCCGCCAGTGTTGCGCACGATGCCATCGTTGCACGCTGCGTGACGGTACTGCGCTTCGGAGCGATCTCGCTCGCGGTAATGCTCGGTACCAAGCTGGTCATCAAGGGTCTGATTCTGGTGTCGACGCTCGGCGAGCTTCCGTTCGCCGCCTACGCCGGAACCGTCCAGTTCCAGGCGGGCGTCGTGCGGTTGCTGCTAGCGCTCGGATTGATTTGGGTCACCCGGTTGCTGTTGGCCCGCCCTACCGACCGTCCGCGGTGGAACATTCTGGCCGCCCTGACCGTGCCACTGGTTATCAGCGGCGCCTGGCTGGTACACGGCGTGGGACGCTTCGAAGATCGCGGACAACTGATGACGCTGACCGTGGTGCATCAATTTGCCGCCGCGGTCTGGGTCGGTGGTGTCGCTCAATTGCTGACCTTGTGGCGCCTCGGAGCGGTCGACCGGTCGGCCCGTTCACTGTGGCCTGAAGCCGTACACCGCTTCGGCTGGCTCGGTGTGAGTTCGGTACTGCTGCTGCTGGCCACCGGTATTCCGCTGGCCCTGGAATATGTCGGATCATGGGACGGTCTATTCGGCACCGGATACGGCAGCCTGGTCGCGACCAAAAGCCTTCTGTTGCTGTTCGCCCTCTATTTCGCATACCGTAACCATCGGGCGGGACGCAATTGGCGGCAGGGCAACACGGCTGCCGCATTGACTTCGAAAGTGCCCTACTACATCGAGGCCGAAACCTTCATCCTGGTCGGCGTGCTGTTCATCGCCGCAACCTTGTCCTCGCAGCCCCCAGCGGTCGACATTCGTGATCTGACGGTGCCGGTATCCGAAGTCGTCGAGATGTTCTCGCCCCACGCGCCGCGACTGACCTCACCCAGTCATGAGGAACTGCTGGCCGCCGAGCCCGGGCGCGTCGCAGTGGTCGGCAAGGTACCGTCGGTCGCAGGCCAGCTCTGGTCGGATTACAACCACAACATTGCCGGATTGTTCCTGACTGCGATGGGCCTGATGGCCATCATCTATTACCTGACCGGATACCGCTGGGCCAATTATTGGCCACTCGGGTTCGTCGGTCTCGCCATCTTCCTGTTCTTCCGTAGCGATGCCGAAACCTGGCCGCTGGGTCCCATCGGCTTTTGGGAGAGCACGTTCGGCAACGGCGAAGTATTTCAACACCGGATCGCCACGTTGCTGGCGTTCTGTCTCGGAATCATGGAACTGCGCGCGCGCACCAGGACGGATACGCAGAAGCTGAAGTTCCTGTTTCCGGTGCTGTGCGCGTTCGGCGGCGTGTTGCTGCTGACCCACGCGCATGCGCAATTCGAATTACGCAGCGAGTATCTGATTCAGTCCACGCACACGGCAATGGGGCTGTTGGCCGTGATCATGGCGAGCGGACGGTGGCTGGAGTTGCGCCTGTCGACCCCGGAAGGCTACAGCGAAAGCCGTGTGGCGGGTTTCGTCGCCATCCTGGCAATGTTCGTGATCGGCAATTTCCTGATGTTCTACCGAGAGCCGCTGTATTAGCCCGGCAGACCCACGGAGCGGCACTCGGCGCTTGATGCGCCGGAGGACGCCAGTCGGGCATTCGGCTACTTGTTGTTCTTGGCGTAGTCTTTCGTCTTCTGGGATAGCTTGGCGACCAGCTTGTCGAACCCTTCACGGTCGATCACGCTGGTGTATTGCGCCTTTTTCAATGCCAAATCGCTGATGCCGTCCACGATGATGTTGATGATTTCCCATTTACCGCTAAATTGATTCACGATGTACTCGAACTTGATCGGCTTGTCGTTCGGCACCACCATCACATAGCGGAGAGTGACACGGTCCGCCTTGTTCTCCTCGGCGGATTCGTACTGGAACTTCTCTCCCGCATACTCGTTGAATTGCGCCGCGTAGGTTGCAATGCTGAGATCGGTCAGCACACCGATGAAAGTGACTTTCTGGGTCTGATCCAGCTTCTTCCAGTGAGAACCGAGGGCGATCTGAGCGACCGCTTCGAACTGGAATACATCTTTGATCACCGGTTCCAGCTTCTTGTAACGCCCCTGGTAACCGAGCCGGGTAGCATTCTTCATCACGTCGATCAGGGCGTTGTTGAGCCGATCTACCGTCTGACGTGCCGGCGCGATCGTCACACTTTCCGCACGCACCGTCAGCGTACTCAGGCCGAGCAGCAGTGCGAAGAGGAGTTGGATGTACATGGATTTTCCCTTTTTTGGCAAATTTTGTCAGGAATATACCACAGCCGCGCGGGCTTCCGGGACTTCGTTGCCGGCGTACTGCCCGCCCCCGGAGAATTTCGCCCCAACTTCCGGAGATCGGTCAGACACCGCATACGCGATGGGAGATTGCGTCGATGGCCAACGATCGGCCGGTTGCCGACGAACGGACGATTCCGCGTTCACCGTTCACACGGCACATTGGGTGCGGCGCGGAACAGCCGGAGCCTGCCGCAAAGCCGCGCGGGTTCTGTTCAGAGAACCTTGCCCGGAAGCTACACGGCTTCCGAAATCCCGGAACTAGAGACGATCGAGCGCCGGCGGACCTTGTTGCCCCAACCAGGCGCGTTGAAACAGTCGTGCGGTTTCCTCGGCTTCCCGCTGCTTACCCTGTCGACGATAGACTTCAGCCAAGCCGAAAAGGCTCCAGGCGTTGTGCGGGGCTTGTTCCAGGCTCTTGCGGAAAGCGGCCTCGGCGCCCGTGAGATTGCCGGCGAGCAGATGCGCCGCACCGAGCGACTGCCGCACCGGATAGTACCAATAGGGCGGTTCCAGGTACGGAAGCCCATCTTCGATGACCGCGGCGGCTTCGAATTCCCGTATCGTTGTCGGGAGGTCGCCGCGTGCCTGAGCCAAGCGCGCGGTGACAATGCACCGCGCCAGATTCAGCACCTCCTTCGCCGGCACCCCCCCCGCTTCCAGATCGCGAAAATCCGCCGTCTCGGCCAACCGGCCGATTGCGCCGGCCTCGCGCTCCGCGGCCATCGCATCGCCACCTCTGGCCGCCACCACACCGCGCATGTAATACCACATCGCTTTGATGTAGGGCAATCGGTCCCCGGGGTCCCGTACCAACCGCACCACGGTCTGTTCGCTGAACTGGGCATGCACGAAGTACGGCGCGGCCTGGATCGGCTGAACCCACGCTGCTTCGTTCATGGCCCCTCCCGCCACCAGCCCGGCGAGCCTGTCGGCCGCCTGCAGGGCGGTTGCGCCATCGCCCGCCATTTGTGCCGACACCATCAGGAAATGCACGTTGTGCGGATAGTATCCGCCTGCATAGATGCCGCTCGCCGTGTTCTGCTGCAGATATCTCTCATCCGTTGCGACAGCCTCCCGGTTGCTCAGCAACGAGTCGCGATAGCGACCGATCCGGAAGTAGATGTGACTGGGCATGTGGACCATGTGGCCGGCGCCGGGCATCAGCGCCGCAAGCCGCTCCGCATAAGGCTCCGCCCGCTTCGGGTCGGTCGAAGCCTCGACCATGTGAATGTACAGATGAATGGCGCCGGGATGATCCGGATGGCGTTGCAGCACGCGCTGCAGCGTCGAAACGATCTCCTCGGTTTTGCCCTTCGCCTGGCGACCCGACTGTTCCCAATAGTCCCACGGAGACAGATCCATCAGCGACTCGGCGTACAACACCGCGATGTTGTCGTCGTCCGGATAGCGGCTCGCCACCGCGCCCATCGCTTCGGCGTAGGCCCGATCGAGACCGGACCGCTCGGCGGTGGAATCGGCACGATAGCGCACGGCCAGCGCCGCGATCAGCGCTTGCTCCGAAGGGCTCGCATTGACCGCTGTGAATCGGGCCTTCTCGACTGCGGCCAAGGCCGGTGCGATTGCCTTCGCTTCCATCGGCGCATTGATGTTGGGACCCAGCACCAGCGCCTCACCCCAATAGCACATGGCGCAACTCGGATCCTGCCGCTGGGCCGCACGGAACGCGCGCCGTGCTTCCGCATGATTGAATGCGTACGCCAACCGGAGGCCCTGATCGAAATAGCGCTGCGCCCGATGATTCGAAGTCGTGACCCGATGGCTCAGCGTCCCCAAATCCTCCCACAACGGCGGGTCCTCTCCGATCTCGATGTCTGCCGTTCCGCCGGGCGTCAGCGCCTTGTCGAAGGGTCCTGTTTCCGTCCGGCCAAGCGCCGCCGGGACCGCAAGCACGACGCCGACGAATACCGAAACGAGCAGGCGCGCGCTGGTCTGCATAGCGTCAACTCCCATTGCAATGTCTTTGACGGATAGGTTTGGAAGCGTAGCATGCCGTTCCGGCACGAGAAACTCTCCGCGGCCGCGTGCGCCGGTTCCGCAAGCTTCCCGACTCGATTGACGCGGTGATCCGAAGCGGACCGAACAACCATCATCGGTTCGGACCGGCTCGGCTCAGTACCCAGGTCGATCCCAGGCAATCCGCGACGCACCGGCGCACTTCCACCGCATCGAACGGCTTTTCGATCACCGGGCGCCGCTTCTCCTGAAGAAACGCAAGCACATCGGCACTCAATGCATCACCGGTCAGGAAGATCACGCGCTCCTTCAGGTGGGGCCAATCTTGTTCGATCAAACCGACCAGCTCCGGCCCGCCGAGTTCCTGCATCCGCAAATCGGTCAAAACCAGATCGAAATGTTTCTGCCGCAGCCGCCACAGAGCATCCCGACCATTCGAAGCCACTGTGACCTCCGCCGCGGCGGATTGCAGGATGTCGCCCAGGATTGCCGCAAGTTCGGGCTCGTCGTCGACCACCAGAACACTTGGCCGCAACCGCGGTACCCGCTCCGCCGCGTCCGACGCCCTGTCGAGACGCGAAACGGCCGGTTCGTCGGCGGAGCCGGGCTTCGCCGGACCGCGTTCATCCGGTGTTCCGTCGATCGGCAGGACGATGCGGAACACCGTTCCGCCGCTTGCCGGGCACTCGAAATTCAGGAGCCCGCCGTGAGATTCGATGATTCCGAGGCAGACCGGCAAACCGACCCCGGTACCCTGGCCCTGCGGCTTGGTCGTGAAATACGGCTCGAAAACCCTGGCGCGATGCTCCGGAGCAATACCGGGACCCGTGTCCCCGACCTCCGCGACCAGCCGGCCCTCGCTGCGAACCAGCCGGGAAGCGATAGTCAGGCGGCGCGGTCCCGGCCGATCGGCCATGGCTTGTTGTGCATTGACGATCAGATTCATGAACACCTGATGCAACTGATCTTCGTCGGCCGCCAGCGGGGAAACCTCCGGATCCAGCTGCAAAGCGACCTCGATCCCCGCGCTGCGCAGACCGTAGGACAGCATCTCCACCGCCGTCCGAATCACGACATTGATCTGCACCGCCCGCCGCTCCGGCCGACGCTGCCGTGCCATTGCCAGGAAGGTCTTGACGATCCGCGCACAGCGATCGGCGGCGTGTCGGATACGGCTGACGGCATCGCGTATGCTAGCCGCCGACACCAACATCTGCCCGGCATCTTCCAGTTCCTCGTCGAGCATCTGCGAACGACCGACCACCACCGCCAACGGATTGTTCAACTCATGCGCCACACCCGCCAACAGCGATCCCATCGCCGCCAGCTTTTCTCGCTGATAGAGGATTTCCCGCTGATGCCGGATTTCCGCCTCGGCCTCCCGCTTCTGCGTCAGATCGGTGACGAAGGCTGTAAAAACTTCGGTGCCGCCGCCACGCGCCGGCACGATCACGACCTCGACCGGAAATGCGCTGCCATCGGCGCGAATCCCCTCGGTCTCGGCAGGCGTCAGCGGGAAACCGCAGAACCGCGACGATCCCCCCGATGCGCCGTCCGGACTCTCGCCCGTCTCGATCGGACGAGACAGAATATCCGACAGCAAGCACCCGACCGCATCGCGCTCGGTGCGGCCGAAGCAGTGTTCCGCTGCGGGATTGAACTGAACGATCCGGCCGTGACGATCGACCGTCACCAGACCGACCGGCGCGGTCTCGATGATAGCCGCCTTCAATGCTTCGCTGTCCTGGAGTTGACGGATATAGCGCAGCTCGCTGGCCCGTCGCGCCTCGATCGTCTTCTCGAGTTTGCGTTCCAGCGCGTTGCGCAGCCGGTAATTCTCCCGGGCAAAGCGATTGCGCATGCGGCTACCGATGAAACCGATCACGTTGGCGCTGACGAAAAAGAACGAATTCGCCAGCAGGATCGGCCATTCCTCCGGGGTTGCCATCCGCTGTACCGCAATCGCGATGTACAGATAGGACGACACGAAGGCGAGGCCCACGGCGAGACTGACCGCGGCGTGGACGTAAGTCCAGATGTAGAGAGCAAAAACGACCAGGATCAGGCCGGTATAGTAGACGGTGCGCGCCAGTTCATCCGGACTGGCGAGGTAGATCATCGCATCGATCCCGGTGCCCAGAACCAGATACATCACCGCGGCGATCAGCGTGTAACGACGGACGAACAGCCGGTGATACGTGCTCAAGAAGACCAGTGCGAGCACCACGACCACCGCAGCCCGTATGGCCCAGACGCGAGACAACGAGGAGGGAATCGCCCAGATATCCAGGATTCCGAACGAGCTGTACAGGATGATGCCGAGTCCCGCAGCCACGCGCATCGTCCGGATCTTCTCCGGCCCCAGATCCTGTTGGTAGTCGATTTCGGAACGGGCCGCAATCGGCGCTGTGAACATCATGCCCCGCAACATCGGCAACGGACGGTGAAGCACCGCGCTGCGCCGGCCGTATGCTGGAAAGCCCTTCCGGCACTCGGGTATTCGGCACACCGCCCAGGCGTTCGGGCGAGTTCGCCGGCGGATTCTTCCAAGGAGGAATCGGTCGCAGACGGCGGGAGCAGATTGTAGCACCCTGCTCGGCGCGGGAACCGCCCCCGAGTCGCACGTGCGTCGGTCTCACCCCGGGGCGCCGATCAGGACCCGCCGATTACCGAAGCCTTGTAGCATCGGTGTCTTCTGCACAGCGGCTGCGGGCGATTGCTGGTGAGTCTGGCCGAACCGCGTTCGTGTGTTAGAATTCATCGGATGATCGCCACTGCCGGTCGCAGCGGCGCCCATTCCGACTTCACCTTGAACCAATGACTGCTTCGAATCCGGACGGAACGGCGGCGTACCCCGCCGCATCACCGTCCCGTCGCGGTGTGGCCGGAGAAACGGTGTGGTGCTGGCTAAGTCAAATATCGGAAAAGGAATAAATTGATGAAAATTGAATTGGTTCTCACCAGTCTGTTCAAATTTTTGACTTTCGTGCTGTTCACGTTCATGGTGCTGGTCTACTTCGGTTTCCTGCTCCTGCTGCCGCTCGATATCCTCACCCAGTTGATCCGCATCTTCACCGCGTTCGGACTGCCGACGCTGCTCGCCGGCACGCTGAGCGTCGGGGCGGTTGGTTATCTCGGATACGCGATCTACCAGATGCCCCAGCTTTATCAACTGGTCCTCGACATCGGCGTCGAGTTGATCGCGTTCGGCCATGCCCAGTTGAAGCGGTTCGATCCTCTGATCGACGTGGCTCGGGGCACCCCCGAAAAGAACGCGAGCACCGCCTGATCGTCCACCCACCGCCGGAACGCCGTCATTCCGCGCTCGCGATGACGGCGCGATCGGCCGCCGATCGAAGAGCCAGCCCTCTGCCCTGACCGCGATGTCCGGCACGAACGACACGCTGCTGACCGACTGGCGAAGCCGTGCCCGGGAGTTCGAGCAGGCGGTCAACGAGTGTGTGGTCGGCATGGATCATGCCGTCCGGCAAATTACGCTGGCCGTTTTCGCGCGCGGACACGTAATGCTGGAAGGCGATGTCGGCGTCGGCAAGACGACTCTGCTGCGCGCCGTCGCTCGGGGCATCGGCGGTGCCTACGAGCGGGTCGAGGGCACTATCGACCTGATGCCCAACGATCTCGTTTACCACACCTACATCAACGAGCAAGGCAAACCGCAGGTCGATCCCGGCCCCGTGTTGAAGCATGGGGAAGCCCTGTCGGTCTTTTTCTTCAACGAAGTCAACCGCGCCCGGCCGCAGGTCCACTCGCTGCTGCTGCGGGTGATGGCCGAGCGCACGCTGTCGGCATTCAATCGGGAATACCAGTTTCCGCACCTGCAGGTGTTCGCCGACCGCAACCGCGTCGAGAAGGAAGAAACCTTCGAGATTCCGTCGGCCGCCCGCGACCGGTTTCTGATGGAGTTGCACATTGAAACACCGGAAGATCGCGCGCAACGGCTGGCTCTGGTCTTCGATCCGCGATTCCATGACGTCGAGCGTTTGATCGAAACGGTTCGGCCAGCGATCCTGCCCTATCAGGACATCGCCGGCTTCGCCCCGATGATCCAGCATGAAATCCAGGCCAGTACCGCGCTGCAGGCCTATGCTCTCAACCTGTGGCAGGCGACCTGGACGCCGCATCGCTACGGCGTCGTTATCGATCACGTCGATATGGATCGGCTGATTCTGGCCGGTGCCAGCGCCCGCGGCATGAGCATGACAATGCGGGCCGCGCGGGTGGCCGCCTGGATGGATGATCGCAATTATCTGACTCCCGAGGACATCCGCGGCGTGTTTCGGGAAACGACTGCTCACCGCATCTTCTTCCATCCCGTCTACGAATTACGACGCCAGGACTTGATCGGTGAATTGATTTCCGGAATTCTCGGCCGCGTTGCAGCGCCTTGATCGCCGAATTCCATTATCGGGTCCGCTGGCGTTCCCATCGCGCGCACCCGGGTCACCACCGCAGCAACCAGGTGGGCGGCGGTGACGAGTTTGCCGGACACGCACCGCTCACCGCGTACCCCGACCCTCGCAACATCGATGTCCACGCCACGCTGCACGACCCGTTCGGGCAACTGATGGTGCGCCAGTTTCGGCAACGCAGCTCGCTGCCCGTCTACGTGCTGGCGGATTTGTCCGCGTCGATGGGTTTCGGCCATCCGCGGCGCAAGCTGGACATCGTCGCGGACTTCACTGCCGCGGCCGCGTACTCGGCTTACCGGACCGGCGATCCGTTCGGATTCTTCGGTTGCGACGAGGCGATTCTCTGGGCCTGGCATCTGCCGTTGAGATCATACAAGGGCGCCCCGACGGATTTCTGCCAAAGACTGATGGCGTTCGAGCCCGTCGGACGATCCGCCGACGGTCTGAGTCAGGTCGCGCCGATGCTGGGACGCCAGCGCAGCCTCGTGTTCCTTCTGTCGGATTTCCATGTCTCCGACGCCCAGACGGCACATCTACTGGACTCCCTCATCCACCACGACGTGGTGCCGATCGTCGTCTGGTGCGAGGCGGAGCATGCCCGCCTTCCGGCTTGGGGCTGGGTCGCGCTGCAGGACCCGGAAACGGGTGAAGTCCGCCGGATTTTCATGCGCCCGCAGGTCCGGGAACGGTTCGCGGCACGCTTCGACCGACGACGGCAGGAACTCGACCGGATGTGCCGCCGTTACGGACGGGCGCCGTTCTTCCTGGGCGAGACGCTGGATACCGACCGCCTGTCCGAGTATTTTCTGGCAGGGTCATGAGACGCGCTATCGGCATCGCTTCGTGGCGGGAGGCGGTTGCCTGGCTGCTGCTGGGATGCCTTCAATTCGGCTGCAGCGAAAAGACGGCCGCCCCCGTAGTGGTGCTGGTCGCACCGCGTGATTTCGGTTATACGGTCGGGACCGTCGTCGAGCACCGCATCATCGTCGACTTGCCGCCCGATGCAACGGTCGATCCGAATCTGTTGCCGAGTCCCGGACCGGTCGGCGACTGGCTGGATCTCCGAACCGTCCGTTGGTCCATGCCGACCGAGCATCGCTTGCAGCTTGATCTCGGTTACCTGATCCTGAGGGGTGTCAAGGCACCCGAACCGGCTGTTGTCCCCGCACTACCCGTGCGCATCCGCCAGCGCGACACGGTCACCGAATTGCACGCTCCGGAATGGAGCTTCACGCTGATGCCGGTGATTCCTCCCGGTATTCCCGATGAGCAACTGGTAGTCCGCGGCATGCATGCGCCCGATCGCCCCAGCACCGAGGCGGCCGTTTGGGCGATGGTCGCATCGCTTTCGGCGGCTGCCGCTTGCCTGTTGCTGATCGCGCTACGACGGGGCTGGTTTCCGGCACTGGCCGCTCCCCCGCCATTCACCGCGGCGCTGCGGGAGATCGAGCGGCCGCGATTTTCGCTCAGACCTGACGACCGCGATGCACAGGCACTGAAACGCATTCACCGGGCCATCGACGAAACCGCCGGCTGGACCGTCTTCCCTACCGGCCTGCCCGTATTTCTGGAGCAGAATCCGGCTTTCCGTCCGCTGCGCAAGGAATTCGAGCAATTTTTTCAGATTTCGGAGCGACTTTTCTTCGCATCCTCCGACGGTCAGGGCACTGCACAGACCGAACACTGGCCGTCGCTATTGGACTTCTGCCGACGCTGTTCCCGTTCGGAGCGAGGCATCCGATGAGCCTCGGCTTCGCGCTACCGTGGATGCTGCTCGGTGCCGCCTCGGTGCTGGCGCCGTGGCTGGGCGCCGGCCAGCGCCAGTTGGTCTACTCCAGCCTCCTCAGGGTGCCCGAAGACCGCTTTTCGCGCATCGCGGACCGCTGCGTGAGGGGTTGTGCGAGCCTGGCACTACTCGGCCTGGCGCTCGGCACTGCCGGCCCTTACCGCCGGGAACAATGGGTGGACCGGGTCGGTAGCGGGGCACAAGTCGTGCTGCTGGTCGACCGCAGCAGCAGCATGAACGAGAATTTCGCCGGGCGGTATCTCGGCGGCGCGGCCGCCGAAACCAAGACGGCAATCGCCCGCCGAATGCTGGCCGAGTTCGTCGCCCGGAGACAGCATGACCTGTTCGCCGTGGTTGCCTTCAGCGCCGCGCCGATCTACGTGCTGCCGTTGACCCAGGACCATGACGCAGTGCTCGCGGCGATCGAAAGCTTCTCGGAACGCGGCCACGGGATCACCAACATCGGCTCCGGCCTGGTCATGGCATTGGATTTCTTCATCGGCCGGCCTGTGACTGGCTCCCGGATCATCCTGTTGGTTTCGGATGGGGCGGCCCGGATCGATGAGGAAACCCGTGCCCGCATTCAACAGACGTTCGTCGATACCCAGGCGCAGCTCTACTGGATCTACCTGCGGAATCGGACCAGTGCACGACTGGCGGACAAGCCGGAGAACGCCGGCGAGTCGACCACACCCGAGTATTTTCTGCACCAGTATTTCCAGGACATCGGGATACCCTACCGGGCCTACGAAGCCGACAACCCCGAGTCGCTGCGGGATGCCATCGCCGAAATCGAGAAACTTCAGAACGAGCCGCTGTACTACAGGCAAAAACTGCCACGTCAGGATCTGTCGACCGTCTGTTATTGGGCGGGGCTGTTGTTCCTGATCCCGGTCCTGATTTCGCGAGCGTTGGAGATCGAGCGATGGTCGGCCTGAAGAAAGCCCTGCTCAGCGAACCGGTGCTGGCGTCGTTGGGCGCCGCCTTCCTGCTGCTGGCGATCGCACAGGGCATCCGCTGGTGGCAGGCCTCGCGACTCGATCGTCAGATCGCTTCCCCCGGCAGTGTCCGGATCACCGAAGCGACCCGTCCCGAACTGGTCTTCGCGGTGGCCAGGTACAAGGACGAACAGGGCGACTTTCAGGAGGCACTGAGCCTGTACGGTTCGATCCAACAGGCAGGGCCGCCGGATTTCCAGGCACGCGTCCGATACAACATGGCGACCATCTATCTGCGTGAGGCCGCCCGAATCTGGAATGCCGTGGGCGTGCTGGAATATGCCCGCGTCAACACGCTGGTACAGATGGCCAAAGAGAACTATCAGGCGGTTCTGCGCATCCGGCCCGACGACTGGGACGCGCGATTCAACCTGGAGTACGCCTACCGAATCACGCCCCCGCCGAAGGAACGCCCGAAGGCCGACTTCCAGGGCACCAAGACCAGCGTGTTTTCGACGCTGCCCAGCCTACCCGGCGGAGGCCCGTGATCACCTTGCTGCGAGACAAAGGCTGGCGGTTCTGGTGCACGCTGCTGGCATTTGGCACGGCGCTGGCGGCGACGTTCCACCCGGCCGCCCCCGTGCAGCGGGATGTCTACCGATTCCTGTTCGTGATCGACATCACCCAGAGCATGAACAGCCGGGACGTCGCGGTCGACGGCGCTCCGGCGGATCGACTGAGCTTGGTGAAAGCGGCGATCCGCAGCCTGCTGCTAGATCTGCCATGCGGCTCCGAGGCGGGCTTGGGCCTTTTCACGACGAGGAACACCGAGATTCTGTTCGAGCCGATCGAGGTCTGCGACCATCTACCGCTGATCGATGATGTGTTGACCCACATCGACTGGCGCATGGCCTGGGCCGCCGACAGCTATATCGCCGAAGGCCTGTTCAATGCACTGAGGCAGCTTCACCGGCGTTCCCAGCCGGTACATCTGATGTTCTTCACCGACGGGCAGCAAACGCCGGACGGTGCCATTCAACCGGTGTATTCCGGCAGGGCCGGCGAGCAGAAAGGCATCATCGTCGGGATCGGCGGCCTACAGCCGGTGATGATCCCGAAGCTGGACCGCGACAATCAGTTGATCGGTTACTGGGAGGTCGGCGACATTTCCACGCCGGTGGTCAGCACCGAGTATCAGCAGGCCAGGCCGGATGTCTCGGAGTCCATGCCGAAATCGGGCTACTACTTGTCGCGTGTGCATGAGGATCGGCTGAAACGCCTCGCGGACACGACGGGCCTGCGCTACCACCGACTCTCGGATGTCGGCGGTCTGCGCCGGATCGCGATGAGTCCGGAGTTTGCCGAATCCCGCCGGGTATCGGTCGACTTCAGTCCACCGCTCGCGGGCACCGCGATGCTGCTGCTGCTGGGCAGCCTGGTCGGCTCGCCGCGACGAGGCCGGGCAACGCCGCTTCAAAGCCGGAAGCGGACCTCGTGAAAGGCGACCGTCCGCAACCCGCGCCGTCGCGTTGCGATACCACCGACTCACTGCAGGCCAGGCCCAGCCGCCCCGTGGACCGCCATCGGTTATCGCCGGGCTGCCAGTCTTCCGGCGGGCTCGACCCGTTCCGGACGGCACCGAACGTCCCTCGCTGCGCGTGATCAACATGGAGTCCGCTTCACACCGTCGCATCCGCAGTTATGTCCTGCGCCAGGGCCGCATCACCACATCGCAGCAGCGGGCGCTGCAACGGTTAATGCCCGTTTACGGCCTCGATCCGCAGCAACCGTTGGACCCCGAACGGGTGTTCGGTCGGCAGGCACCGCTGGTCCTCGAGATCGGCTTCGGCGACGGCGAGGCGCTCGCGGAAGCGGCAGCCGCCCATCCCGATCAGGATTTCCTGGGTATCGAAGTGCATCCGCCAGGCGTTGGACATCTGCTGCTGAAAATCGAGAGTCTCGCCTTGCGCAATGTGCGGGTATGGCGTGCGGACGCCGTCGATATCCTCAGCACCCTGATCCCGGAACAGACGCTGGATGGTATCCGGGTTTTTTTCCCCGACCCCTGGCACAAGAAAAAGCATCACAAGCGGCGGCTGATCGATCCCGACTTCGTCCGACTCGCGGCCAGCCGGCTGAAACCGGGCGGAATCATCCACACCGCCACCGATTGGGCGGACTATGCACAGCAGATGCGCTCCGCATTGGAAAGCTGCGACCCGTTGCGAAACGCGTCCCCATCCGGATACAGCCCCCGGCCCGATTACCGGCCGATGACCAAGTTCGAACGCCGCGGGCAACGCCTGGGACATTCGGTGTGGGACCTGATCTTCGTCCGGATCGTCACGTGAACCGGGTGCAGACTGCTGCCGCGATCCTTGCGCCATCCTGACTACCGGAGATCTCGCCGATGACCACCCAACGCGCCTTCCTCCCACTCAACATCGCGGTATTGACCGTTTCCGACACCCGCACCGAACAACAAGACACGTCCGGCCGCACGCTGAGCGAGCGGCTCACCGCAGCCGGACATCGTCTCGCCGACAAGAGGATCGTCCCGGATGACGTCTACCGGATCCGCGCCGTCGTATCCGGCTGGATAGCCGACCCGGAGGTCCACGTCGTCATCACCACCGGCGGTACCGGCGTCACCGGACGCGACGGAACTCCGGAGGCCGTTTCGGCACTGTTCGATAAGACGCTGGAGGGATTCGGCGAGACCTTTCGTGCCATCTCGTTTCAGGAAATCAGCACCTCCACGATCCAGTCGCGCGCCATCGCCGGAGTCGCCAACGGTACCTACATCTTCTGCATACCGGGTTCGTCCGGCGCCTGTCGCACCGCCTGGGACCGATTGATCGGAGATCAACTCGACCTTCGCACCGAGCCTTGCAATTTAGCCCAGTTGATTCCCCGCCTGTTGGAGAAGTGAGCCGCGCCGGACCGCCTCGCCCGGCTGCCGTTTGTTCATGGCGCTGGTCGGCCGGACAGACCTGGCGATTGTTCGGAACATCGAGTTTTGCGAGCACAGACCAAACGGGTCATGGCATAATTATTGATTTAGTGTTTGGCCAAATCCGCTGGAAATGATCGTTGCGCCCAGCCGCTCTGAAACCGAACTGTTCATCAAGATGGGCCGGCAAGTCATTGCCACCGAGGCCGAGGCCATCGGAGCACTGGCGGCGAGGATCGATCAGCACTTCGTCGCCGCCTGCCGCACCCTGCTGTCCTGTTCCGGACGGATCGTCGTCACCGGGATGGGCAAATCCGGGCACATCGGCGGCAAGATCGCGGCGACACTGGCCAGCACCGGCAGTCCCGCTTTTTTCGTGCACCCGGGAGAAGCCTGTCACGGCGATCTCGGCATGATCACGCGCGATGATGTCGTCGTGGCCCTGTCGCATTCCGGAGAGACCGATGAATTGCTGACCATTCTGCCGCTGATCAAGCGCTTGCGGATCCCACTGATCGCGATCACCGGCAATCCCCGTTCCACGTTGGCCACCGAAGCCGATGTGCACATCGACGGCAGCGTCAAAGAGGAGGCATGCCCGCTGGGTTTGGCACCGACTTCCAGCACGACGGTGGCGTTGGTCATCGGCGATGCGCTGGCCGTGGCCCTGCTCGAGGCACGTGGCTTTACCCAGGAAGATTTTGCGCTGTCGCACCCGGGCGGCAGTCTCGGCCGGAAACTGCTGTTGCGGGTGCGCGATGTGATGCATCAGGGTGCAGGTATCCCGGTCGTCGCCGAGACCGCATCGGTCGGCGAGGCCGTGCTGGAAATGACCGCCAAGAAGCTCGGAATGACTGCGATCGTCGACCGGAACGACCGAGTGTCCGGGATCTTCACGGACGGTGATCTGCGCCGCCTGTTCGAGAAGGGAAACGACATTCACGGCACCAGAATCGGCGCGGTAATGACGCGTCATTGCACGACCGTGGGTTCCGACCTGCTCGCCGCCGAGGCGCTGAGACTGATGGAGGAGAGATTCATCAACGCCTTGCTGGTCGTCGATGCCGAACGTCGACTGGTCGGCGCATTGAACATGCATGATCTATTGCGCGCCGGCGTCGTCTAACCCAGGTGCCTGTGCCACCCGCCGCGAGACCACCCCATGAACAGCCCGCAATCGACCGTTATTCCCGCTTTCGCGCCGGAAATCCTGGCACGCGCGAAGCCCATCCGGCTGGTGATTTTCGACGTGGACGGCGTACTCACCGACGGCAAACTCTTCTTCGACGAGGCGGGCCGCGAATACAAATCCTTTCATGCCCGCGACGGCCACGGCATCAAGATGCTGCGGACCACCGGCGTGGAATCGGCGGTGATATCGGGAAGGCATGCCGCAACGGTTGCACGGCGGATGGAAAACCTCGGCATCGAACTGGTGTTTCAGGGCATCGAAGACAAACTGGGTGTGTTTCGGTCGATCTGCCGCGAACGGACGCTCGCGCCGGAGCAGGTCGCCTACGTCGGCGATGATCTGCTGGATCTGCCGGTGATGCGGCAGGTCGGCCTGAGTATCGCCGTCGCCGACGCGAACGCCGAGATCCTGCCCTACGCCCACTGGACGACCCGCTGTCCGGGCGGCGCCGGGGCCGCGCGGGAAGTATGCGACCTGATCATGGCGGCGCAAGGAACGCTGGCCGGTGTCGTCGCGCGTTACCTTTGACGGCGGTTCGCGATGATCACCGCACGGGGATTGATCACCTATGCCTCGTTGGCAGCCGCCGTGATCGGCAGCGGATGGATCGCGGAGCGGCTGGCGCCACCGACCGAGCCGCGGGAAAACACTCCGCCGGGACAGATCGACTACTATTCGCGTAACATTCATCGTGCGACTTCGGACATCACCGGCAAACGCGTGAACGTCCTCGTTGCCGAAAGGCTGACGCACTACCAAAATGACGACCACTCCGAACTGGAACGCCCGGTCTTGACCCTTTTTGCCGAAGACGGTCCGCCCTGGGTGATTCACGGAGAGCGCGGAATCGTCTCATCAAAGAGCACCGACGTGTTCCTGGAAGGCCCGGTACTGGTTCTGCGGGACGCAGACCGTAACGGCCGCACGGTGCGGGCCGAAACCTCCAACGTCCGCATCAAGCCGGACGAGAACTATGGTGAAACCGAGGATTTCGTGGAAATCATCAGTCCACCAGACGAGTTGTCCGGCATCGGCATGCAAGTCCATTTCGGCAAGGCCTTGCGGGTGACGGTCTTGTCCTCGGTTCGCCGCAAACATGAATTCGTGCCGAAACCTTCCCGCAACAAGCCGGAAGGAAAAGCGAAAACCAGCCGACTGAGAAGCAGCAGCAACTAATGGGCGACAGCATGCAGGGCGCGAGGTTGACCGCAGTAGGTTTCGGGATGCTCGGGATGATGCTGTCGCTGTCGTCGGCAGCGCTCGACAGCGACAGCAAGCAACCGATCTACATCGAGGCCGATCGTGCCACCTACGATGAAAACACCGGCGAAACCGTCTATATCGGCAACGTGCAGTCGACCCAGGGCAGCCTCGTCGTAAATTCCGACCAAATGACCGTGTACCAGAAGGACGGCGTCACCGACAAGGTCGTGGCGATCGGAAAACCGGTACGGCTCAAACAGTCCCCGGAAGGCGGCGGAGAAGACATGACCGGCACCGCGGCGCGCGCCGAATACTTCCCGGAACAGAACCTGTTGATCCTGCTCGACAAAGCGGTCGTGGTCCAGGGCAACATCACGACCGCGAGCGATCGCATCGAGTATGACAGCGGCAAAGGGCTGGCCAAAGCAGGCAGCCCCAATTCCAATACCAAGCGGGTACGCGTGACGATTCTCCCGAAAGAAGGCAGCGAGTAGTAGAGTTCCATCGACGTCATGGCAGTCCTTTCCGCGGTCAACCTCAGCAAGCATTACCACAAAAGGAATGTGGTAGACGGTGTCTCCTTGTCGATACGCTCGGGCGAAATCGTCGGGCTGCTGGGACCGAACGGCGCCGGCAAGACGACCAGCTTTTATATGATCGTCGGCCTGATTCGGCCCGACCGGGGTGAGATCACGCTGGACGACCAGGTGATGACGCATCTGCCGATGCATGCCCGGGCGAAGCTCGGCGTCGGCTATCTGGCGCAGGAGCCGTCGATCTTCCGCCGGCTCACCGTTCGCGAGAACCTTCGAGCCGTGCTCGAGTTGCGCCCGGAATTGACCAATGGGCAGCGCGAACTGTTGATCGAGGAACTGCTGGAAGAATTCGGCATCGGCCACCTGCAGCAACAGAAAGCCATGGGCCTCTCCGGCGGTGAGAGACGGCGCGTGGAAATTGCGCGGGCGCTGGCCTGCGAACCACGCTTCATGCTACTCGACGAACCGTTCGCCGGCGTCGACCCGATCTCGATCATCGATCTGCAGAAGATCATTCACCTGCTGCGCGAGCGCGGCATCGGCATCTTGATCACCGAACACAATGTCCGTGAAACTCTCGGCATCTGCGACCGAGCCTACATCCTGAATGGCGGCCGAGTCATCGCCGAGGGAGACAGCGACCAGATCGTCGCCAACCAGGAGGTGCGGCAGGTTTATCTGGGCGAGCACTTTTCGATGTAACCAGACCATGAAACAAACCCTTCAGCTTCGGCTGGGTCAACAACTGACGATGACCCCGCAACTGCAGCAGGCGATCAAGCTGTTGCAGCTTTCGACACTCGATCTGCACCAGGAAATTCAACAGGCGCTGGACTCGAACATGATGCTGGAAGTCACGGAAGAGGAGGCACCGTTCGTGGATGCTACCGAGGGAACCCGGTCGGAGTCCGCCGCCAGCGACTTCAAGGAACTGCCCGATTTGGACCAGACATCGGAAATTCCTCAGGAACTACCGATGGATTCGTCTTGGGACGAAGTCTATGAAGGGTTGCAGAGCTATACCAGCATCAGTCCCGACAGTGATGCGGAAGACTTCTCCTTTCAGCGAGCGAAGGCTGAGAGTCTGCAGGATCATCTGCATTGGCAACTGGAACTTTCACCGCTGAGCGAGCGGGACAATGCGATCGGTACCGCCATCATCGATGCCGTGAACGATGAAGGGTACCTCGGAAGTTCAGTGGAAGAGATCTTTCATGCGCTGCAGAACCAAATCGACGACCTGGAAATCGAAGAAGTCGTGGCCATGGTCCACCATATCCAGAACTTCGATCCAGCCGGTGTCGCCGCCGGCAACCTGGCCGAGTGCCTGCAGATTCAATTGCGGCAGATGCCCGAGTGCACGCCTTGTCGGCAGAAGGCGCTTGAACTCGTGACATCGCACCTCGACCTGCTGGCCAAGAAGGACTTGGCACGACTGAAGCGGGTCCTGGAATTGCCGGACGAGGAGCTGGCCCGGGTGATTGCCTTGATCCGGACGCTCGAACCGAAGCCGGGCCGGCAAATACAATCCAGCGAGTCGCAGTATGTCATTCCCGATGTGTTCGTTTCGAAGCAGAACGGGCAGTGGGTCGTCAGCCTCAACCCCGACATCGCGCCCAAGTTGCGGATCAATCCCTTTTATTCCGGCATGGTCAAGCGCGCCGACAACAGCGCCGACAACATCACCATGCGAAACCACCTGCAGGAGGCGCGCTGGTTCATCAAGAGCCTGCACAGCCGAAACGAGACCCTGCTAAAGGTCGCTCGCTCCATCGTCGAACATCAGAAGGATTTTCTGGACGAGGGTGAGGTCGCGATGAAACCGCTGGTGTTGCGCGATGTCGCCGAAGAGGTCGGCATGCACGAATCGACCATCTCGCGAGTGACGACACAGAAGTACATGCACACCCCGAACGGGATTTTCGAATTCAAGTATTTCTTCTCCAGCCACGTCTCCACCAATGCCGGGGGGGAATGTTCGGCAACCGCCATCAAAGCGCATCTTCGCGCCATCATTGACGGAGAGGATCCAGAGAAACCCTACAGCGACCACGCGATCGCGGATATTTTCAAGTCCAAGGGAATCAATGTCGCCAGACGCACGATCGCGAAATATCGGGAAGCGATGGCGATTCCCCCGTCGAACGAGCGGAGGCAACTGCTCTGAGTCGACTGCTCACCACTCCATCAATTGCCATACAAGGACATTACCATGCAACTCAGCATCTCGGGCCATCACGTCGAATTGACAGACGCTTTGCGCAACTACGTCGGTGAAAAATTGCAGAGGATCGAGCGCCATTTCGACAATGTGATCAATGTCCACGTGATCCTGTCGGTCGAAAAGCTGGAACAGCGCGCCGAGGCCACCATGCAAGTCAATGGCGCGAAGATTCACGCCGAAGAGATCCATGCCGATCTCTATGCCGCGATCGATGGTCTGATCGACAAACTGGATCGTCAAGTCTTGCGCCACAAGGAGAAGCTTCAGGGCAACAATCGCGGCTGATGCGCGCGTGATGTCGCTGGACGTTGCAATGCCTTGCTCGCGGTGTCGAATCGGCGATTCCGAGCAGCCGACCGGTCCGCAATGAAACTCGTGATCGTGTCGGGCCTTTCCGGCTCCGGTAAGAGCATCGCGCTGCAGACCCTCGAGGATTGCGGCTTCTATTGCATCGACAATCTGCCCGTCTCGCTGCTGGAAGCCTTCCTTCAACAGGCCGCCGATCCCCAGCAGGAGGCGTTCAGGAAGACCGCCCTCAGCATCGATGCCCGCAACCAGAGCGCAAGCCTGGAAACTTTCCCCGACAGCATCAAGCTGGCGCGCGATCATGGCATCGACTGCCAGGTGCTGTTTCTGAAGGCGGAAAACGAGACGCTGCTGAAGCGTTTCAGCGAGACGCGCCGCAAGCATCCGCTGACCAGCATCAGTCGCTCGCTGGCCGAAGCGATCAAGCTGGAACGCGACCTGCTGCAACCGGTCTGCAGTCAGGCCGACGTACTGATCGACACCACGCATACCAACGTTCGGCAACTGCGGGAACTGGTCTGTGCACGCATCGAAACCGGCAAGAAGCAGTTCATGTCGCTGTATTTCCTGTCGTTCGGGTTCAAGAACGGTATTCCGCTGGATGCGGATTTCGTGTTCGATGCACGCTGCCTTCCCAACCCCCATTGGCAGCCGAGCCTGCGTCCGAAGACCGGCAGGGACCCGGAAGTGATCGCATTCCTGGAGCAAAGCAGCGAGGTCCAGAAGTATCTGGATGAACTGGCCGGATTCCTCGGCGAGTGGATTCCCCGTTTTCAGGCCGAGAACCGAAGCTACCTGACCGTCGCGGTCGGATGCACCGGCGGGCAGCACCGCTCGGTGTATCTGGTCGAACACTTGGCTCGCCGCTTCGTGAACCGAAATTGCGACGTTCTGGTCCGCCACCGAGAACTGATCGACGTGCGAAAACCGAGCGACGAGGTCGAAACTTCGCCGTCCTGATCGGCGAGCCCCGCGGGCGATCCTGCGGCATCGTCGAGCCCTCGCGACAGACGGGGAGCGGCCCATCCCCATGCCGAGTGACACCGACGGCATCGACAGCGGTACACCTTGCCGGATTCCGCGGTCCATGCTTGAACGCCCGGGTACAGAATACCGCCGCAGGAGGAGAAGGCGTGTGCCTCCCCGCCCTCCTAACCGTGCGAGCCGTTTTCCCGCACACGGCTCTCCGGTCGGTAGTTTCCTCATCGGGAATTTCTCTCCGTCTGCCGGGCGGGACACAGGGCGAACAACCCGGCAGCGGCGAAGAAGACATTGGGCCGGCGTTGATGTTCGGCCTGACAGCGACCACGACCCTGGCGTTTGGCCTGCTTGCGCCGCACGGCGCGCAGAGGTCGGCCATGAGCACCTACTGGGTCCCCGGCGTCAACAACCTGAAGGCTTACGGCCGATGGGCTTTTGCCGAATTCACGGACGTCTATATGATCGAGGCGGACTTTGCCGCGAAAATCGAGTCGGAATTCGACCGGATGATCCAGAACGCCGTCGAGCAGAAAGCATGACATGCGGGCGTTGATCGCCTCTGATATACAGATCGGCATGGTGCATATCTGAACGCCGGGAGGTAAGGCAATGTTGAAAAGTTACGAAGCAACGCTCGACCACGGCAAACTGCAATGGCTCGGTGAGGGACCAGATGTGGTCAAGGCTCGGATCATCGTGACCGTGGTCGAAGATCAAAGCCCGATACCCCCGCGTCGGCAGCCGCCGTCGTCGATCGCGGGCAAAGGGCGGACGTTAGGCGATCTGATCGAACCGATCGTGCCGGCAGAAGACTGGGAATGCCTGAAGTGATCGTACTGGATACCCATCTCTGGTTCTGGTTCATCAACGAGGAGTACGACCGCTTTCCAGCCGCCTGGCGCGAGGCCATCGAAGCGGCCGAACGCGTGGGCGTGTCCTGTGTTTCATGCTACGAAATCGCACTGGCGCAGCAGCGGGGACGACTCGAGCTGCCTTGTTCGGCGGCGCGTTGGTTCGACGAAGCCCTGACGCCCGCGGGCATCGAACTGCTGCCTCTGACGCCGGCGATCGCGGCAGCCGCCGTCGCATTGTCTCCGGTCCACCGTGATCCCTTCGATCGGCTGATCATTGCGACGACGCTGCTTTACCAGGCGAGGCTGGCCAGCGTCGATGGCCTGTTTAGCCGCTATCCCGAGTTGACCGATTCTCTGCTCACCCTTGGATGAATCTGATGGCGAAGAAGCCGACCCCGACGATCAGCGTCGAAACTCTGACCCACGACGAAGCGACGCGGATCCACATCCCGACCGCCGGATACCAGTCGGTGATGCGACAGGTGGAGCAGAGCCCGATCCGCGTCGATTACGAACGCCGCAACCGCGACCTGGACCCGCAACTGGTCTGGCGCGGCAAGGACAGCCAGGACTGGTCGGACCTCGTCGTCCATGCACCGCCGCTGTACATCCAGGAAAAAGTCCACCCCAAGGTCTGCTTCCCGGCCACCAGATTGATCTGTTCGCCGACTTCAACGGCCTGCCCAGCGAAGGCGCCCGCACCGAGTTCTATCAGCACGAGGGACACTGGGCGAACCGGATGATCCTCGGCGACAGCCTGCAGGTCATGGCCTCACTCGCCGAGCGGGAGGGGCTACGCGGCAAGGTCCAGTGCATCTACTTCGATCCGCCCTACGGCATCAAATTCAACAGCAACTTCCAGTGGTCAACCACCAGCCGCGACGTGAAGGATGGCAAGGCCGACCACATCACCCGCGAGCCGGAACAGGTCAAGGCGTTCCGGGATACGTGGCGCGACGGCATTCACTCCTACCTGACCTACCTGCGCGACCGGCTGACAGTCGCGAGGGATTTAGTAACCATCCCATTAGAGCCGGGGGAACTCCCGATTTGGTTAGCAAACACTGTTCATGCAATTGCCCTGGCTTCATGCCCCGGTGGCAGGCCAGACGCTGCAGTACGCAGAAGGCCGGAATGCTGATCCAGGTGTTGAGACGGCGGGTGCCTTCGCCCAAGTTGCGTCGTGAACGGTGGGCGGCATAGGTAAAGGGATGGGCCTAGTTGAAGTATTGGAATCAACCCCGCAGCGTCGGGTTCAGGTCCCTGACGATCCGCGCCAGGCTGTCGCCCCGCGTCCGCCGTGTCCTCGCCGAATCGAGTTCGTCATCCTGCGGACTGCCAGTTCGCCTCCGGTTGCTTCCCACCCCGCCTCGCGGCGACGCAGTGACCTTCGGCCACGGGGTCATGGCCCGACACGGACTTTCACCGTGCGATGTATGGGCCTTCACGCGCGCACGAAAAGGCCCTCGGCGCATCTCATGGAACTCGACATCGGCATGCCGACGGCACTATACCTCGGTGCGCAACATGCCCGATGCGTCGACGGCGACCGACCAGACGGCGATGCGGCCCGTAGCGAATTGTCATGCGAACGGCCGACCGGCCTTGCTATGATGTCGCCGCCCGGACGGTAGGCGGAAACAGCCGCACCCGACTGCTCGAGGTGCCGCGGTTTCAGGGTCGGCCGTGCGACGGGATGCCCGGCAATGACCCGCCGGCACGTGCCGCAAGCTCCCCGCCCGGCCGATGCAATCAGAGGAAGCCGCCCCGCATGACCGATCTGCGCGAACTGGAATGCTCCCGAGACACCGGCGCCAAGGCGCTGCCGAACCGCCTCGCCAAGGCGGTCGCCCATGCAGTGCTGTCCCGACTCTATCAGGTTCGCATCACCGGCCGGGAGCACTATGCAGCGGCCGGAGAGCGCGTGCTGATCGTCGCCAACCACACGTCCTACCTGGACCCGCTGCTGCTGTGGGCGTTTCTGCCGGACGACGTCACATTTGCGATCAATTCCCGCATCGCCGAACGGTGGTGGGTCAAACCGGCGTTGCGGTTCGTGCGGGTGTTCCCGATGGACCCGGCCAACCCGATGTCCACCAAAGCCCTGACCCGCTACCTGCAGCATGACCGCAAGGCCGTGATCTTTCCGGAGGGCCGCATCACGGTGACCGGCGCGCTGATGAAAATCTACGACGGCGCCGGCCTGATCGCCGAAAAGTCGGATGCCGTGATCCTGCCGGTCCGTGTGGACGGTGCCCAGTACACGCCGTTTTCGCGCCTGCAAGGCGTGGTCCGGCAACGTTGGTTCCCGAAGATTTCGCTGAATTTCCTGCCACCCAGAAAGATCACGCCGGCGCGAACTCACCCCGGGGCCAATTCCCGGCGCCGCACCGCCGGCACGATCCTATCCGACCTGATGTGCGAGATGATTTTCGCCACCGGCGATCGTCATCAAACGCTGTTTGCGGCCTTGCTCGACGCGCGCCGGGTCCATGGCGGCCGGCGCCTGGTACTGGAAGATCTGCGGCGAAAGCCAGTCAGTTACGATCGACTGATCACCCAGGCGTTGGTGCTGGGCCGCGTGCTCGCGGCGAAAACCCCGCCGGACCACCCGATCGGCTTGCTGCTGCCGAGTTCCGCCGGCACCGTCGCCGTGCTGTTCGGACTCCAATTGCACAACCGCCTGCCGGCGATGTTGAACTACAGCCTGGGCGCCGACAGCTTGCGGGTCTCCTGCCGGCTGGCCGAGATCACGACGGTGATCACCTCACGGCGCTTCCTGCAAATGGCCAAGCTCGAAGAAACCGCGGAGCATCTGCAGCCGGACGTGCAATTGATGTTCCTCGAAGACGTGGCCGAGCAGATCCATCTCGGCCACAAGATTCGCGGCGCACTTGCCGCCCGCACCGCAGGGCTCTGGTACCGCGACACCATCCGGTCGCCCGATACGCCCGCGGTGATCCTGTTCACTTCCGGATCGGAGGGCATTCCCAAAGGCGTCGTGCTGTCCCATGCCAATCTGCTGAGCAACCGCGCCCAACTGGCGGCACGGGTCGATTTCACGGCGCAGGACATCGTGCTGAATGCACTGCCGCTGTTCCACTCCTTCGGGCTGACCGCCGGCACACTGCTGCCCCTGCTTTCGGGGATGCTGACCTTTCTCTATCCGTCTCCCCTGCACTACCGTGTGATTCCGGAAGTGGCCTACGACATCAATGCCACGATCCTGTTCGGTACCAACACCTTCCTGGCGGCCTATGCCAAGCATGCCCATCCCTATGATTTCTACAGCATGCATTATGTCTTCGCGGGCGCCGAGAAGCTGCAAGCGGACACCCGCCGGATCTGGGCGGAAAAGTTCGGGATCCGTATCCTCGAAGGCTACGGGGCCACCGAAACCAGCCCGGTGCTGGCCGTCAATACGATGATGCATTATCGGGAGAACACCGTCGGGCGTCTGCTCCCGGGCATCGAATACCGGCTGGAACCGGTTCCGGGGATCGAAACCGGGGGACGGCTGCACATCGCCGGACCGAACGTGATGCTCGGTTACCTGCTGATCGAACGACCGGGACAGTTGGTGCCGCCGTCGTCCATCTACGGAGAAGGCTGGTACGACACCGGCGATATCGTCGTGATCGACGAGGACGGCTTCGTCCGGATCGACGGACGCGCCAAACGCTTCGCCAAGATCGCCGGCGAAATGGTGTCGCTGGGCCGGGTCGAGGAACTGGCCAACCGGGCCTGGCCCCAGGCGATCAGTGCCGCCATCGCCATTCCGGATAGCAGGAAGGGAGAACAGATCGTGCTATTCACCGAGCAGCGGAACGCGACGCGGGAGTCCCTGATCGCACGGGCCAAGGCCGACGGATTCGGCGAACTGGCGATTCCGCGGGAGGTGAATCCGGTCGTGGCCATCCCGCTGCTGGCGACCGGCAAGGTCGATTACCAGGCGCTCCAGAGGCTGCACACCGACGCGTCATCGGGATGATGGATCCGGTTCTGCGGACGCTGGTCGCCGCCCAGTTTCTCTCCGCCTTCTCCGACAATGCGATCCTGTTCATCGTGGTCGCGATGGTGCTGCAGAGCGGACAGACGGCTGCCTGGTATATTCCTGCGCTGCAGAGCGTCTTCCTGGTCGCGTTCGTGACCCTCGGCCCGTGGACCGGCTCCTGCGCAGACCATTTCCCCAAATCACGGGTGCTGGTCGCAGCCAACGTGTTGAAGGCGGCAGGCGCCGCGATGATCCTGGCGGGCGGAGAGCCGCTGCTGGCCTACGCGATCGTCGGCGGTGGCGCCGCACTGTACAGCCCCGCGAAATACGGGATCCTGCCCGAACTGGTTGCGCCGACGCAGTTGGTACGCACCAACAGTTGGGTCGAAGGATCGACGATTGCGGCGATCCTGATCGGTACCGTGGCCGGTGCCAAGATTGCCGACCACTCCATCCCGCTGGCGTTGTCGCTGACGGTCGCCTGCTACCTGGGCGCGGCCCTGGTCGCACTCCGTCTGCCGACACCGCCTCCGCGCGGTACGCTGCTGACCCGAGCTCTCTCTCGGCTGGTCGAACGGGCGCGCAAACTGCTGATGCCGCCGCGCGCGCGGCTCGTCCTGGCATCGCTGAGCCTATTCTGGGCATCGGCGGCGACGCTTCGGATCGTGCTGGTCGCGTGGGCACCGCAGGTGTTGGGATTGACCAGCGCGGGGCAGATCGCGGAACTCACATTGTTCCTGGCGATCGGTATCGTGGTGGGATCCGCGATCGTTCCGCGTCTGATCCCTCTCGACAAGGTCGGCCGCACGCGGTACATCGCCTTCCTGCTGGCGCTGCAATTCCTGGCGCTGGCCCAAGTCGGGAGCCTCGGCCTTGCACGCACGGTACTGATGGGCATCGGTGTCGCCGGCGGCATGTTCGTGGTACCGCTGAATGCCACTCTGCAGCAGATCGGCCACGCCACGATTGGAAGCGGAGCCGCCGTCGCGATCCAGAACATGGTCCAGAACTTCACCATGTTGCTCGCGGTCGGCATGTACACGTTCGCTGCCGCACACGGCGGCAGCCCGGTCGCGGTGATCCTGGCACTCGGCGCGGTAATTCTTGGCGCAACCCTACTGGTATCGCCGCGACTGGCCAGACCGTGACGAAGCACCGTTACCGGGCGGCGGGCGACTTTCCGGTGCATCTGTAATATCATGCGGTTTTGCAAGACATTCCGGAACCGGATCATGCGACATCCCTTCGTCTTCGTGATTGGCTCGATGCTAGCGGGCACCGCATGGTCGATCGAGCCGCCGCCGGAAAACACCGCGCCGCTGCCGGAACAGCCGGATATCCCACCGCCGGTCGAAAGCGGTGAGAATCTTGAACCCGACATCACCATCATCCGCAAGGGCAAAGACACGATCGAGGAGTATCGGATCAACGGCAAGCTGTACATGGTCAAGATCAAACCGAGTATCGGACCGCCGTACTACATGATCGACAGCGACGGCGACGGCAACCTGGATGTGCGTCGGAGCGATGTGCGCCGGGACATGGATATCCCGCGATGGGTGCTGTTCAGTTGGTGATCCGTTTCGTTGAAGACTGATCCCGGGATCGAACCTCGACGCTGTGCTCCGTTTTCCTTCCGCTGCTCGTGCAGCCTGAATTCTTCCTACCTTGAACGATCGAATTCAAACGCGGCTCGACCAATTGGATCGGGCCGGGGCACTGCCGATTCTGCGCACCGGGCTGAAAGGCCTGGAGAAGGAAAGTCTTCGCATCACCCCGGCCGGAGCCATCGCGCAAACCCCGCACCCGGCCACGCTCGGCTCGGCGCTGACTCATCCCTATATCACAACCGACTATTCCGAGGCGCTGATCGAACTGGTGACGCCGCCCTTTGCCAATGCGGCGGAAACCCTCGCGTTTCTCGACCAGTTGCAACAGTTCGTTTACCAGCACATCGGTGACGAACTCCTGCTGGCCACGTCGATGCCGGGCCGTCTGCAGGGTGAGGAGAGCATTCCGATCGGTCGCTACGGCCGTTCCAACATCGGCCGGATGAAGTACGTTTACCGGCAGGGACTGGCCTACCGTTACGGACGCGCGATGCAGGCGATCGCCGGAGTCCATTTCAACTATTCGGTCGACGAAACCCTCTGGCCGATTTATCGGGAACTCCTCGGGCGGTCCGATGTGACCCTGTCGGAGTTCATCGCCGAAAGGTATTTCGGCATGATCCGGAATGTGCACCGCCACGGCTGGCTGTTGCTCTATCTGTTCGGCTGCTCACCCGCGCTGTGCAAGTCGTTCTTCAGCGGCCGCGAACCGCCGCCTGGTGCCCGATTTGTCGAGTTCGATTCGGAAACTCTTTACCGCCCGTATGCGACGTCACTCCGAATGAGCGACATCGGTTACAAGAACGATAGTCAGGCCGGCGTGGCGATCTCGCTGGACGACCTGTCGAGTTATGTCGCCAGCCTGACCCGTGCGATCGAGACACCGTATCCGCCGTACCAGCGAATCGGCGTGAAGGTCGATGGCGAGTACCGCCAACTCAATGCCAACCTGTTGCAGATCGAGAATGAGTACTACAGCCCGATCCGCCCGAAGCAAATCACCGAATCCGGCGAGAAACCGACGCTGGCGCTGAAAAAGCGGGGGGTCCGCTATCTGGAGCTGAGGTCCGTCGATCTGAACTGTTTTCACCCGGAAGGCATCAGCCTGGACCAACTGCACTTCCTGGAGAACTTCCTGTTGTTCTGCCTGCTCGCCGACAGCCCTACGCTCGACGATCAAGAACGAAGCGAAACCGGCCCCAACGCGCTGGCGGTCGCCTGCTGCGGCCGGACGCCGGGATTCACGATCCGGCGACAGGGCAAGCAGAAAGCGTTGATGGCCGAGGCGGAACTGATCCTGGACGGCATGCAAGGCATCGCCGAGGTGCTGGATGGCAGCGATCCGGAGCGGCCGTTCAGTTCCACGCTCGCACGTCAGCGGGCCACGGTGCACGAGCCGGAACGCACCCCTTCCGCACGGTTGCTCGCGGAACTCAAGCAGAACGCAATGTCGTTTGCCGAGTATGCCGCGACGATCTCCACGGTGCATGCGCAGCATTACCGAAGCCGCCCGCTGGATGCCGCTACGTCGGCGCGACTGGCTGAAGTGTCGGCGGAATCACTGGAGCAGCAGAGACGCGTTGAAGCGAGCGACACCTTGTCCTTCGACGCGTTCCTGCAGCAGTATTTCACGCAATCGTGACGTTCCGGATCCCCTCGAACTACCACCAGCGCGGCAGTCCATCATGACCGATTTGATCCGTCTCGCAGAAGATCTGACCGGTAAAGGCCCGATCGCCATCCTCAAGAAGGCGCTGGCCACATTCGACAATATCGCAGTTTCCTTCAGCGGTGCGGAAGATGTCGTGCTCGTGGACATGGCCGCGCGAATCAGATCCGGCCTGCCGGTGATCACGCTCGACACCGGGCGGCTGCACCCCGAAACCTACCGGTTCATCGAGGAAGTTCGGGAGAAGTATCCGATTGCACTGGAAGTGTTGTCACCGGATCAGGCCGCGCTGGAACGACTGGTCCGCGAGAAGGGGTTGTTCAGCTTTTATCGCGACGGCCATGCCGAATGCTGCGGGATCCGCAAGGTGGAGCCGCTGCGCCGCCGCCTGGCGACACTCGATGCGTGGATCACCGGTCAGCGTCGGGATCAGAACCCGACCCGGCAGGAGTTGGCAGTGGTCCAAGCTGACGACGCATTCTCGACGCCCGGCCATCCCCTGATCAAGTTCAATCCATTGGCGAACTGGACTTCGGCGCAGGTCTGGGACTACATCGAGGCCTATCAGGTCCCGATCAACGAATTGCACCGGCGCGGGTACGTCAGCATCGGCTGCGAACCGTGTACCCGACCGGTCCTGCCAAACCAGCATGAGCGCGCCGGTCGCTGGTGGTGGGAGGACGCGGCCAAGAAGGAATGCGGCCTGCATGCCGGAAACCTGGGCGAAACGCACCGCCGGTAACCGTACCGACACCCGGCCGTCGTCTTCTCGGCTCGGGTCAGTGGACAGGCAAGGTCACGTGTTCGAACAGCGCTTCGACCTCGCGGCGATCCCGCAGCGTGATCGCCCGATCGATCAACGCCCGTGTCAGATGCGGCGCGAACAGCTGGATGAAATCGCAGATGAATCCCCGCAGAAACATGTTCCGGCGCAGCCCGACCTTGGTGATGCTGCGCCCGAACAAATGGCCGGCGTCCAGCGCCACCAGATCGGAATCGGCGAAAGCATCGTAAGCCATCCGCGCGACGATCCCGACGCCGAGTCCGAGGCGCACATAGGTCTTGATCACGTCGGCGTCGACGGCCGTCAGTGCGACCTGCGGCCGCAGACCGTGCTGCTCGAAGGCGCGATCTAGCTGTGAACGGCCGGTGAAGCCGAACACGTAGGTGACGATGGGATATTTTGCGACTTCCTCCAGGGTCAGTTCATCAGCCTGGATCAACGGGTGGCCCTGGGGCACGAGGATGGCCCGATTCCATTCATAACACGGCAGCATCACGAGGTTTTCGAACAACTCCATGGCTTCGGTCGCGATCGCCAGATCGACCTGCCCACGCGATGCCATTTCGGCGATCTGCACCGGTGTCCCCTGGTGCATGTTCAGCTTGATGGCCGGGTAGCGCGCCATGAATTCCTTGACCACCGACGGCAACGCGTAGCGTGCCTGCGTGTGGGTGGTAGCAAGCGACAGTGTCCCGACGTCGTTGTCGAGGTACTCCTGTGCGATGGCCTTGATGTCCTGAGTGCGCTCCAGAATGTGCCCGGCTGCCTCAATGATCTTTTTCCCAGCAGAAGTCACCTCGGTCAGATGCTTGCCGCTGCGCGCGAAGATCGGAATACCGAGTTCATCCTCCAGCAGCTTGATCTGCTTGCTGATGCCCGGCTGCGAGGTGTAGAGGCTCTCGGCGGTGGCGGAGACGTTCAGGTCGTGCCGCGCGACTTCCCAGATGTATCGCAGTTGCTGCAACTTCAACGGCGGCCGCCTCCCATCGCCACAGGAATCTGCCCGCGGCACCCCGCCTGTTTACCCGGAACGAGAGACCAGCCAGCGTCCATGCCGCTTCACCGAGCGGCGTTCAGCGCTCGAGGTACTGCAATTTGTCAGGCTTGCCGTTCCATTCGTCGGCATCCGGAAGTCCGTCCTTGACCTCGGTGATGGAAGGCCACACCTTCGACAACTCGGCGTTCATCTGAATGAACTGTTGCTGACCTTCCGGAACCTCGTCCTCGGAAAAGATGGCGTGGGCTGGACATTCCGGCTCACACAGCGTGCAGTCGATACATTCATCCGGATCGATGACGAGAAAATTGGGCCCCTCGTGGAAGCAGTCCACGGGGCACACGTCCACACAATCCGTGAACTTGCACTTGATGCAATTTTCGGTCACTACGAAAGTCATCGTGATTAACTCATAATGGGTTGACGAGGTGCTGAGCAACGGAACTCGGGAAGGTACGTACCGCGGCGGCTCCCGCTTTGTTGTAGGCCGTACTCCGTTACAGATCGGCAATTATACCGCCGGTCGGCCGAGCCCGAAACCGAAAGGACAGCAAAACCCTTCCAGATTCAACCCCCGGCGACTAAAGCCGGGTGATGCAGCCGGAGATAGCTCCAAAACTCGTCATATAGCACCGGATCGCATGCCGCGACGACCGAACGCGGCGCGATATCGTCGGCGAACGTCACGTTGCCGTCCAGACTGCTCGCCCGACCGCCCGTTTCCATCAGGATCAGCCACCCGGCTGCATAGTCCCAAAGCTGCTGGCGACCATGCAGATAGACCTGGCCGCGATGAGCCGCCAGCCAGCACCATTCCAGAGCACCCGATCCGAAACTGCGCTGGGAGCGATACGGCGGATCGGCGACCAACGTGCCACCCTGCGGCCCGAGACGCTTGGTATCGACGATCGCGATACATCGCGACAGAGGCAAATCCACCGGGTTCGACATCAGACGCGAACCGTTCAGCCAGGCCCCATGGCCGGTGGTGGCGCTGAAGCATTCATCGCGCACCGGATCGTACACGACCCCGAGGATCGGCCCTTTTTCTCCCAACAATGCCAGCGACACCGAAAAGAACGGAATCCCCGACACGAAATTGCCGGTGCCGTCCAGCGGATCCAGACACCAAAGTGCTCTCCGGTTCTCTTCGAACAGTTCCCGCTGTTGGAACTCGGACATCTCCTCGCCCAACAACGGGATGTCGGGTGCCAAGGTCGCCAACATCCGCTCCAGGCGCTGTTGCACCGCGAAGTCGGCTTCCGTCACCACGCTGCCGTCCGCCTTGTAGCGGGACTCGGTCCGGGCGAAACGCGGCAGTAATTCGTCCCGCGCGACCGATCTGACCGCCTCCTCGACGAGTACGCGCTCTGGAATCATCTGCTTCACCTCAAGCGGCAGGCCGAGTTCGGCACCGCGCACCAATATTGCCCAAGAGTGCTCCCGCCGTGTGCCCGACGGCGATGGGTCGGCTGCCACAATGACCGGAGAATCTGGCACTTACCGGCTCGTTGCGGCCCGCCAACACCATTTTGCAGAAAAGGCACAATTACTGCTTCAGCAATCTCGACATCTGAAGAATCTTCACTGCGGTCGGGGCGCGCAACGTACGGAGCGGCCCGCGATCAGGAATCGAGTATCCGCCAGGGCCGGCGTCGCAGTCTCGTAAGTTGAGGGCACACTGATGAACCAGTCGAACGATGATCACTTGAATCGCTGCATCCGCTTCATTTTGCTACGCGGCTCCGGTTGGAAATCCAGAAAGCGCCACGTCGCCGGCGTGAACCGAATCGAATGGTGCGACCCGGTCTCGGGACGCTGGTACGGACCATCCAAGGCTCTGGAGATTCTACAGGATCAGGCGCTGGCGGATTATCCACCCGCAAAAACTCCATCGCGACCCTACGCGCTTCGCTGTTAGCACACGAACCCCAGCCGACCTCCTCCTTCGAGCTGACCTCACTCAGCTCTTTTTTTTTGCCGCCGTCCGGTGCAATCAGCGTGGCGACAAGCGATTGCGGAATTCTGAACGAGTTCGATCATCCGGGACTCCTCGCTCGACGGCAACCGGCAAAATTCCTATTTCCGGCTCCGCCTGGCACAATTCGTTTTTCACGTCGCGACGCCGCTAAGGCCCGGATCATTGGGCCATGCATCGCGCACGATTCCGGTCGATCGCGCTGCAACGTTTTTCTCCATCCTGCGAACCCCGTGCCCACCCGCCGCAAGATTCTGCCGCTGTACGTCCAGGTGTTGATCGCCGTCGGCCTCGGCACCGGCCTCGGCGTGGCATTTGGCCCGGAATCTTATTGGTTCGGATTGAAGAACGAGCATCTCGGGCAGATCGGCATGCTGGTCGTCCGCCTGCTCAAGGCCTTGGCTGCACCATTGATCCTGTTCGCGATCCTCGACGGCTTCGTGCGCACCGATCTATCGGCCCGGCACGGGGTGCGCTTGCTGAAAATCTGTCTGCTGAATGCCGGAGTGGCGATGATCATCGGCCTCACACTGATGAACACGCTGCAACCCGGCCGAGCCTTGGCCGGCGATCTCGCACAGCTCGCGCAACAAGCCGGGTTTCCGGCGGAGGGTTCGGCATCGGTGCCGAAGACCCCCGGCGTCTCGCTGCATCCTCTCGCCAACCTCAGCGGGTACATCCCCGAGAGTCTGATCGCTCCGTTCCTGAACAACAACGTGATCAGCATCGTTTTGTTGGGCATCTTCGCCGGCTGCGCGTTACGCCGGATCCGAACGATCCAGAGTTCCGAAGGCGATACCCGAGGGATCGAACTGATCGAAACGGCCGTCGGCACGGCCTACCAGATCCTGTTGCAAATGCTGAGCTGGGTGGTCCTCGCAGTCCCTTACGCGGTGTTCGGCGTGGTGGCCCACGTCGTCGGGAAAACCGGACCGGGCGTGTTCAGCGCGTTATGGGTCTTCCTGGCGACCATCGGCGCCGGTCTGGCACTGCATGCGCTGATCTATTACCCGTTGGCCGCCTGGTGGTTCGGCGGCAAGCGGCCGAGCGAATATCTCGGCCGCGGTGCGGATGCCATCCTGACGGCCTTGTCCACCAACAGCAGCCTGGGGACGGTGCCGGTAACCCTGAATTGCCTCACGCGCAAGATGGGCGTGTCGGAGCGTTCGGCTCGCCTCGCAGCCTGCGTGGGCACCAACCTGAACAACGACGGCATCACGTTGTACGAAGCGATGACGGTGTTGTTCCTGGCCCAGGCAGCCGGTTACGCCATGGATCTGTCCCAGCAGGCCGTGGTGGTGTTCGCCGCGCTGATGGCCGGTGCCGGCATCGCCGGGATTCCGGAAGCGGGCCTGATCGTGCTGCCTCTGGTGTTGAGCGCCGTCGGCTTGCCGGATCTGCTGATTGCCGCCGCGATCCCGCTGATCGTGCCGGTCGACTGGATCATTGCCCGGCTCCGCTCGGCAGTGAACGTGATGAGCGACATGCTGGTCGCGATCCTGCTCGATCGCTCCGAACGCTGAAACGGTCGGGATCATCGAAACGTCACGCCGGGGCGCCGGCACGACCCTCAAGCCGCGTCGATCGTCTTTCCAAGCAGCAGGACGTTCTCCTCCAGTTCCCGCCGGTAGTCGATGCTCTCGACCAGCGCCCGGATGATGTACCAGCCGCGCCCGGACTCGGCCTCGGGATCAGGCAGTTCGCCCGGCGGCAGTTCGATGATCGGCTGTCCTTTGTCCCGGATTTCGATCAACAGCCGCCGATGTTCCGGCCACCAGCACACCTCGATCGGCTGACCGGCGTGCTGATCGTAGGCGTGCACGATGACATTGGTCAACGCTTCCACAACGACCAGTTCAATCTGACTGATCAGGTTCGGTGGCCAGTCGCGCGCCTCGCACCAGTCACGGATGGCCGCCGCGGCATGATCCACGTTGTCCAGTGAACTGTCGAATCGGATACGCATGCATTCTCCCTCCGCCGGCCGCGCCGCCCCTTCCCGACCATCGGGCGCAGCGGTCATGCCGGATCCCGCTCCAAGATCAGTAAACTGATGTCGTCGTCGAACTGATCATTCTGCCGCCACTCCTTCAGCTCCGCTTTCAGTGCGCGCATCAACTGGCGCGCATGGCAGTGGGCGTTCTCCGCCAAAAAGGATTCCAGTCGTTCGAGGCTGTAGAGTCGACCTCCGGGATCGGCGCACTCGACGATACCGTCCGAATACACGAACAAGCGGTCGCCCGGCCGAATGTCGAACGTCACCGTCTCATAGTCCAGACCGGGCAGCATGCCCACTGCGAATCCGCCGGCACCGATCCGTTCGATTCTGCTGCGTTCGCGGTCCCAACGCAGCGGATACGGGTGCCCGGCCTGCACCAGCGTCGCCCGGCCGGTCTCCTGATTCAGCAGACCGTACACCAGCGTGAAATACATCTCGGTATCCTCGCGCGATGCGAAATGGCGGTTCAATTCCTGCGCCACGGTTGCCGGGGACGTCAACGTGTAGAATGGCGGCTTCGATAGCGGACGCTTCAGGAATCCGTAGGCATCCTTGGCCGGCGTCAGCGTCTGGCTGACCGAAAAGGAGAATAACGCGGCCGGTATTCCGTGACCCGCCACATCGATCTGAAAGAACGCTAGATGACGGTCGTCGATCGGATAGTATCCGAACATGTCGCCGGCCAACATCGCGGCGGGCAGGAACAGCCAGTCTCCCTGATAGCAGCCGACCCTGGCCGGCGCCGGCAACAGCGATTGCTGCAGCTTCGCCGCAGCCTGGATGTCCTGACAGAGATTGCTGTAGATCTTCGCGGCCGCCTCGACGTCCCGGCAAAGATTGTCGTACTGCTGCTGCAACTCCTTGTTGATCCGTTCGAGCGCCCGATTCCGCTCGGCCAACTGCTGCTGCAGTTGCAGCACCCGCTCACCGGCACGCAAGCGGACACGCAATTCTCCTGGGTCGATCGGCTTGACCAGGAAATCATCGGCTCCGGCCTCCATGCCCTCGATCAGCGACTGCTTGTCGTTGCGGCCGGTCAGCAGTATGAAATAGGTATACGGGGTCGGCGTAATGCCGCGTATCCATCGGCAGAGCTGCACCCCGGTCATTTCGCGCATGTTCCAGTCGCAAAGCACCAGCGGAATGGAACGCTGCCGTAGAAGCTGCTGAGCTTCGAGACCGTCCGACGCTTCTACCACACGATAATCCAGCTTGCGCAGAATGCTGCCCAGGAGCAGCCGGATGGCGGGATCGTCGTCGACGATGAGTATCTCCACGGCACTTCCACAGGAATCGCGAAAACGCCGGAAATCATAGCACGCCGGCAGATCCGGATCGCGGCCGGGTGCCGCCGTCGACACCGCGGCATCGACCGGTATCGCGCGGCCTTCAGGCCCGGTACTTGGCCAGCTTCTTGAACGCCGCGAGCGCTTCGCGAACCTTTCCGGCTGCGCCGGCCTCCAGTTCGGCATTGGTATAGACCTTGTCCAGCAATCCCTCTGCGACCAAGGCTTCCTTAACCCATCGCTTCGCAAAGCGATAGTTCGTCGGAACCGCGGCCGATTCGCCGGTCAGCGGGTTGCGCAGCATGTCGCTCGGCACATCGGCGGCTGGTGCCGGAGACGGGGCGGCGGGCTCCTCGGACGGGGCGGCGACCGCCGCCGGTTCCGCCGGAGAACCGACAGGCGCGGCCACTTCGACCGGGGGAACCTTGCGACGCAAGCGTTCCGCCGCCCGCTTCTCATCGAGAGCCCGGGCCAAGTCCGCGGAAAGACAGCCACTGCTTGGCGGATCGGTGAACATCGCGTAGAACACATAACCGAACAAAGCAATCGCCACCACCCAAATCAGATAGTCCATACAACCCTCCAGAAACTGGCAGACCGGACCGGTCACGGCAGAGCGCCATGCCGGAACATCAAAGTGCACTCTTCCCGTGACGGGCATTCCGCGTCGCCACCCGCGTTACGGGATGCCCGACCATTTTAGGCGCGTCAATACCCTCCAGGCATGTCCGGCCGCCGCCAAGCCCGATACCTGCCCGGCCTTGGGTCACGCGGCTCGTCGCCACGCGGTGGCATCCCCCCGGATGAACCCGGCCTTCCTTGTTGATGGACCGGGCCGATGTCTGCCCACGCGATACCGTCACGGTGTATCGATCACGAACGAGTTCCCCGGCATCGTCTCCACCCCACCGGCGCGGCGAAGGAAAAGGGTTGCAGTTTCAAGGGACTCGCCGTACCGCCCGGAGGTTGCGCCGATGACAAAGCGATGTCAACTCTCGATCCGTTGCCCGGCACACCGATCCTCCGGAAGAGCGGACACGCCCGATTGTCCGACGCTGCGCGGAAGGCGGCGGCCGATCGGCCATCCGCGGCTTTGAAGATGAATCCTATTGCGTGCCCGCCCGGATTTTGCTACTAATACGCGATTTTTAATTCGGACGGTTTAGGAGTTGATGCATGTCGAAGGGCAATGCGAACGTGGTCTTGACACCCCCCTTCAGCTGTGAGCCCTATCAAACGAAGGAGGGGGAGGAATATATGAGCGAGGGGCAGATCGAACATTTCCGGCGCATCCTGCATAACTGGAAGGACGATTTGATGCAGGAGGTCGACCGCACGGTTCACCATATGCAGGATGAGGCCGCTAATTTTCCGGACCCGAACGACCGCGCCACTCAGGAATCCGAATTCAGCCTGGAGTTGCGCACGCGCGATCGTGAACGCAAGCTGATCAAGAAGATCGAGGAAGCGCTGGAAAATCTGGAACGCGGCGAGTACGGCTATTGTGAGACCTGCGGCGTGGAAATCGGACTTCGGCGACTCGAGGCCCGCCCCACGGCGACGCAGTGCATCGACTGCAAGACCTTGGATGAACTGCGCGAAAGGCAGCTAGGCTGAGCGCCTCGCCAGCGGACCTTTGACCGAAGCCTTCAGGCCGGAATCCCGCCCGAACGACCGGTATCGGGGCCGCTTTGCGCCTTCTCCCACCGGGAGCCTGCATCTGGGTTCGCTGCTGGCCGCGCTGTCCAGTTTTCTGCAGGCGCGGTCCCGACAGGGTCACTGGCTGCTTCGCATCGATGACCTCGACCCGGAACGTTCGATCCCGACGGCAGCCGACCAGATCAAGCGCACGCTGGAACGGTTCGGATTGTGCTGGGACGGCGAAGCCTGCAATCAACGAAATCGCATCGACCGCTACCGCCAGGCCTTCGACAGGTTGTTGCAACAGGGTCTGGTCTACGGCTGCGACTGCAGCCGGCGGCTCCTGACCGGTCACTCCCTTTATCCCGGCTATTGCCGCACCCGAGGCTTGCAGCATCGCAACCGATCGCATGCGATGCGCCTCAACACGAGCGATGCGGTGATCCATTTCACGGACCGTCTTCACGGCCGCATTTCCCATGATCTGGAACGGGAAACTGGGGACTTCGTCATCCGGCGACGGGACGGCGTGTTCGGCTATCATCTGGCCACGGTCGTGGACGATGCCGATGCCGCAGTGACCGAGGTGGTTCGCGGGGCGGACCTGCTCGACTCGACTCCACGGCAGATCCACCTGCAAAACCTGTTGAAGCTCCCGACACCCGCCTATTGCCACACACCGGTCCTGGTCGACGTGCTCGGTCAGAAACTCAGCAAGCAGTCCTTCGCCGCACCGGTGGCCATCGATCAGCCCGGGAGGACACTGTACCGGTTGCTGCGCCTGCTACGGCAGGACCCGTCGGCAGAACTGGAACTCGCCTCACCCGCGGAAATCCTGGGTTGGGCGATCGCGCACTGGGACATCACACGGCTGAACCGTTTACGAACGGTCCAGCTTGATCCGGACCCCGGCGGCGCAGCGGGAACCGCCGTGCCG
Source organism: uncultured Methylococcaceae bacterium (assembly GCA_964644665.1). GTDB lineage: Bacteria > Pseudomonadota > Gammaproteobacteria > Methylococcales > Methylococcaceae > Methylotetracoccus. The sequence goes on from CAZXXC010000004.1 coordinate 68,322, forward strand.
AGCCCCTGACCGACCCGCCGCTAATGCCCTGCGACCGTCATTTGCTCGATCAGGATCGAACCGGTGCGGGTATTTCCCCTGAGGTCCACATCGTTACCCACGGCGAGGATGCCCCGAAACATCTCGCGCAGATTGCCCGCAATCGTAATCTCTTCGACCGGGTACTGAATCTCGCCGTTCTCCACCCAGAATCCTGCCGCACCGCGCGAGTAATCCCCCGTCACGATGTTGACGCCCTGCCCCAAGGTCTCCGTGACCAGCAGTCCCGAATCCATCTTCTCCAGCAATCCGGCCAGGTCCAGTTCGCCGCCATCGAGAGTCAGATTGTGCACGCCGCCGGCATTGCCTGTGCTCGTCAACCCCAGCTTGCGTGCCGAATAGGTACTCAGCACGTAGGATTGCAGTACGCCGTCCCGCACCAGATCACGTGATCGGGTAACGACCCCCTCGGCATCGTAAGGCGTGCTGCCCAGCGCGCGCTTCAGGTAGGGCTGCTCGTGAATCCGCACGAACGGCGGAAAGATTGGGCGACCCAGGCAGTCCAGCAGGAACGATGATTTTCGGTACAGATTGCCGCCGCGAATGGCCGCGACGAAATGACCGAGCAAACCGCTGGCCACATCGGCCAGAAACATGACCGGGCACTGCCGAGTGGTCAGGGATCGGGCGCCGAGACGCCGGAGTGTCCTCTCCGCGGCCTTCTGCCCCACCTGCTCCGGAGTTTCCAGATCGTCCGCGGACCGGGCAACGGTCCACCAGCCGTCACGCTGCATCGCATCGCCTTCTCGGCCGACCACAGAACAACTGAGACTTTGCCGGCTGTTAGCCATACCATGCAGAAATCCCAAGCTGTTCCCGAGCACACGCAGGCCCTTGAACACATTCAGGTTGGCGCCTTCGGAATTGGCGATCAGCGGGCTCACGGCGCGGGCCGCCTGCTCACAGCGCAACGCGATGTCGATCGCCTGCGGCGCGCCGAGATCCCAGGGATGATAGACGTCCAGGTCCGGAAACTCGGTCGCCAGCGTTTCGGCGTCGGGTAGCCCCGAGCAAGGGTCCTCCGCCGCGTGACGTGCAATTCGGCATGCCGCAGCGACGGTCTCGCGCCGCGCGGCGGATCCGAGATCCGTGGAACTCGCGGAACCCTTCCGCCGGCCGAAGTAGACGGTCACACCGATGCCTTGACTGCGGTGATGTTCGACCGTCTCCACTTCCCCGAGTCGGACCGAGACGGACAAGCCCCGGTCGATGCTGATGCCGGCCTCGGCGGCGCTGGCACCCTGCCGGCACGCCTCGTCCAGACATTCCGCGACCATCGAACACAGCCGTTGCAGTTGCGCCCGTTCGACTACCGAAGGAATACCGTCCACCAAGATGCCCCACTCCAAAAAGCCGAGAATTCAGGAATCGGTCCGGACCGATCGCCCGCAGTGAAGGCTCCGTTCGGTCCAGGTGCCGACAGCATGGGTTTTGGCGCAGAACCCGCGAGTGGCCGCCGCGGGCGAATGTCCGGTCACGGGTTCGATCGTCACACCCGGGTACCGCCGACGGTCAACCCGTCGACGCGCAGGGTCGGCTGACCCACGCCGACCGGAACACTCTGGCCTTCCTTGCCGCAGGTGCCCACCCCGCTGTCGAGTGCCAGATCGTTGCCCACCATGCTGACCCGGGTCAGCACGTCCGGGCCATTGCCGATCAGGGTCGCCCCCTTCACCGGACGGGTGATCCGGCCGTCTTCGATCAGATAGGCCTCGCTGGTCGAGAACACGAACTTGCCCGATGTGATATCCACCTGCCCCCCGGCGAAGTTTTTCGCGTAGAGCCCCCGACGTACCGATCGGATGATTTCCTCGGGCGCATGCGGACCCGCCAGCATGTAGGTGTTGGTCATCCGCGGCATCGGCAGGTGGGCATGGGACTCGCGACGGCCGTTACCGGTCGGAGCGGCACCCATCAGCCGGGCATTCAGCTTGTCCTGCATGTAAGCTTTCAGGATACCGTCCTCGATCAGCACGGTGCGCTGCGAAGGGGTGCCCTCGTCGTCGATCGTCAGCGAACCGCGCCGCTCCGGCAGCGTCCCATCGTCCACCACGGTGCAAAGGCTCGAAGCGACCTTCTCACCGAGACGCCCGCTGAACGCGGAAGTCCCCTTGCGATTGAAATCGCCCTCCAGGCCATGTCCCACCGCCTCGTGCAACAGCACCCCGGGCCAGCCGGGCCCGAGCACCACGGTCATCGTCCCGGCAGGTGAATCGGCGGCTTCGAGATTCACCAATGCCTGACGAACGGCTTCCCGAACGTAGCCGGACGCCCGTTGCTGGTCCAGGAAATACCGATAGTCGCTGCGTGCTCCACCGCCGGCACTGCCCTGCTCGCGACGGCCGCCCTGTTGGACGATCACGCTGACGTTCATGCGCACCAGCGGGCGGATGTCCCCGTGCAGCACGCCGTCGCGACCGATCACCAGCACGGCGGAACTACCGCCGGCGAGACTGACGATGACCTGCTCGACCCGCGAATCGATTCCGCGCGCCTCGGCATCGAGTCGGCGCAGCAGCGCGATCTTGTCGATCTCGCTGAGCGACGGCACCGGATCAATCGCGCGATACAGCGGCGCGGTGCCGGCGCACGGCCCGATAGCCCACTGCCCCTGTTGCCCGCTACAAGTGATCGCGCGCGCATGCTGGGCTGCTTCCAGCAGGCTCGGCAGCGCGATCTCGTCAGAATAGGCGAAGCCGGTCTTTTCGCCGGCGACCGCCCGCAACCCGGCGCCGCGATCGATGCTGTGGGATCCTTCCTTGACGATTCCATCCTCCAGTGTCCAGGATTCGAAGCGTGCTTGTTGCAGGTACAGATCGGCATCGTCCACCGACGAGGAAAACAGCACGGCCAGCACGCGTTCGAGGTCGCGAACGCCGATTTCGGCGGGATCAAGGATCGCCTGCTGGGCGAGGGCCAGCGTGTCGCGGGCTGCTGACAGATCGTTCATCGGTGTCGGTTCCAGCATGGGGGTTGCTCGCGTCGCGAAGACCGGTTACCGACACCACAGCCGACGGTGCGCCAGCACCGGAAACGCGGTACGAACCTTGCTGAGGCGCTCCGGGTCGATTTCCGCGCAGACGACGCCGGCGCCGGTGGGCAGGAACGCCAAGGTATTGCCCCACGGGTCGACGATCATGCTGTGACCGTAAGTCTCGCGACCGTTGACGTGGAATCCGCCCTGGTCGGACGCGATCGTATAACAGAGATTCTCTACGGACCGCGCACGCACCAGGAGTTCCCAATGCGCCGCGCCGGTCCGCGCGGTGAAGGCCGACGGTACCGCCAGGACATCGAGCCCGGTCTCCGCCATCTGGCGGAATTGTTCCGGGAACCGGAGGTCGTAGCAGATCGCGATGCCAAGTTTGCCGAAAGGTGTGTCCACGATCAGCGACCGATCGCCGGCTTCAATGGTAGCCGATTCCCGGTAGCTCTCGCTGGTTCCGGGTACATCGACATCGAACAGGTGAATCTTGTCGTAACGACCGGCGCGCCGCCCCTGGTCATCGTAGACCAGGCAACTGGCTCGGACCAGGTTCTTTCCTTCCACCCGGATCGGCAGCGTGCCACCGACCAGCCACAGCTTGAAGCGCTCGGCGGCTTTCGCCAGGAAATCCTGAATCGGCCCGCTGCCGTCCTGTTCCGCGGCGGCCAGCTTGTCCGCATCGTGCATTCCCATCATCGCGAAGTTTTCCGGGAGCACCACCAGACGTGCGCCCTCCGCCGCCGCCTTCTCGATCAACCGCCCCGCCTCGAGCAGGTTCGCGCCCACATTGGGACTCGATGCCATCTGGACGGCCGCGCACATCACCTTGCTCATTTTCTTTGTTCCTCACTGACTTTTCCGCTGCCGGACAGCCCTTTCAGGCCCGACCAGGCGCGTCCCAACAATTCCATCGGCATATTGCCTTCCACCTTTTTTAGGGTCGGATTACCCCACGGCCCGGTCGCCTGGTAGCGGGTGGCGGTAATGCTGTCCACATGTTCGCCCACCAGTTCCTGGGCGACAAAAATGGCCGCTCCGACCGCCGGACCGCCCGCGAGCGTCCCCGCGATCGGCAATGCAACACTGGTTCTGGGGATCACCGTGACGATCTGGTCCAGGGTTTCGGCCGCCAGGTCGGCACTACCGTCGATCACGATGCGTGTCGCGGCCCCGTCGACCAGAAACCCGCTGGTGACGGCCTTGCCGTCTGCGATCCGGAACTTTCCCTCGATGCGGTCGTAGGCCAGCCCATCGGTCACCAGATCCCGAAAGTCCAGATTGATACGCCGCCAGACGCTGCTCAGACTCAGAAAGCCGAACATCCGACCCCACCCCGGATCGACCTGCAGCAATGTCCCTTCCTCCATGCGCAGGGCGACGTCGCCGGACAAAACCGGCAGCCGGAAGTCGAGTGGCGATCCGGGCCAGCTCAGTTGAAAATCGACGACCGAGCGCGTGTCCTTGATCTTGGAGCCGGCACCCAGACGTTCGGCGAAATCCCCCAGACTGTCGGCCGTCGCGCGACCGTTCAGCCGCATCCTGCCTTTGCCTGCGCTGGCCAGCCAGTCGCCGGAGACATTCAATCGGTGCTGATCGCCTTTCAGTTCCGCGACTTTCAGCATCAGACCCAGTGACTGCCGTTCCGCGCTCAGGTTCAGTTCGCCCAGGTCGACTCCCTTCCACAGCACCCTGCGGCTGCGCAGATGGACCCCGGGCAAGGTGCGGGAATCGGTCACCGCGAGGCCGGACGGCTTCGTCTTGCCGCCGGCGAACCGTGGAATCGCCAGCCGTTCGAGATCCAGCTCCAGCAGCGGATAACCGTTCTTCTTCTCCTCCCACGAAATCCGGCCGGACGCCAGATCTCCGCCGATGCTGCCGTGCCAGCCGGAGGGCTGTTTCACCGCCGTCAGATTGACGGCGCCCAGATGGTGCCCGGCCCATACCAGCTCGCGCGCCGCCAGGTCGGCTTCCCAGCGCGCCCACCGCCGCAATTTATCCCCGGCATCACTGCCGAACGTTCGGACCGATTCCTCCCAATCGTCGGCGTCGAGGCGCCCGAACCGGCCGACCACCTTGATGCCGTCAGCCCCTCCGGCTTCCGGAAGTTCGCAGCCCCGCGCGATTTGCGCCCGAGCCAATCGCCATCCTCCGGGCCCCTTCGACCAGACCAATGCCCCCTGCAACTGGTGATCGTAGGACAGGCGCATCGGCACTCTGTTCCCGGGCTCGAACCGCCCCGAAACCTCCAGCACGGACGGCGTTTCCGCTGCCTTGCCGAGTGGTGGGGGCAGATTCACCCGAACGCCACGCAAGTCCGACTGCAGTCGCCAGTCGACCTTGGGCGCTGCGGACTCCGATGAGGAGCCGAGTTCGACCTCCAGTCGATAGGCACCGGCACCATCCAGCACACGCCAGATGTCCGAGTCGAAGGCGTTTCTCAGGGTCGACGTACGCGTCAGTCCGTCGGCGCGGACCTCGAGACCGTGTTCCCGGCTGGCGGCCGCGATCGTCACCGGCTCGCCCAGAACGGCCCCGGACAGTCGCAGATCTTTCAAGCCGGAACCGGTGAAAGCCAGGTCGCCGGTCAATGGGCCCACGGCGACCCGAAGCTCCCCGAATACGAGCGCGGCGTCCTTCAGTCTCGCCGATCCCACGACGCCTACCGGAGCCGATTCGTCCTCGAGCGGGATATCGAGGCCGATCCCGATCTCGACGTTTCCGGACCAACTGCCCCATTGTAACAAACGGTCGGGCCGGCGACGGAGCGGCGTGCGCCGCATGAAGTCCAGCGTGTCGGCGACCCCAGCGCGAACCAGCCCGTCCACGATCAGCCGCGGCTCCCGAAGCAGGCTGGGCACGCTGGCCCTGAGCTTCGCGATTTCTCCGTTGCCGGTGCGCCCCGTGTCGGCAGCGAATTCCACACGGTCGCCTGAAAAACGAAGGCGACCATCGATGCCCTGAACCGCGGGCCATTCGGCACTGTAGAGCATATCCAGATTGCGGATGTCCAGAACCGCCTCGAAGTTTCCCTCGCGGCTCGCGAACGGAAACCTCGAGATCGGCCCCTGCACGCGAACCGCGGTACCCATGATCCTTCCGGCGGTCAACGCGGTCGTCAGATAGCGGGCCGTCGCCGGGAACCCGACATCCGGAAGATACGGCAGCATGTCGCGTACCCCGACCTCGGAAACCGTGAACTGCAGATCGAGCCGCGGCGATGCCGCGGGATCGTCCGGCAGTTCGACCGCACCCCGTCCACGCGCCGTGAAGTCCGGCGTCGCCAGCATGAATCGGTCCGATTCGATTCGCAGCAGACGAGCGGTCCGTCTCCAGCGGGCGCCGAGCTGCGCCTGCCTGACCCGCACCGGCTGACTCCAGATCATCGGTGCCGCCAGTTCAGACCGGGCACTCCGCAGCGTCAGGTGTCCGGCACGGTCACTGCCGCAGGCGCGTACGGCGACCGCGGACAGGCCCGGGATGGCAGCCGTCGCGTTGACCCGGAAATCCGACAGTTCGCCGCAGAAGGCAAATCGCGGTGGGCGATCGGAGCGGGTCCGATACACCAGCTTGAGATCGCGGAGTTCACCCTGCGGCGCAGCGTCCCGGATCGACGCGCGGACCGGAACCGGCAGCATCGCCAACGCGTCCGGCACGATCGCAACATCGTCCAGCCGGAGGCGCGAGACCGCAGCACGCCAGGACACGACTTGGCCGGCCGCGTTCCGTTCCAGCCCCAGGGCGATTCTTGACGCCGGCCCGGCCGACCCGGTCGCCGGCGACACCCGTAGGCCGTCGAACTCCAGCAGCGACACCGTACCGGCGTCGCGCCAGCGGAACCAGCTTTCCAGGCCGGCCAACTTCAGGCCGGCGGACCCGTCGGAGGGATCGGACAACACCAGCGTCGGCTGCCGCAAGTCGATCCGGCCGGCGAGACGGGTCATCTCGCCCCCGCTCCAGTCGCTCCAGATGCGGAATCCAACGGCTCCGGACCGCAGCCGGGAGACGCCGGGAACCAGCGCGTTCAGACGCGCCGCATCCATCCCGGCACTCTCGGCGTAGATGCGTCCGCCCCACCGATCCCGCCGGAACAGGTTCCCGACGAGGTCGGCACGGACCTGCAAGCCGCCCTCGTCTACCTCGCCCCATCGGGTCGACAGACTCAGCCGGTGGTGCTCACCGGCGTTGGACAGCCGAAGATCGGCGCGACCCAGGTCGATCGGCGGACGCCCGCGCTGCAGATCCTGCCACTCGATATGGCTGCCCAGCAGTTCGATGCGCTCGGCGGCCAGGATCCAGGCCGGCGGATGATCGAGTACCGTGAGACCCAGGACTGCGAAGCTTCCGTCCGCATCGCGCCGCAGCGAAAGCCGGGTGCCATGAATCGTCACCCACATCGGTGCCAGCCGGCGCCTCAGCAGCGACTCCAACGGATGAATGCCGACACGCACCGATTGGAAGCGGATGCCCTCCCCGCCGGCGACATCGACGATACGAAAATCCGTCAGTACCAACTCGGGGTACAGGCCGCGGACATGGGCACTGACCGCGCTGATCGACACCGTTTCGCCGATCAGGCGCCCGATCTCACGCTCCAACTCCGGACGCTGACCGGCCATGCGAGGCAACAGCCAGAAGCGGGTGACGCTGAGCAGCAGCGCGATCCCGACCAGACAAACTGCCGCCCCATTGGCCGCGAAGCGCCGAATCGTGCGGACCGACGACTTCAACAGCGAATCGCGGGGCGGCCGCTAGAGCAACACAATGTCATACTGTTCCTGCGTGTACTGCGCTTCGGCGCGGAACTTGATCTGCACACCGAGAAACGACCGCAGTTCCGAAAGCATGTCCGCCTCCTCGTCCAGCAGTCTTTCCACCACTTCGTTCGACGCCAGCACCAAAAGTTCCTGCACATTGTACTGACGCACTTCGCGAATGATTTCGCGGAAGATTTCGAGACAAACCGTCTCCGCGGTCTTCAGCACGCCGCGCCCTCCGCACGCCGGGCACGGTTCGCACAGCGTATGCTCCAGACTCTCCCGGGTACGTTTGCGGGTCATCTCGACCAATCCCAGGCTGGACACCTCGCTGAGCGTGTTCTTGGCGTGATCCTTCTCGAGGTTCTTTTCCAGCGCCTGCAACACCTGCTGCTTGTGGTCCTCGTCCTGCATGTCGATGAAATCGATGATGATGATGCCGCCGAGGTTCCGCAAGCGGAGCTGGCGGGCGATCGCCTGAGCCGCCTCGAGATTGGTCTTGAAGATCGTCTCTTCGAGATTGCGACCGCCGACGAATGCACCGGTATTCACGTCCACGGTGGTCATCGCTTCGGTCTGATCGAAGATCAGATAGCCGCCCGATTTCAACAATACCCGGCGCTCCAGCGCCTTCTGGATCTCGTCCTCGACGCCGTAGAGATCGAATAACGGCCGCTCGCCGGAATAATGCTCGATCATCGGCGCGATCTCCGGGACGAATTCGCGCGCGAACCGGATCATCCGGCCGTAGCTTTCCCTGGAATCGACGCGGATCTTTTCCGCCTTGGAACGGTGAAGATCGCGCAAGACTCGCATCGCCAGCGGCAGATCTTCGTGCAGCAGCGTCTTGTACTTCGCGGTGCGGGCGCGCTGCGCGATCGAGTTCCAGAGTTTCAGCAGAAACAGCATATCGGCGCGCAGCGCCGCATCGTCGATGCCCTCGGCCGCGGTCCTCGCGATGAACGCGCCGGTGGCGCCGTGCTCCCGCTGGAAGCCTTCGAGACATGCGCGCAGCCGGGTACGCTCGCGCTCGCACTCGATCCGCTGCGAGACGCCGCAGGCTTTGGCGTTCGGCATGTACACCTGATACACGGACGGAATCGAAATGTCCGTGGTCAGACGAGCCCCCTTGGTTCCGAGCGGATCCTTGACCACCTGCACCACGATCTCCTGGGACTCGTGCAGGATGCGCTCGATCTCGCCATCCAGCGCCTTCTCGCGCTCCGCCGGGCTCAGGTCGGCGACATGCAGGAACGCCGCCCGCTCCAGTCCAATGTCCACGAACACCGCCTGCATCCCCGGCAGCACCCGGCACACCTTGCCCTTGTAGATGTTCCCGACCAGACCTCGCTTGCGCTTGCGCTCGATCAGCACTTCCTGCAACACGCCGTTTTCGACGATCGCCACGCGCGTCTCGGGCGGCGTCACATTGATCAGGATGTCGTCACTCATCGGTCACCCGGGCGGAATCAAACAAGCTGCGCGCGTCGATACCGACGTGCGCGAGCAGTTGCGCGGTCTCGAACAACGGCAGGCCCATCACCCCGGAATAGCTGCCTTCGAGGCGGCCGATGAACAGCGCCCCCCGCCCCTGGATCGCATAGGCGCCGGCCTTGTCGTGCGGTTCGCCGGTCGCCCAGTAAGCCGCGATCTCGTCCGGATCGAGATCCCGCAAGCTGACAAAGCTCTCGCTCATCGCACTCCAATGGTTCCGGCCCTGCCGCAATGACACGGCGCTCAATACGCGATGCGTTCGTCCCGCGAGCCGTGTCAGCAGAGAGATCGCATGAGCGAGATCGCGCGGTTTGCCGAGCACATCCCCGTCGATCACCACCTCGGTATCGGCAGCCAGCACTGGCCGCAAACCGCCGCTCGCTTCGAGTCCCGCCAGGGATTTTTGCGCGGCGACACGCTGCACATAGAGTTCCGCGCACTCACCTGGTTGCGGCGTTTCATCGACAGCCACCGGGATCTGCTCGAAGCAGACGCCGAGTTGGTTCAGCAATTCACGACGGCGGGGCGAGCCGGAGGCCAGCAGGATTCGGACAGTGGCAGGGTTCATCGGGGTGCTTGCGGATCGCAACGAGGTCTGGCCCGAACCTCGCCCGATCCCTTTTCAGAATCAATGGCTGAAGGAGTTGTGAGTTACCAACTGGCCAAATTCGATCACCACACCAGCGGCGGGGCCCGATTTCCACCGACGGTGGCCATGGCACGCCCGACACAGGCCCGGCGTTCCCCGCCCCGGTGCGCCTCGCGTCACGGCGGCCGAGCGGGGATGTCCGGACGAATCCTGGTTATTGTGCCACAAAGCGGTCGGCCGCCTGGTGTATGTGCTCGGGCTTCGATCGGCCGCGTCCGGCCCGTGTCCACATCCCAGACAACTTTCCTCCACGCGGCCGCGTTGATACCGGGGACCGTGCGACGGAGGTGCACCGGCAGGACGGTGCGCGGCCTGCCCCACGTTCGCCGGCACCCGCGCTATTTTGCCCGTCACTGCCCGCGGCTACCCGGATCGACGCCGGCGAAGGTCAGGAAATCGACCATACGGAAATCCCGAGGGTTCCCGGTCCGGGTCGGCAACACCGGTATCCAGCCCGGCTGGGCATTCAGGTAACACGCCGGATCGGTCTGCAGCAGACCGATCAGCACCTCGCCGACGATTCGGCCACCCACCGGCCCGAGGTGCAGGCCCTCCGCCTTGATCTCGGCTTCCTTCAGGAGGTAGTACCAGAACGGCGTCGAGACATCGAACGATGGATGGATTGCCTTGGCTTCCGCAAGGCTTTCGCTGGTCAGCGCTGGCACACCCATCCGGTCGGCGATGCTCTGGCCGGATGGCAGTTGCCAGGTCAAGTGCCGCAGCAGGTTCCGTTGCACGAGCGAGGTGGGCGGTTCGCCCGATGGGATCGTCTGCAGCGGAAGGTCGAACAGCGGCGTGGAGATCTTGGTGTCGATCCTCTTGTTTGGTTTCACCTCGCCGTCGCCGAAATCGAAGAAGGTCTGCCAGCCGACGAATCGCCGCAATGCCCTTGCGGCGCCGCGCAGATCGCTCGGATCGGATTTTCCTTCCTGCGCCGGCAGAAAGATCATCCCGAAGAACGGCTGGCCATGGTCGCCGGCCAGGTTGGCCCGGTAGGAGGGCCGCACCATGCTGTGGCCAAAGCGGTAGGCCACCTGGAACTCCACGGGGATATAGGCACGCCCCTTCGCGGGAATGTAAAACCGGCGGCCGTTGTCCAGGATGTCGCGCACCATTTCCTGGCCGACGATGAGCGGCAGGAATTCGTGGAGGATCATCCAGTGGTAGTGCCGGAGCGTGAGTCGATGGGCCTTCCGGAAGGCATCGTTGGACGAGACCGAAGGGTCCTGCGACCGGACCCAGTCCACCGCCCGGTTGTGGAACCGCAGGAACGCGGCCTGCAGTCCGGCGATGATCAAGGTCTCGTCGTTGCGCGGGTCGGCGATGATCGCCGTATTGCTGCCGTCGCGCGGCAGGTCTTCGAACAGGCCGCCACTTTCTACCCGAAACTTGGCTCGGTCATCCGGTTCGTAGAGCAACGGCGAACCGGCGGGTCCGTCGCCGTAGACCGAATCCAGGTCGAAGGCCGGGGTGCGTGCGTTCGGTGCGTTCGAGGGACGTGTCGGCGCACCCAATCGTGAGTTCGTATCGAAGGTGATGTCATGGTCCAGAAACTGACCCACGAACGTCGTTCCGGCGGTGTGCGTGGGATTGTTCGGGTTGTTGATGCTGAGTTGCGGATCGACGATCAGGTCGGCCGGTGACCTGCCGAGGTCGTCCCTGGCATCCATCAGCCCGCCGGGCTTTCCCAGTTCCATCAGCGCCGCCCGCACCGCGTCGCTGGCGTCGGCGAATGGCGGCAGATCCGGAAACATGCGGCCGAACCGACCGGGCAGCGCATGGTCGACGGATTGCGCCATGACGTCGCGGAACGGGATTGCCGCTGCAATCGGTACGATCACCGTAAACATGAATAACGCGAGTGACCAACCGGCTCCCGCGTGTCGAGCGGCAGCCAGCCCTTTCTGCTGGTAACGGACGAGAGGAACCATGGCATGACCCTCCGGGGTGGTGCGTTTCAACGGTGCTGCAGCGCGATGCGGAGGCGACTGAATTCGGGCATCGCAGCCTGATGCTGACACGATTTGCCGCGTACACTGGTTAGCCATTACCCACTCCCGGCGTCAGTATTTCCGGAGTTGCGCGGCGAGTTCGATACGCGAAGAGTGGCACACCGGGAACCCGGTCGTTCTCGCGATTGAACCAGCCCACCAACAGCTTTGGCTCGCCTGGCCATCATCAAGCGAGAATCCGTTGCATCGGGAATACTGTTCCGGATCGCCGCAGTGGCGGCGATTTACTGACCCGGCCCGTCAATAGCCGGGCTGATCCGCGCGGTAGGGGTGCCACGGCGCGGCGACGAACCGGGAGCCAAGGCCGGCCGTGTGACGGCTTTGGCGTCGAGCGGAAATTCCAGGAGGGTATCGACCGGCATGGCTACCAGATGAACCGAGCGCCGACACGTTCCGCGGCAACCCCATCGCCGCGAATTCAAGAGGCGGTATGACCCGCCCAACCGTTGACGCGCGATAAACATGCGAATATCGCGGCGTGGTCGCCCTCATGCCACAAAGAGCGAACCGGTTCCTTCTTGCAAGATCACCGTCCGCGGACTCGACGCGCAATGGGCCATACCCGGACTGGATTGCTCGGCTATTGCGATTGGCTGCCGACCTGCATCAGCAACTGCAGGCGGTTGTGCACGCCAAACCGTTCGAATGCGCCTTTCAGATGTTTCTTGACGGTTTCAGGGCTGGTGCCGAGTCGCCGGGCGATTTCCTTGGCTATGTCTGCGTTAAACGTTGAAATGGATTTTCTGTCCAAGCGATTGAAAG
>CAZXXC010000005.1:0-65185 GCA_964644665.1 uncultured Methylococcaceae bacterium
GAGGGTGACTGGGATGTCCCGTCAGGTTTCGCAAAAAATGGCGACACAATCCCACGCTTCCGCTCGGAGATTTCGACCTAGGCCGACCCTTGACGAGACGTCATCGGTGCTCTACGCCTCTCCTGCTGACGGCACCCCGCCACACTGTAAGGAGTAGGCCGTGCTTCGGTGCATCAACGCGCACCGGCGTGATCCGCGAATGTGTCGGCTGAAACCGTCAGTTCATCCGACGATAATAGTCCAACACACGAACGACATAGTCCTGCGTTTCCTGTATCGGCGGCACTTGATAGCCGTGTCGCTTGACGGTATTTTCGCCTGCATTGTAGGCAGCTACGGCTAGCTTGATGTTCGATGCAAACATGTCCAGAAGATCGCTCAAATAGCGTGCTCCGCCATTGATGTTTTCGACCGGATCGAGTCGATCTCGCACGCCGTAGCGGGAAGCCGTGGCCGGCATCAACTGCATCAGCCCCACGGCGCCCTTGTCAGAGACGGCGTTCGGGTTATAGGAAGATTCCGCACGAATCACCGCATGCAGTAAGGCGGGGTCGAGTCGGTACCGGTCGGCTGCGGAATTGATCAGACCGGCAAACGTCGCGCGCCGCTTCTCCACGAAGGACGAGGATGTTCCGTGACGCGCCGGCACTGCACTCGAGGCCGATTCCAAGCCCCTGGAATTCGCTACCCCTGTAGATATGTTACTGATCGGGGTTCGAATGATTCTCCGATATCCGGCGTGACTCGGCCGATCGGTGTAAAACACATGTCCGGACCCGTCGACAAACTTGTAGATGTCAGCCACGGAATCCCTGGCACATACCAGCAAGATTCCACTCCCAAGGATGTTACAGACCAGTCTTCGCATCCGTCCGCTTCCCCCAGCGTATGGCCGCAACCGCGCCCAAATGGGGCTAATTTTGGCATGAATCCAAGGATTTGCCAAAGCACTGGAACGCTCGGATCGCACTGACAATGAGATATCCCGTGCATCGTCGCCGGCTGGCCGGGGGACGCTGACGCCGGAACGCGTGGAGCCGCTATTGCTTGAGTCAGTCGTCGGTTACGTGATTACCGCGAGCGCCACGACCCTGCTGGGGACAAAAAAAGGCCCCCGAAGGGGCCGTATTCGAAACGGGGGTATTTCACTACTTTCTGGCAGGCTCGGAGGGCTCGGCATTCGCCTGCCCCACGGTGATCTTATCCCGATTCTTTTCCACGGTATTCGCTTTGACGCCTTTGACCCGTGTCAGATCGTCAACGGACTTGAATTGCCCATTCTGTTCGCGATCCTTGACGATCGCCGCAGCCTTGACCTTCCCGACACCGACCATCACCTGAGACAACTGTTCGGCGCTCGCCGTGTTGATGTCCAAGGGTTCTGCGAGAGCCAGAGCAGAACCAAGGGCGAACAGTAATGAGACGATGAGGCGAATAAACTTGTTCATGATAGCCTCCGATAGCTGGACAACTGAAAAACCTTCCGTGACCCGATCGGTACACGAGTCAACGCGATTAAAGTTAGTCCAGAGCAGCGGATCGCAGCCGGGAATGCTCGGCGGAATGCGGAGTGAATGCCAAAGGTGTGAGAGGGGTCACTGCTTTGGCTTGATGGTCTCCCAACCGTGACAGGATGGACAATTCCAGTGCAGTTCTCTTGCCTGAAACCCACAACGGCAACACCAGTATTTCACCGGATCGGCAGCCTGTTCCGGAATGGATCGGGCAATCAGGTGCAAGGCCGGACCTTCGGATACGGTAGCGGTGCGACACAGCAGCAGCAAAAGTTTGCGGGAAAGTTTCAATGATGGCTCACCAGCAAGCGCCTCATGCAGAAATCGCTTTGCTGCGGCAACGCCCTCCGAACGTTCGAGCAATTCCACGAGCAGGCAAGCGGCATCCTCACAGCCATGAACGAAGTAGACGCGACGGAGATAGGACATCAGATCTCGTTCGCGCTGCAGCCGCCGAAAACAGACAGCCATGTCGTCGAGAACCTCGGAAATGAACGCCGGATCGTGTTCCTCCACCCGTGCGAACACCGCCAGCGCCTCCGTCCACTTCTCCTCTTCCATCCACAGCTTACCGATAGCCAGCGTCGCCCTGACGCATTGCGGATCATCATCCAGTGCGCATTGCAGTAATCGTCTCGCCTCGGCGTTGTCGCCGGCACCGGCGGACCTGGCAGCAAGCTGGCAATAGAATTGGGCGATCGTCTCCCGGTTGTTGGGTAGCTTCTTCAGCCTCCGAAGTTCTCGAGTGCAGTCGATAGCCTTCCACCAGTCGCTTTCCCGCTGATAGATCTTCAACAACTGACAGAGTGCTTCCGGGCGGTACCGCTCGGAATCGAGCAGCATCTTGAATACCTCTTCGGCGCGGTCCAGCAAGCCGGCCGCCAAGTAGTCCAGACCGAGTTGGTACGAAACGAACTCGGCTTGTTCCGTCGTCAAAGTTGGGTGCTCCGCCAGGCTCTCATGCACCGCAAGAGCCTTCTCGACCTGTCCTCTCTTTCGGAACAGGTGCCCGACTGCCAGGCGAAGTTCCAGTCCTTCTGGATCGGTCTGGATGACTGGCGAAAGTGCCTCCAGCGCTTCCTCGATTTTGTCCTGAAGCAGGTATCCCACGCCACGTGTATACGACTCATGGACGGTTTCTCCGCGCCGCATCAAGTAGTCCGGCCGGTACCGTCGCTGAGCGGCGTACCAGCCGGACGCGGCAGCGATCGGTAGCAGCAAGGCTAACAGTTCAAGCATGGTGCATTCGAGATGGGGCGCAACAGCAGCGCCCGTGAATGGCAACGCGAACGGGTGAAACTCGCGGTGTGGTCACCCGCACGCACGGTATAGTCCGTCCCGAGCGTGTAGGCGTCCGATGCAATCGGTAGAGAAGATAAAATGTACCGCGGCGGGCCTGTACTGGCGGTAGACGTGCCCCTTGTACGGGTAGGAATCACCACCCGACTGCTCGAACTGGCCCGATCACAAAAGGAAACCGGGGAGTGCGCGGTTCGGGATACGGCAGTCAACGCGGGATCAATTACCCGAACTCGATTTCCCTGCGCCTGAAGCCGAAACCGGCGGTATGCCCCTTACACGGCAAGTTCTGGCGTTCACGCACAAAGGCACTTGGTTCAGCCGACCTCAGCTGCGCCCGCCGTTCACCCGGTCCCTCAATTCCTTACCCGGTCTGAAATGCGGAACGTATTTCGACTCGAGCGGCACGGACTCTCCGGTCTTCGGGTTACGCCCCAGACGTGGAGGGCGGTGATGAAGAGAGAAACTTCCAAACCCGCGGATTTCGATACGGTCCCCGGACGACAGCGTTTCGCTCATATACTCGATCAATGCCTTGACCGCTTGCTCGATCTCGCGATGGGAAAACTGCTGAAATCGGTTCGCCAGCGATTCGATAAGTTCGGATTTGGTCACTTTCATCGGCAGGAAAAGCAGGGGGGCATCCCCGGATGCCCCCTCCAATCAATACATCGCGGAACTACTTGTTCTCCATCTGCTCCTTGAAGATATCGCCCAAAGTCGGCGTCGCCGCGGGAGCCGCATGCGTGTAGTCTTTGATCGTCGCGGTTTCTTCGTCTTGGTCCTTGGCTTTGATCGACAGCGAAATCGTCTTGTTCTTCTTGTCCACACCAATGAACTTCGCTTCGAGCGAATCACCCACGCTCAGCACGCTTCTCGCATCCTCGACGCGATCACGTTGAATTTCGGATGCCCTGAGATAACCCTCGACGCCGTCCGCCAAAGAGATCACCGCCCCCTTGGCGTCCACTTCCTTGACAACACCCTGGACGATGGTGCCTTTCTCGTTGGTTGCCAAATAATTTTGGAAGGGGTCCTGCTCGAGTTGTTTGATACCCAGTGAGATACGCTCGCGCTCCGGGTCAATCGCAAGCACCGCCGTCTCGACCTCATCGCCCTTCTTGTAATTGCGTATGGCTTCCTCGCCGGGCACCGACCAGGAAATGTCGGATAAATGCACGAGGCCATCGATACCGCCATCGAGCCCGATGAAAATACCGAAGTCGGTGATCGACTTGATGCTGCCGCGGATACGGTCGCCCTTCTTGTGCAGTGCAGCGAATTCTTCCCAAGGATTCGGCTTGCACTGCTTCATGCCCAGCGAAATCCGACGGCGATCTTCATCGATGTCCAGCACCATGACCTCGACTTCTTCACCGAGCTGAACCAGTTTGCTAGGATTGACGTTCTTGTTGGTCCAATCCATTTCCGATACGTGGACCAATCCTTCGACACCCTCCTCCAGCTCGACGAAGCAACCGTAGTCGGTAAGGTTGCTGACCTTGCCGAACAAGCGCGAGTGGGTCGGGTAACGGCGCGAAATGTTGACCCAGGGATCCTCGCCGAGTTGCTTCAGGCCCAGAGAGACGCGGTTCTTCTCCTGGTCGTACTTCAGCACCTTGACCTGGAGTTCCTGACCGATTTGAACGGCTTCGGACGGATGGCGTACCCGCTTCCAGGCCATGTCGGTGATGTGCAGCAAGCCATCGATGCCGCCCAGATCGATGAAGGCGCCGTAGTCGGTCAAATTCTTCACTACGCCGGTGATGATCGCCCCTTCCTTCAAGTTCTCGAGCAGCGCTTCCTTCTCGGCACTGTACTCCGATTCCACGACCGCACGACGCGAGAGCACGACATTGTTGCGTTTCTGATCGATCTTGATGACCTTGAATTCCAGGTCACGATTCTCGAGGAACGATGTATCCCGCACCGGTCGGACATCCACCAGCGAGCCAGGCAGAAATGCCCGCAGCGCGCCGACGGCGACGGTGAAGCCGCCGCGAACCTTGCCGACGATGCGGCCGGTAACCGTAGCATTCGTGTCGAAGGCTTGCTCGAGATCGCTCCACGCCCGCATCTTCTTGGCTTTGTCACGCGAAAGCAGCGTGGCACCGAGCCCATCCTCGATCATGTCCAGCGCGACGTCCACCTCGTCGCCAACCTGCACTTCGAGTTCCCCATTCTCGTTCAGGAACTGCCAGCGCGGGATGACACCCTCCGACTTCAGGCCGGCATTGACCACCACGACATCCGAGCCGATATCGACCACCATACCGGTAACGATACTGCCGGCGCGCATTTCCGCCTTGGATAGACTCTCTTCAAACAGTTCCGCAAAGCTTTCGCCCATAAATCTTTTCCGGCCGATCGACGATCGGACGCGTCTCACTCAGTTAATGGATTGATAATACCCTGCCGAAATCAACGGCAAGACCTGCTAGTTCAAGGCATCCGGCAGCGTCAGGAAGAACTCAGCAAACGGAGGCATGCTTCGATGACGTCGTGGATACCCATGGCGGAGGAATCGATCAATACGCTATCTTCCGCTGGCTTCAATGGCGCCTCGGTGCGAGACTGGTCGCGCCGGTCCCGCTCCTCGATTTCTCTCGTCAAGCGTGGAAGGTTAACATCCAGGCCTTTTTCTTTCAACTGCTTATACCGCCGCTCTGCGCGGACCGCGGCACTGGCGGTCAAAAAGACCTTGTAGCGTGCATCGGGAAACACGATCGTGCCCATGTCGCGACCATCGGCGACCAGACCCGGTGGCCGCCGGAAGTCACGCTGCCTCTGCAGCAACGCCTGTCTGACCGCCGGCAACGCAGCGATCCTGGATGCGATGCTGCCGCAGGTTTCCGTCTGCAGCCGGTCGGTAATGTCACGCCCATCGAGGCGGATGCATGGAATCTCGTCAGAAGAAAATTCCAGATCGACGGTCCGTGCCAACTCCGCCACGGCGACCTCGTCGGCCGGGTCGATGCCGTTTCCGTCGACCGCCAGCGCGACAGCCCGGTAAATCGCGCCGCTATCCAGAAAGTTCCAACCCAACCGGCGTGCTATCGCCCGGCTCACGGTTCCCTTACCGGCGCCGCTTGGCCCGTCGATCGCGAAAACGGGTACCGGATCGTTCACGATACCGCCTCGTCGTGCGCGGTGATGCCCAATCCAGCCAAGCGGGCCAACTCGACGAACTCCGGAAACGATGTGGAAACGTTCCGGCAGTCATCGATCTGGATCGCATCGTCCGACCTCAGCGCCGCGATCGAGAAAGCCATGGCGATCCGATGATCACCCTTCGCATCGACCCGGCCACCATGGATGCGGCCGCCACGGATGCGCATCCCGTCAGCGGTCGGCATCGCATCGATACCCAGTATCCTCAGACCATCGGCCATCACCTGGATGCGGTCACTCTCCTTGACGCGCAGCTCTTCGGCACCGGTCAGGATCGTTTCCCCCTCCGCGCACGCGGCGGCTACAAACAACACCGGGAACTCGTCGATCGCCAACGGCACAAGATGTTCCGGAATGGCGACGCCCCGCAGCCCGCTGGAACGGACACGTACATCCGCGACCGGCTCTCCGCCGATCATGCGGGAATTGAGGATATCCAGGTCGGCTCCCATCAGCCGCAGAATGTCGATCACGCCGGTGCGTGTCGGATTCATGCCGACGTGGCGAAGTACGAGTTCGGATCCCGGGGCGATCGCCGCACCGACCAGAAAGAACGCGGCCGAAGAAATGTCGCTCGGCACGTCGATCGTCGTCGCCGTCAGGCTTCCCCCCGAGGCAACCGTGATTCGTGCGCCTTGACGGTGCCAAGGATAACCGAAACTGGTCAGCATCCGTTCCGTATGGTCACGTGTCGGTGCGGGTTCCGTGACACTCGTTTCTCCCGAAGCGTAGAGTCCTGCCAGCAGCAGACAGGACTTGACCTGCGCACTGGCGACCGGCAGCACATAATCGATCCCCTTCAATGCCGGATTCCCGTGGATCCTGAGCGGCGCGGTGCCATCCGCGCAGGTGTCGATTCGTGCCCCCATTTTCCGTAACGGTTCGGTGACACGGCGCATGGGCCGCCGGTTCAGCGATTCATCTCCACTCAACTCTGAGTCGAACGACTGCCCGGCCAGCAGGCCGCACATCAGGCGCATCGACGTGCCAGAATTGCCCAGATCGAGCGGTGTGGAAGGGGCTTTCAGCCCTCGCAGACCGACACCTCGAATACGCACCCGTCCTGCGGCCGGTCCTTCGATTTCCACTCCCATGGCGCGGAAGGCCGCAAGTGTCGCGAGGCAGTCGGCTGCGGCGAGAAAACCGCTGACCTCACTGACTCCCTCGGCAATCGACCCGAGCATGATCGAACGGTGTGAAATCGACTTATCTCCGGGTACGCGCAACTGCCCGATCAGCGAACCGCCGGCCTGCACCCGGAACATCAGCGAAGAATGACCCATGATATTTAGCTTTCCATTCGTGTCAGATAGCGTTGCCTGGCCTGACGAGCGGTATTGAGAAATTCGAAAATCCCCTCTTTGCGCGAGCCTTTCAGCAAATCGGCGAAAACGTTCAATTCCGATTGATACTGTTCAATCAGCGGCAGCAGGTGATTGCGATTAGCGAGACAGATATCGAGCCACATCGTCGGATCGCTGGAAGCGATTCGGGAGAAATCGCGAAAACCACCGGCCGCGAACTGGAAGATCTCTTCCTGTTCATCCTTGCGTCCCAACAGGTGAACCAGCGTATAGGCCAGCACGTGCGGGAGATGGCTCGTCGCGGCGAGCACGGCATCGTGGTGGTCAGCTTCCATCAACGACACCTTGGCACCGATCGCTGTCCAGAAACCGGTCACTCGCGCGATACAGGCCGGGTCACAATCCGAGTTCGGCGTCAAAATCACGCGCCTGTCGGCGTACAGATCGGCGGTCGAAGCACCGACCCCACTCCGCTCGGCACCGGCGATCGGATGACCCGGTACGAAGTTACGCGGAACGGATCCAAAGCAGCGCCGGGCCGCTTCGATGACGTTGGCTTTGGTGCTACCGGCATCGGCATAGACGGCTTGCTGCGACCAAACGCCCGCCAATCTGTCGAACACCGGCCCAAAGGCTCCGACCGGCACCGCGATCAACACGAAATCCGATCCATCCGCCGCGGAAGCGACATCCTCGCTTCCGTGGTCGATGACGCCCAACTCGAGCGCCTGCCGCAAGTTGCTCGGATCGCAGTCGGCCCCGACGATTTCTCCGGCCAAGCCTTGTCGCCTGGCGGCTCGGGCGGCGGAACCGCCGATCAGTCCCAAACCGATCACACAAAGGCGGCGGATCATCGGCGAAGAACACGATCCAGAGCGGCCAGGCACGCGGCATTCTCCTGCTCGGTTCCGATCGTGATCCGAAGATGAGTCGGCAAACCGTAATTCGCGATCGGGCGGACGATCACCCCCTCCCGAAGCAGATCCTGGAATATCGGGAGCGCCGGCTGACGCAAGTCCAGCGTGATGAAATTGCCGACGCTCGGAATGTAGTCCCATCCCCGCTGATCGAAGGCCCGGCTCAGCTGATCCATGCCCTGCCGATTCAACGACACGCTCCTGGCCAGATGGTCTCGATCATCCAGCGCCGCAGTCGCCGCGGCCAGCGCTACCGAATTGACGTTGAACGGTTGCCGCACGCGATTCAACAAGTCCCCAATCTCAGGGCTGGATACCGCAAATCCAACTCGCAGACCGGCCAGGCCGTAGGCCTTGGAGAACGTACGGGTGACGATCAGGTTCGGAAAATCGGCGAGGCTCGGTAATGCACTCTGATAATCGCCCGCGGCAACATACTCGAAATAGGCTTCATCGATCACCGCGACCACGTGACTCGGCAACGCCGACAGGAACTCCCGGATGGCGCTCGCCGACAAATAGGTACCGGTCGGATTGTTCGGATTGGCGATGAACACGATGCGGGTTTGCGGATCGATGCTGCGCGCCAGCGCATCGAGGTCGTGGCCGTAGCGCGGACCACGATGGCCGTCGTGAGCGGCTGCGGCGATGCCGCGCGCACCGACGGCCTGGGTGACGATCGGGTACACCGCGAAGGCATGTTCCGAATATACCGCGTTGCATTCACGGGACAGGAATGTCCGCGCGACGAGTTCGAGTACGTCGTTGGAACCATTACCCAGCGTGATCTGCTCCGGCCGTACCTTCAGCGCTCCGCCGAGCGCCTGCTTGAGTTCGAAGCCGCTACCATCCGGGTACAGCGAAATATCGCATAAGGCGTGCTGCGCGGCATCGAGAGCCTTTCGGCCGGGGCCCAGCGGATTTTCGTTCGAGGCCAGTTTGATGATGTGCGTCAGGCCCAACTCCCGCTGCAACTCGGCAATCGGCTTGCCTGGTTGATATGGCGAGAGATCGCGAACCCCGGGTACAGCCAGCGCTAACGGATTCATCGGTGAGCAATGGGCTTCGGTCGATAATGATCGGATGTCGGCAGACTAGATGGCCGCTCGCGGATACGATCCCAGGATCTTCAGCATCGTGACCTTACAGTCCAGTTCGGCCAGTGCATCGGACAACACAGGGTCGTCCCGATGCCCCTCGACATCGATGAAGAATACGTAATCCCACATCCCCCGTCGCGAGGGCCGCGATTCGATCTTGGTCATACTGATACCGTACCGGGCAAAGGGCTCCAGGACTGAATAAAGCGAGCCGGGATGGTTCCGGGTTGAGAGCATCAGTGAGGTCTTGTCCGCTCCGGTACGGCCGACCGCGGTACGGCCGATCACCAGAAAACGCGTGGTATTGTCGGGTTCGTCCTCGATATTCCTCTCGAGGATATTCAGGCCATACAATTCCGCGGCGACTTCCCCTGCGATCGCGGCGCATCGGTCGCAGCCGGCCGCCAAGCGGGCTGCCTCGGCGTTGCTGCTGACCGGGGTGCGCTGTACGCCCGGCAGGAACCGGTCTAGCCATTCCCGACACTGAGCCAGCGACTGCTGGTGCGAAAACACCTCGTCGATCGTGTCCAGGCCGCTTGCCCGGCTCATCAGATTGTGATGAATCCGCAGCAGCACTTCCCCGGTGATCAGCAGCGCGGATTTCAGAAAGCTGTCCAGGGTGTGTGTGATGACGCCTTCGGTCGAATTTTCGACAGGGACGACACCGTATTGACATGCCCCGCTCTCGACCGCCCGAAAAATCTCATCGATGGCGCCGAACGCCGATACGTCGATCGCGTGACCGAAATGCCGATAGGCCGCCTGCTGGGTAAAGGTTCCGGCCGGTCCGAGGAACGCCACCGTCAGCGGCTTTTCCAGCGCCAGGCAAACCGACATCAGCTCGCGAAACAGCAGTTTCACAGTGTCTTCCGCCAGCGGGCCCTGGTTCAGGGCGGCCATCCGCCGCAAAACCTCCGCCTCCCGCTCCGGGCGGTGGAAACACTCGAGTTCTCCGGCAGCCGCTTTCGCTGCGGCGATCTCGAGCGCATAACCAGCACGTTCGTTCATCAACCGCAACAGCTGATCATCGACCGCATCGATCTTGGCCCGCAGCCCCCCTAGGACCTGGTGATCCGACACCGCCTCGATTCCGTCTCTGCTCAGGAGGGTCCGTTGCCGCACACGATGCGGGCGGAGAGCACGCCAGGTATCGTACGGATGCGTTCGATCGTTTCCGGCTGCACGCGGGTGTTCAAGTCGATCAGCGTGTAGGCGACATCGCCGCGCGACTTGTTCAACAAGTCCACGATATTCAGGCCCGCTTCGGCCAACACGCTCGAGATCTGGCCGACCATGTTGGGAACGTTCTCGTTCGCGATGCCGAGGCGACATCCCTCGGTGCGCGGCATCACCACTTCCGGAAAATTGACCGAATTGGTGATATTGCCGTTCTCCAGGAAATCCCGCACCTGGTCGACCACCATGATGGCACAGTTCTCTTCGGCTTCCGCCGTGGAAGCACCGAGGTGTGGCAGCACGATCGTGCCCGTGTGGCCGATCAGGTTGCGTGATGCGAAATCGGTGACATAGGCGCGCAACCGCCCCGCTTCCAGGGCACCAAGAACCGCGGACTCGTCGACGATCCCGGCACGGGAAAAGTTCAGCAGCACCGATCCCTTCCGCATCGACAACACCCGCTCCGCATTGATCAGGCTTCTGGTCTGATCGTTCAGCGGTACATGCAAGGTCACGAAATCCGACTGTGCCAACAGATCGTCGATACTGCTCGCCTGCACCACGGATGCCTCGAGTTGCCAGGCGCTCCTGACGGTCAGCATCGGATCGTAACCCACCACCCGCATGCCGATGGCCATCGCCGTATTGGCGACCTTGACTCCGATCGCGCCCAAGCCCAGTACGCCGATCGTCTTGCCGGCCAGTTCGAACCCGCTGAACCGCTTCTTGCTCTTTTCGATCTGCTTCTCGATCGCTGCGTCGTCGCCCTGCAACTGACGGGCAAAATCCCACGCTTCGCAAATGTTGCGGCTGGCCAGCAGCAGTCCGGCGATCACCAGTTCCTTGACCGCATTGGAATTGGCTCCCGGGGCATTGAAGACCGGAATTCCACGTCGGGTATATTCGGCGACCGGGACGTTGTTAACCCCGGCACCGGCCCGCCCGACGGCGCGGAGCGCGTCGGGAATGGGTATTCCGTGAAGATCGTGCGATCGCAGCAGGATGGCGTCGGGATGTTGGATCTCCGAGGCGATCTCGTAGCTCTCGCGCGGGAGACGCTCCAGTCCCTTTGGGGAAATGTTGTTGTAAGTGAGTATCTTGAACACGATGATCCGGTCTAGCCGTGACGCCGTTCGAAATCGGCCATGAACGCGATCAGCGCATCCACCCCGGCCTCGGGCATCGCATTATAGATGCTCGCCCGCATGCCGCCCACCGAACGATGTCCTTCCAATGTCACCAATCCGGCTTCTCTTGCTTCCTGTGCGAACGTCTTCTCCAGCGCCGGTTCACGCAGACGAAACGGCACGTTCATCCGGGACCGCGCATCGGGCGCCACCGGATTCGAATAGAAATCCGAAGCATCGATGGCGTCATACAACTTCCTGGCTTTCCGGATGTTTCGTTGTTCGACCGGAGCCACGCCGCCCTGCTCCTTGACCCATTCCAACACGAGCCCGAGCAGGTACCAGTTGTAAGTCGGGGGAGTGTTCAACATCGAGCCCTGCTCGACCTGCACGCGGTAGTCGAACAACGAAGGTGTGTGAGGCAGGACTTGCCCAATCAGGTCTTCGCGCACGATCACCACGGTGATGCCCGCAGGCCCGAGATTCTTCTGCGCCCCGGCATAGATCAGTCCGAAGCGCGAGACATCGAGGGTGCGCGACAGGATATTCGAGGACATGTCGCAAACCAGCGGCAATTCGCCCGCAGCCGGGACTTCCGGGAACTCGACGCCGCCGATCGTCTCATTCGACGTGTAGTGCAGATAGGCGGCATCCGGATCGACCACCCAGGTCGAGCGCGGCGGAATCGACTGATAGTTCTCCGCCTTGGAACTCGCGGCAATGCTGACGTCCGCGAAGCGCTTGGCTTCCGCGATCGCCTTTTCCGACCACAGCCCGGTCTGCACATAGCAGGCCTTGGTCTTGCCGTGCAACAGATTGATCGGCACCATCGCGAACTGGCTGGTCGCGCCCCCCTGCAGGAAGAGAACCTTGTAGTGCTCTGGGATGCCCATCAATTCCCGCAGGTCCGCTTCGGTCTTTGCCGCGATGGCCATGAAATCCTTGCCGCGGTGGCTCATCTCCATGACCGACATTCCGGATGCGCCGAACTCCAGCATTTCCTGCTGTGCCTTCCGCAGCACCGGCTCCGGCAACATCGACGGCCCCGGACTAAAATTGAACACCCGACTCATTGTTCCAACTCCTGATCATCTGAATTTGCGTCTTCGGGGAAGTCCCCACCCTCGTCATCCGGAAGATGCGGGATGCAATCCACCCCGACCACTTTTTCATCACCGGTCAGCCGGATCACCGTGACACCCTGGGTATTGCGACCCAGCACTCGGATTTCCTCGACCCGGGTCCGCACCAATGTCCCGGCGTCGGTGATCAACATGATCTCGTCATGATCCCCGACCAGTGTCGCGCCGACCACGGCGCCATTGCGCTCCGAAGTCTGAATCGCGATCACGCCTTGCCCGCCTCGGCGGTGCCGCGGGAACTCCGCGACCGGGGTACGTTTGCCATAGCCGTTCTCGGTGATGTTCAACACCGTCCCTTCGGTACCGATGATCATGGCGATCACGCGCTGGCCGTCTTGCAAGGTCATGCCGCGGACGCCGACAGCGGTGCGGCCCATGGCCCGTACTTCCGCTTCGTTGAAACAAACCGCCTTGCCGGCGTCGCTGAACAGCATCACGTCCTGCCGGCCGTCGGTGATCGCGACATTCACCAGCCGGTCATCGACACGCAGGTCCACAGCGATCTTCCCGCTCGGACGCGGACGCTCGAATTCGCTCAGCGCTACCTTCTTGACGATGCCCAAGGTGGTCGACATGAAGATATAGTGATTCTCGTCGAACTCCCGGACCGGCAGTATCGCATTGATGCGCTCGCCGTCTTCCAGCGGCAGCAGGTTCACGAACGGCTTGCCGCGGGCGATGCGGCTGGCGACCGGCAATTCATAGACTTTGAGCCAGTACACCTTGCCGAGGCTCGAGAAGCACAAAATCGTGTCGTGGGTATTGGCAACGATCAGTTTTTCGATGTAATCCTCTTCCTTGGTCGCCGCCGCCGCCTTTCCCCGCCCGCCGCGCCGCTGCGCGCGGTACGCCGAAAGCGGCTGCGCCTTGACATATCCCTCGTGCGATACGGTCACCACCATGTCTTCTTCCGTGATCAGATCGGCAATCGACAGATTCAGGTGGTCTTCGATGATTTCCGTGCGGCGCCGGTCGCCGAACTGATCTCGCACGGCGATCAGTTCATCCCGGATCACCTCGAGCAGGCGCCGATCGCTGGCCAGAATGGCAAGCAGTTCGTCGATCTGCGCCAGCAGAGCCTTGTATTCGTCGACGATCTTTTCCTGTTCCAGCCCCGTCAACCGGTGCAGTCTCAAGTCGAGAATGGCTTGCGCCTGGGCCGGTGAAAGGCGGTAGCCGTCGGCCGAGAGCCCGAATTCCGAAGTCAGAGTGTCCGGTCGTGAACGTTCGGCATCCTCGGCCCGCGCCAGCAATTCCGCGACCGCACCCGACCGCCAGATCCGGGCCAACAGGCGCTCTTTGGCCTCCGAAGGGTTGGCAGACGTCTTGATCAGCTCGATCACTTCGTCGATGTTGGCCAGCGCAACCGCCAGCCCTTCCAGGATATGTGCCCTTTCCCGCGCCTTGCGCAGTTCGAACACGGTCCGCCGGGTCACCACCTCGCGGCGATGATCGATGAAGGCGCACAGCATTTCCTTGAGGTTCAGGCAGCGCGGCCGTCCATCCAGCAGGGCGACCATGTTGATGCCGAACACGCTCTGCATCTGCGTCTGCTGGTACAGATTGTTCAGCACGACCTCACCGGTCTCACCCCGTTTCAATTCGATCACCATCCGCATGCCGTCCTTGTCGGATTCGTCGCGCAGGCCCGAGATTCCGTCGAGCTTTCCCTCCTTGACCAGTTCGGCGATCTTTTCCATCAACCGCGCCTTATTGACCTGGTACGGCAGTTCGGTCACGATGATGCTCTGCCGACCGCTTTCGTCGATATTCTCGAAGCTGCAGCGTGCGCGAATGTGAATGCGCCCGCGACCGGTCTGGTAAGCCTCGCGAATTCCTCCGGCACCGTTGATGACCCCTGCGGTTGGAAAATCGGGGCCGGGAACCACGCGCATCAACTCTTCGATAGCGACGTCCGGGTTCTCGATCAGATGCAGACAGGCATTGACCACTTCGGTCAGATTGTGAGGCGGGATGTTCGTGGCCATCCCGACCGCGATGCCAGCCGAACCGTTCACCAGTAGGTTGGGCACGCGGGTTGGCAACACCGACGGTTCACGCTCCGATTCGTCGTAGTTCGGAACGAAATCGATCGTCTCCTTGTCGAGGTCGGCCAACAATTCGTGTGCGACCCGCGCCATCCGGACTTCCGTGTAGCGCATTGCCGCCGGCGGATCGCCATCCACCGATCCGAAATTGCCTTGCCCGTCGATCAGCATGTAGCGCAGCGAAAACGGCTGCGCCATCCTGACGATCGTGTCGTAAACCGCCGCATCGCCGTGCGGGTGATACTTACCGATCACGTCACCGACCACGCGCGCAGACTTCTTGTAAGGCTTGTTCCAGTCGTTGCCGAGTTCGTGCATCGCATACAGCACGCGGCGATGAACCGGCTTCAGCCCGTCCCTGACATCCGGCAGTGCCCGCCCGACGATCACGCTCATCGCGTAATCGAGGTAAGACTGCTTCATCTCGTCTTCGAGATTGACGGGAATGATTTCTTTGGCGAACGAACTCATCGAGCGAAGATGGACACAGGCGGACTCGACTACCGGAACGCAACTTCCGGCCGGTAAGGAGTGTTGGTGCTGTACATCAGCATGGGGCCAGAACGATCCTTGGCTTATCGCGGCAGTATAACAGAATGCCGGATCGATCCGCTCGCTGAGCGACCGCGCGGGTCGTGGTTCTCACAGCGACTCCAGAGCCTCCCTGAGCGACCGGACCGGCACCACGCGGAGCCCGCCGATGGCCGCACGGGGTGCATTCGCTTTCGGCACCAGAGCATGCTTGAAGCCCTGCTTGACGGCCTCCCGCAGTCGTTCCTCGCCGTTCGCGACCGGTCGAACCTCCCCGTTCAAGCCGATCTCGCCGAACGCGATCCAGTCGCGCGGCAGAGACCGGTCGCGATAGCTGGAAGCGATCGCGATCAGGACCGGCAGGTCGCCGGCCGTTTCGCAGAGACGCAGCCCCCCGACCAGGTTGATGAACACGTCCTGATTCAGGATCGGGATTCCGCCATGGCGATGGAGCACTGCCAGCAGCATCGCCAGCCGGTTTTGTTCCATCCCCACGGCGATCCGTCGTGGCATCCCGCCGTGGCATTCATCGACCAGCGCCTGTACTTCCAGCAGGATCGGGCGGCTTCCTTCCCGCATCACCATTACCACGCTGCCGGGCAAGTCCTCGTCATAGCGGGATAGGAAGATCGCGGAGGGGTTCCGTACCTCTCGCAATCCCGTGTCCGTCATCGCGAACACGCCGAGTTCGTTCACCGCTCCAAAGCGGTTCTTAAACGACCGCACGACGCGGAAGCGGCTGCTGCTCTCTCCCTCGAAATACAGGACCGTGTCGACCATGTGCTCCAGCACCCGCGGACCGGCCAATGCGCCTTCCTTGGTCACATGACCGATCACGAACACACTGGCGCCGGAACGTTTGGCGTAACGAACCAGATGAGCGGCGCACTCCCGAACCTGAGCGACCGAACCCGGTGCCGACTGCAGTTGTTCGCTGTAGGTGGTTTGGATCGAATCGACAACCAGGATATCCGGTCGCTGCTTGCTGGAGACTTCCAGGATCCGCTCCAGCGCAGTCTCCGCCAGCATCATGACCCCGTCACCGGCGACTTCCAGCCGACGGGCACGCAAGCTGACCTGGCCCAACGATTCCTCGCCCGTAATGTACAGGGTCCGGCATCGGTTGCTGAGTGCAGCCGTGGTCTGCAGCAGCAACGTGGACTTACCGATCCCGGGGTCACCTCCCAACAGAATCGCCGAGCCTCTGACCAGGCCGCCCCCCAACACACGGTCGAGCTCGCCGATGCCGACCGGCAGCCGCTCGAGTTGTTCCGCCTCGATGCTGTTCAGCGCGACCGGCTCCGTTCGTGGGGATTCTCCGGCATATCCGGCGAGACGTTTGCCGGGAGCGGTGTCTTCGATGGTTTCCACCAAGGAATTCCAGACTCCGCAGCCGGGACACTGACCGCCCCATTTGCTCTGTGCATGACCGCATTCCGTGCACCGGAAGCTGGTCTTGGCGGACTTGGTCCTGCTCACTGCAGCGGCTTTTCGGCACTCACCAGGGCGTTGTTCGACTCGCGATGATGCACCACGACCGGCGAGAACCCGACATCCCGGTAACACTGCAAGGCGTCGGACAAGGGCATGACATGGCTGGGCGACTCGTCACTGAACAAATGGACGGTCCACTGCTCGAGCAGATCCAGCCGACCGAGCCTCGTGAACGCGGCGAAGAAATGCCGGACCTCGTCTTGAATGACGCGAAGGTGCGCCAAGGCGTCGTCGAGAGCGTAGCGGTCGCCATTCACGAACACTCCCCCGGGCTTCAACACCCGGAAGATCTCGGCGATGACCCGACGCCGGTATTCCCGCTCGAAATTGTGCAACACGTAACCGGAGGCGACCAGCCCGACGCTGTGACTAACCACACCGGTGAGGAAAGCCAAGGCATCGCTCTCGATCAGTTGGACGCGTCCGCTTTGCAACGACAGAGCGAGAGACTCCCTTGCCTGAGCCAGCATCGCCGGCGCGATGTCGAAAGCCGTCAGCATCAGATCATCCCGCGCCGAGAGCAGTGCCTGGGTCGTGATTCCGGTGCCGCATCCGATCTCGATCGCCTGCAGTGGTACCCCGATGCATTGGCCGCCTGGTTTCCAGGCCCGCACGTAGGCGCCGACGTGGCGACTCATTTCGGCAGCAGCCGGGCAAATCTCGCGCAGCGTCGCATACTCTTCCCCGAGCGCTCCGTTGAAGGTCAGGTCCGCCGAGGTTTCCGGATTGCTTTCTGGTGTCATCGTGTCATTCGACGGTGGTTCAGGGCCGATAAGAAATGCGGTAGACCGCGCCACGGTGATCGTCCGACACCAGCAACGAGCCATCGCGAAGTTCCAGCACGTCGACCGGGCGCCCCAGAACCGCACCATCCGACCGCAACCAGCCGTCCGCGAAGACCTGATCGCTGACCGGCTTCCCATTGTGAAAGTCGACTCGCACCACGCGATAACCGAGCGGCGGATTTCGATTCCAGGAACCGTGCTGAGCGACGAACAATTGCTGGCGATACGCTTCCGGGAACTGCCGACCCGTGTAAAAGCGAACCCCCAGGGGTGCCACATGGGCGGGAAACTTCCATGCCGGCGGCGTAAACTCCGCGCACCGTCGTGTTCCCCCGAATTCGGGATCCGGCATATCGCCCCCATGACAGAATGGATAGCCGAAATGCAAGCCGGCACGCTGTGCGGCGTTCAGTTCTTCCGCCGGGCTGTCGTTTCCGAGCCAGTCGCGACCGTTGTCCGTGAAGAACAGGTCACCGGTCTGCGGGTGCCAGTCGAACCCCACCGTGTTGCGAATGCCTCGCGCAAAGATCTCCAGGTTCCTGCCGTCCGGGTCCAGACGCGTCAGCGTCGCGAACATCTCGTTGTCCGGCTGACAGATGTTGCAAGGCGCCCCGACCGGCACATACAGCTTGCGATCGGGGCCGACGCGCAGATAGCGCCAACCGTGATGCGTCTCCTTGGGATACCCGTCGAAGACGACTCTGGGTGTCGGCGGTTGGTCCAGGCGCCCGGCGATCCCCTCGAGCTTGATGATCCTGTGAACCTCGGCAATGTAAAGGTCACCGTTGACAACGGCCACGCCATTCGGTGCATTCAGGGACGAGCCGACTACATAGGTCTTCTCGGCGATGCCGTCCCCGTTTTCGTCGCGAAGCGCGTAGACCTTGCCGGCCTTGTACGTACCCACATAGACCGTGCCGTCGTCGCCGAGCGCCATCGAGCGTGCGTTGGGCGTGTTCGTCGAGAAGTAGTCGATGCGAAAGCCTGCGGGCAGTTTGATGTTTCCGAGTACGTCCTCCCCGGCGCCGCCCGGGCACGAACCGAGGGTGAACAGAATCAGCAACTGAACGAGGAAAATGGATGTGAGCCGCAACATGATGTTTCTCCCGCTGGCCAGGCACGGAGGCAAGCCTTGATTTTTCGCTTGCGGTGCCCAACTATGGTAGCCAAATTCCAGCGCGAGAAGCGACATGATGCGTATCCTTTTGTTCCTTTTGACCAATGCGGCGGTTCTGCTGCTGATCAGCCTGATCTTTCAGATCCTTGGGCTAGGCCGGTTTCTCGACCAGCAAGGCATAGGGCTCGACCTGCAGACCCTTCTCGTCTACTCCGCGGTGATCGGCATGAGCGGTTCGTTCATTTCGCTGCTGATGTCGAAGTGGATGGCGAAGCAGTCGATGGGTGTCTACGTGATCGAGCAACCGTCGAATTCCACCGAACGCTGGCTAGTCGACGTGGTCGCTCAGCAAGCGAAACAGGCCGGTCTCGGTATGCCCGAAGTCGGAATTTTCCAGTCTCCCGATCCCAATGCATTCGCGACCGGAATGAGCAAACACAATGCGTTGGTTGCAGTCAGTACCGGATTGCTTCAGGGCATGAGGCCGGATGAGGTCGAAGCCGTGCTGGGCCATGAAATGAGCCATGTGGCCAATGGCGATATGGTCACGCTTGGACTGCTGCAGGGCGTCGTGAATACCTTCGTCTATTTCTTCGCGACGATCGCGGGCCACGTGGTCGATCGCGTGATCTTCCGCTCCGAGGACGAACGCGCCGGTTACGGCCCCGCGTACTTCATCACCCAGATGGTCAGCCAGATTCTGCTTTCAATCCTGGCGACGATGGTTGTGATGTGGTTTTCGCGGTGGCGCGAATTCAGGGCCGATGCCGGCGGCGCTCGGTTGGCCGGACGGCAGAAGATGATCGATGCGCTCCGTGCATTGCAGCGCGCGCATGAACTGCAGGATCTCCCGGGGGAATTTGCCGCTTTCGGTATCAGCGGTGGCCTCGGCTCGGGATTGGCCAAGCTGTTCATGAGCCACCCCCCGTTGGACGAACGGATCGCAGCGCTCCAGCGCAGTGGCCGTTGATCGACATCTAGGGAAAGCATGCACCCCCCGAACCGCACCGAACCCGGCGGAGAATGGAGCGATCACCGGACGGCGGAGGCGCCGATGCTGGCGGAGATTCCTCTCGACGATGAGACCGTGGTGACAGTCGACGGGGCCGATGCCGTATCGCTCCTGCAGGGTCAGGTCACTTGCGACGTGGCGAGTCTGGCGGCTGGGCAAGTGACACTGGCCTCGCTATGTAATCCCAAGGGTCGGGCGATCGCAGTGTTCCGCCTCTTTCGGGAAGACGACCGCTGCCATCTGATCGTTCGCGGCGATATGGCCGAAAGGGTCGTGAACCAACTGCGACGCTACGTGTTGCGATCCCGGGTCTCGATCAGCAATGCCCGGGCGCGCTGGTCGGTGTTCGGTCTTCTCGGTACGCTCGATGACCGTCTCATCGTTGAACTCGGTCTGCCATCATATCCCCCGGTCGGACACGGCCTGCCGGGTTCCCACGGCGCGTGGCTGTTCGGCCTCGACCGTCCGCACAAATACCTCCTTCTGGTGCCGTGCGAAACAGCGGGAGGCGTCGCCTCGCGCGGTCGCGGCGCGCCGGCGCTTTGGGAACGTGCCGAAATCGGCGACGGTGTGCCCTTGGTCTCGCCGGCGACAGCCGAGGAATTCATTCCACAGATGTTGAACCTCGATCTGCTGGGCGCCATCAGCTTCAGCAAGGGCTGCTACACCGGCCAGGAGGTAATCGCCAGGACCCGCTATCTGGGTACCGTGAAGCGGCGGATGCAGCGATACCGCGTCTGCTGCGACCGTATCCCCGAAGCTGGCGCACGCTTGGCCGGTGACAGTGACGAGCATCCGGTCGGGCGTGTCGTCCGAGCCGCACCGGTCGACGATTCCTGCTTCGAATTACTGGCGGTGGTCGCCAGAGAACGCCTCCTCTCGGCTGCTATTCGTCTGTGGTCCTCCTCCGGGCCTGAGCTCCAAAGGATCGCTCTACCTCAGTTCGATGCCGAACTTGCCGCTGAGACTTCGCCGGCGTGAAACCTCTGACGCGCAGCGAAACTCGGACGCGGCCCCGGCCGTTCCTGTCAATGCACCACCGGCCCGCAAATACCGGTCGTCGACAGCGACGACTCGATCTGCCGCGCATGCCAAACGGCACCGTGTAGCGCCGACTCGGCATTCAGTATCACGTGCAGTGGCATCCTCTCCAGCAGGGCTCGCGAGCGCCCTTTGGCGTGAACGGCCTCTAGAAAATCCGGCTGCCGCAAACGCTGAAGAATCCGCGGCGGAATGCCCCCTCCGAGATAAATTCCTCCCGTCGGCATCGACAGCAAGGCCGCGCTGCCGATTGCACTGCCCAGAACCCGAACAAACCCGTCGAGCGTTGCGACCGCGATCGGGACCTGCTGCTCAAGCGCCGCCGCGACGATGACCGGGGTCGGATCACCGGCGGCGCCCAGCTGTTCGCGCAACCACGCCGGCTCGTCCAACTGACCCTCAGCGCGAAAAAATTCATACACGTTCGGCAGGCCGCTGCCCGATGCGATCCGCTCGTAACTGACATGTCCGAAACGATTCCGCAGAAATCGCAGCAGGTCGATCTCCATGTCGTCGCCCGGAGCGAACGACATGTGTCCGCCTTCGGTAGGCAGCGCCAAGTGGCCGTGTTCGGTCGTTACCAGAAGAGCCATTCCCAGTCCGGTCCCCGGCGCAATGACCGCGACCAGGCCTCGCGGATCCGCGGTTGCCGGATGCAACGTACGGAAGTCGGCGGCTTCCAGAAACGGTACCGCCGTCGCGGTGGCCTGCAGGTCGTTCAGCAACGCCACGCTGCGAATGCCGAAGCGCTGTTCCAACTGCCAGGCATCCACTTTCCACGGAAGATTGGTCGTTTCGACACTGCGCCCCACGACCGGTCCCGCGATACCGAATGCCGCGGTCGAAGGGATGCCGCCCGCGGCCCCAGCGAGGAAGTCGGCCACGATCGGTTCGAGGCCCGGAAAATCGCGACTGGCATATCTCTGCTGCCGATACGGTTGCCGGATCGGGTCTTCGCGTCGGTACAGCGCCAACACCGTTTTGGTCGCTCCCACATCGCCGGCAAGAATCATCGTCCGCCTCCATTAACAGGTTCCACGCATGCCATCGCGCGGCATTATCGCCCAAACGACCGCCCGCTATGGAATGTTTGCGGGATCAGTGCGCCGATCGACCGTGCTGGACCGCGCAGATCTGTGATGCCCTCCTCTCACCGCAGTTCCCAATGCGTCAGCCGTGAATCCCTGCCGGGACCGACCGCTGGCCGATTGCGAAAGAAACTCCCACCGCCCCTTTGGGGCGGGATCGGCACGCGGATCGCAGCGACGAAATCCGCGCAGTCTGAGGTCAGGGGGTTCAGAAATTGGTTTGCAGGTCCATACCGGCATACAGCGGCGCTACCTGATCGGCATAGCCGTTGAACATCAGCGTCGGCCGCTTGAAGAAGTCGCCGATCCGCCGTTCCTTGGCCTGGCTCCAGCGCGGGTGGTCGACTCCCGGATTCACGTTGGCATAAAAGCCATACTCGCGCGGACCGGCTTTCATCCAGGTGCTGACCGGCTGCTCTTCGATCAGCCGGATGGCGACGATCGACTTTGCGCTCTTGAACCCGTATTTCCAAGGCACCACCACCCGGACCGGCGCACCATTCTGATTCGGCAACACTTCCCCATACAGCCCGACTGCCAAAATCGTCAACGGATGCATGGCTTCATCGATTCGGAGACCTTCGACATAGGGCCAGTCGAGCACATCGGAGCGTTGCCCCGGCATCTGGACCGCGTCATGCAAACTGGTGAATTTGACGAACTTGCCGTTCGCCGTGGGCTCGACCCGCCGCAATACTTCCGCCAGTGGAAATCCGATCCACGGGACCACCATCGACCAGGCCTCCACACAACGCAGACGGTAGACGCGTTCCTCCAGCGGAGCCAGCTTCAGCAGTTCCTCGATCCCGAAAGTCCTGGGGTTCGCAACCTCGCCGTCCACCGCGATGGTCCACGGACGGGTCTTGAGTTTTCCCGCGGCATGTGCCGGCGCATCCTTGCTGGTACCGAATTCATAGAAATTGTTGTAACGGCTGATGTCCTCGTATGGCGTCAGCTCCTCATCGATTGGGCTGTCGGCAGGTATCAGCTCGGTCAACTTCGCTCCTGCCAGCGCGTCGCGGCCCAGCCACACGGTACCTGACAGAGCGGCGGCGATTTTCAGGAAGGTCCGGCGCCGATGAAACACATCGGGAGGCGTGATTTCCGATGCAGGAATCGGCACAGGTTTCTGGATCAACATCACGGCAGTCCCCCGGATGGTCGGTACGTCTGTGACCGCAGGCTCGTGACCGGCTCCCTCCCTGAACGGGACCGCGCTGCGCAAGGCCGCTACGGGAACCGTTGCGTGTGCATCCCCAACATTCGCGTCGCCGACGAATTGTATCAGGCCCCGCTTCAACCGCAATGACGCCGGCGTCGAACCGCGAGAGACACCTGTTGACAAAGCTCGCCCCAGACGGTAATTGTCGGGCGGCCTAGCAATGGGCCGCTGCTGGAAACTCGAGCATCGACCGGCGTCGTTGCTCACCGCCTGTCGGGCTTGCCGGGCGCGGCCCCGGATCGACAGGGTGTTCAACGATGTGTGCCCGTACAGAGGAGTTGCCCTTTGGAAAAGGAGACCACCCGAATCCTCGTCGTCGAAGATTCCGAAGGCGATTACCTGTTGATTCAGCGTCACCTCCGCAAATACGGCCTGCCGACAGTATGCCAGCGCGTGGATACTCTGGATGCGCTGCAGACTGCACTACTGCACGACCATTGGGACATCGTACTGTCCGATTACAGCATACCGGGACTGAGTTTCCGGGAGAGCTTGGCCTGCATTCAGCAACGTGAGCCCCACCCGCCCATCATCCTGGTCTCCGGCAGCATCGGAGAAGAAACGGCGGTGGAATTGCTCAAACAAGGCGTCTGGGACTTCGTGCTGAAGGATCGGCTCGCGCGACTGGTGCCGGCTATCGAGCGGAGCCTGCGGGAGGCTGCCGACCAGGCGGCCAGGAGGCAGGCCGAGGAGCGCATCAAGCGCAGTGAGGACAACCTGAAGCGGGCACAGGCGGTCGCCCAGATGGGTAGCTGGCAGGTCGATCTGATGACCGGCTCGGTCGAATGTTCGGAGGAGGCGCTCCGCATTCTGGGTGTCCCGGCCGTGCAACCGCTGAGCTGGAAGGATCTGCTACAGCGGGTTCACCGTGACGATCGCGCTACGGTTGATGCTGCATGGTCAGCGAGCCTGCAGGGTGCCCCCTACGACATCGAACATCGGATCGTCACCAATCACGGGAAGGTGGTCTGGGCGCATACCAAAGCCGAAGTTCGGTACCGGCCGGACGGCGTTCCAGTCGCAACGATCGGTACCATCCAGGACATTACTCGACGCAAGGAAACGGAAGAGCGCCTGAAACTGTCGTCCGCCGCGTTTGAGAACATCGCGGAAGCCGTCATGGTGACGGACCGGAATCGACGGATCGTCTCGGTCAATCGCGCGTTTGGCGACATTACCGGTTACACCGCCGAGCATGTGTTGGGGAGTTCACCGAGCATGCTGTGCGTACATGCACACCAAGGCGCGATCTGGAAGACCATGTGGCGCTCTCTGCGTCGCCACGGCACATGGCAAGGCGAGCTGTCACTGCAGCGACGTAGCAGCGAGGTCTATCCCGCCTGGCTGAAAATGAGTGTGGTGCAGGACCCGATGGTCGGGGTCACTCATTTCGTAGGCGTGTTTTCGGATGTCAGCGAGCAAAAGAAGGCTCAGGCCCGGATCCGGCACCTGGCTCACCACGATCCGCTGACCGGGCTGGCGAACCGCAACCTGCTGGCGGACCGTCTGCACCAGGCCATCCTCCAAGCCAGGAGGGCCGGAACCCAGGTGGCCGTAGTATTCCTTGATCTCGACGGTTTCAAGGCCATCAACGACTCGCTCGGCCACCCGGCGGGCGACCGGCTGCTATGCGATGTCGCGCGCCGATTGCAGCAATGCCTTCGTGAGAGCGACACCGTCTCGCGGCTGAGCGGCGACGAATTCATCGTCGTGCTGTCCGGCATGCGGAGCATGGATGGGGTGCAACGCGTGGTCGGCAGCATACGCGCTGCGATGACCCCGCTGTTCGAGGTGCGCGACCACCAGTTGGAGATCACGTTGAGCATGGGGATCAGCATCTATCCACGCGACGGTCAAGACGTCTCGACGCTACTCACCAATGCCGATAACGCGATGTATGCGGCGAAGGCGGCCGGGCGCGACACCTATCGTTTTTTCTCCGCCGAACTGGATGCGCAGGCGCGTGAGCGCTTCCAGATGGAGATGGATCTTCGGTCCGCATTGCGCCTCGGGGAATTTCATGTGTATTACCAGCCCAAGGTCGAAAGCCGATCGGGTTGCATCAATGGAGCCGAAGCCCTGTTGCGCTGGGAACACCCGCAATACGGCCTGCTGACGCCGGATGCTTTTCTGGATGTGGCGGAGGACACCGGCCTGATCGTTCCGATCGGCGAGTGGGTGCTGCGACAAGCGTGCCGACAATGCCGACACTGGCACGATGCGGGATACCCGCTGTCGGTGGCAGTCAACCTTTCGCCGCGACAGATTCGACTCGACGGGCTGATCGACATGGTCAGCCGCGTCCTGGATGAAACCGGCCTGGACGGCCGTTACCTTGAATTGGAATTGACGGAGAGACTGCTGGTCGAACCGACCGAACGGACGCTGACCACACTACGGGCTTTGCAATCCTTGGGGATCTGCATTGCGGTGGATGATTTCGGAACCGGCTACTCCTCGCTGAGCTATCTGAAACGGTTGCCGATCAACACACTGAAGATCGCCAAGCCGTTCGTCGATGATGTCGCGGTGCGCGAGGACGACCGCGCGATCGCCGAGGCGGTGGTCGCACTCGCGCGCGCGATGCGGCTGGCGACGGTCGCCGAAGGCGTCGAGAATGCGTCGCAGGAGCGCGTGTTGCGCGAGATCGGTTGCGACGCGATACAGGGGTATTTCTTCAGTCGGGCCGTGCCGGCGCCCGAACTGCTACGATTGCACGAAACACAGCATACGCGGGCGCCCGCAGACTGAGTTCCGGCACCACCGATTGGTGCGCCGCCGGCTGGCCTCCATCATTCTCCCTTGAAGACCGGCGTGCGCTTTTCCAGAAAGGCGCGAATCCCCTCGCGATAGTCGTGACTGTTGTAGACCGCGCGACGCAAGGACTGGATTCGTTCGAACATCAGCGGCGAGAGATCTCGGGCACTCGCCAGGATGTTGAACTCTTCCTTCATCACCGAAATGCTCAAGGGTGCATTTTGTGCAATCTGAAAAGCCAATTCGAGCGTGAATGACTCGAGTTCTTCCACCGCCACGACGTGATTCACGATCCCCACGCGTTCTGCTCGAGATGCGCCGATCGGCTGAGCGGTAAAGGCCATTTCCTTGACGATGTGAAGATGGACGGTGTTCATGAACGTCATCAACCCGGTCAGGTTGTAAGGGACTCCCAGCTTCGCTGGGGTGATCGCGAACGTTGCGTTCTCCGCGGCGACCACCAGGTCGCAGGCGAACGCGACTTCACACGCGCCACCCCATACGCTTCCCTCGATCATCGCAATCACCGGAATCGGCAGTTCCTCTATCGCTCGAATCAGCGTTCTGAGCGGGTCATCCCAGCCCAAGGGATCGCGGTTCGATTGCGGCAACTCCGCGACATCATGGCCGGCGGACCAGACTTTGACGCCACGCCCCGCTCGCAACACGACCACCCGCACCTTTCCGCCGCGGCATTCTCCCAATGCGCGAATGATTCGATCGATCAGCGCCTTGCTGAGCGCATTGCGCTTTTCGGGGTGGTTCAATGTGATCGTTGCGATGCCATCACCGAATTCGATCGAGACCAGGTTCATGGGTGCATACTCGTCGGCAAGCACAAGGATGGCGGCCGAAGTCAGGCCAAGTGCTCGGTATATTCGCCGAAGACGTCTTGCAGCACGTGGCAGATCTCACCGACGCTCGCCGCGGCGCGAACGGCCTGCAGAATGCTCGGCATCAAGTTCGCATCGCTGCGGGCGGCCCGTTCGATCTCCGCTAGCGCCGAGGCAAGCCTCACCGGGTCTCGCCCCGCCTTTTGCGCGGCCACGGCGGCGATCTGCCTCTGCTCGGCTTCCTCGGGAACAGAAAAGAGATTGAACGGAGGCTGCGGCTCGTCGATGTACCTGTTCACCCCAACCACCACGCGTTCGCCGCTCTCGATCGCCGTCCC
Organism: uncultured Methylococcaceae bacterium; assembly: GCA_964644665.1. Lineage (GTDB taxonomy): Bacteria > Pseudomonadota > Gammaproteobacteria > Methylococcales > Methylococcaceae > Methylotetracoccus. Next base: position 27,017 of record CAZXXC010000005.1, read on the forward strand.
GAAAGAGTACGCGGCCTGTTCGATCAGCCTCTGCACATGGCCTTGTTCGACCGCATTGACCATGCCGCCGAGCCGGTCGATTTCATCGATGTAGTCCTGCGCCTGCCGTTCCAGTCGGTCGGTGAGGTCTTCGATGAAGTAACTGCCCGCGAGCGGATCGACCGTGTGGGTCACCCCGGTCTCATGCGCGAGGATCTGTTGGGTGCGGAGTGCCAGCCGCACCGACTCTTCACTCGGCAGCGCCAGTGCTTCGTCCTTGGAATTGGTATGCAGCGACTGCGTGCCGCCCAACACCGCCGCCAACGCCTGAACGGCCACCCGGATCACGTTGTTGTCCGGTTGCTGTGCGGTCAGCGTGACCCCGCTGGTCTGTGTATGAAATCGCAGCATCATGCTCCTCGGATCCCGGGCGCTGAAGCGTTCCTTCATGATGCGTGCGTACAAGCGGCGCGCTGCCCGAAATTTCGCAACCTCCTCGAACAGGTCCATCTGTGCCGCAAAGAAAAAGGTGATCCTGGGAGCGAAGTCATCGACCGCCAGGCCGGCCCGGATCGCAGTTTCAACGTAGCAGATCGCGTCGGCCAGCGTGAATCCGATTTCCTGCGCGGCGGTCGCTCCCGCTTCGCGGATATGGTAGCCGCTGATCGAGATCGTGTTCCATTTCGGCAGGTGCCGCGCGCAATACGCGAACAGATCGCTGATCAGTCTGAGGCTCGGCTTCGGCGGAAAGCGGTACGTGCCGCGCGCAATGTACTCTTTCAGGATGTCATTTTGAATGGTGCCGGACAGCCGTTCGGGCGCCACCCCCTGTCTTTCCGCCACCACGATGTACATCGCCAGCAGGATCGCCGCGGTCGAATTGATGGTCATGCTGGTCGACACCCGATCGAGCGGAATTCTGTCGAACAACCGTTCCATGTCGCCCAGCGTCGACACCGCAACGCCGACGCGACCGACTTCCCCGCGCGACAGCGGGTCATCGCTGTCATAGCCGATCTGCGTAGGCAGATCGAACGCAACCGACAGCCCGGTCGATCCTTGCTCGAGCAAATAGCGGAAACGCCGATTGGACTCCTCGGAGGTTGCGAAACCGGCATATTGCCGCATGGTCCACAGCCGGCCGCGATAGAGCGTCGGCTGGATTCCGCGGGTGAACGGATACTCGCCTGGAAATCCGAGTTTTTCGAGGTACGCCGCATCCTCACCCTGCCCGGCCGACGGCGTGTACAGTCGCCGCACCTCCATTCCGGAGTTGGTGACGAACTGCGGCCGACGCTCCGGAAACCGTCGATTGGCGGCAGCGACCGTCTCATCCTCCCACCGCCGTCTGGCATTCTGCAGGCTGTCTTGTTCCTGTTTCGCTTCCGCCATCACTGTCGTATCCTCAACTCCGCATTCCGGCAGCCCGTTGAAAAACCGTCGCGACCAGTTCGGAGACTGTGGTCTCCGCACGCAGGAGCTGCCCGAAGGTGTCCGCCTCGGCAAAGGTATCCAGGATCTCGCCGATTCGTTCACGAGCGGTTTCCAGCACGGCTTTGCGCGCCTGATGCCGCAGCGCCAGCCCGCGGCGCAGCGCCCACCGAGCCTGCTCCGCCGCCGCGCGCTGTTCCACGAAATCCAGCAGAGCCGCGACGCCGTGACCATTGAGCGCGCTGACCAGCCGCACCGCGTCTTCCGGCAAGCGCTGCGCGCCGTGACCGAGCAGTCGCAAGGTTGCAAGGAGCTCCGCGTGAAAGGAGACCGCACCAGAAAGGTCCGCCTTGTTCACCAGGTACAAATCCCCCACTTCCATCAGTCCGGCTTTCAGAAACTGCACGACATCGCCCTGCCCCGGCGCCAGCACCACGGCCACCAGATCGGACAGCGTCTTGACGTCATTCTCCGACTGTCCGACACCGACCGTTTCCAGCAGTACCGCATCACAGCCCATCAACCCCATCACGCGCAGCATGCCGATTACACCGAGGCTCACCCCCCCGAGGTGTCCACGGCTGGCTGCCGAGCGAATGAACACCCGCTGATCGGTCGCGTGCCGCATCATCCTGATTCGATCGCCGAGCAGGGCGCCGCGTGACAATGGTGAGGAGGGATCCACGGCAATCACGCCGATGCGGCGTTCTGGGTATCGCGCGCGAAACGTCGCGATGAGTCGGTCGATCAGCAGGCTTTTCCCGGAACCGGGTGCGCCGGTGATGCCCAAGACCAGCCGCGGATCGGGCACATCGGATAGCTCGGCGATCAACTCGAACACCCGCTCCGGCTCGTCTTCAGCCAGCGACATCAGCCGCCCCGCCGCGCGCGCGCCGGCTGACCCATCCGTGGTCGCTTCCCGAATCAGTTCGCGGACAACCCGTGTCATTTCGGCGCGGCAGCTTGCAACAAGGTCCGAAGTCTTTCGACGATGGTCTTTGCCGGGGTTCCCGGCATGAAGACTTCCGCCACCCCCATGGCTTTCAGAGTCGCAACGTCGCGAGCCGGAATGGTACCGCCGCCGATCAGCAGCATGTCGCCGGCGCTCTTCGCCTTCAGCAGTTCGATCACCCGTCGGAACAGTGCGTTATGCGCACCCGACAGAAAGGACAATCCCACCGCCGCAACGTCTTCCTGTATCGCAGTCGCGGCAATCTGCTCCGGACTCCGGCGAATGCCGGTGTAGATCACCTCGAAGCCGGCATCCCGGAGCACATGGGCGACGTACTTTGCGCCACGGTCGTGGCCGTCCAACCCCACCTTCCCGATCAGGATGCGCACCGGCCTCGGCGGGCGACCGGCGGCGCATTTCGCCTCCCCGTCCATCTTCACACTCCGAAACCGCCGCTCGAGCCTTGATCAGGGCCGGCGGCGGGATCAATTCGTCAGACCCTGTGTTCAGTATACTCCCGCCCTCGCAGGCCAATAGCCGCCGAGTCCGGCCAGTCTGCGATCACTTTCAATCGATTGCATTCGCCACGAAGATCGAATGGCGGAAACCTTGATGCAAGGCAATGCGTTCTTTCCGTTGGCCAAACAATCCCGGATCATGCGCAGCGGCGACGCCGGATTGCTCGGAGCCTTCCAACAGATCGCGACGATCACGCACGATGATAGGGATGATGGTGCAGCAGGCTCGAGGCGCGGTAGATCTGCTCGGCGATCAGAACACGCACCAGCGGATGCGGAAAGGTCAGCCGCGACAGGCTCCACGTCTCGTCGGCGCGCTGCCGGCACGCAGCGGATAAGCCGTCCGGGCCGCCGATCAGCAACGATACGGGTCGGCCCGAGACCAGCCAGCGCTGCAACGCAGCGGCGAGTTCGGGGCTGCTCCACTGACGACCGGAGGCATCCAGAGCGACCACATGCGCATTGTCCGGAATTGCCGCCAGCATGCGTTCCCCTTCCTGCTCGCGCCACTGGCCCGGCCCGGAACTCTTGCTGCGCTTGGCCGCCTGTATCTCTTTCAGCGACAGTCGGCAATCACGCGTCAACCGACCGGCGTACTCCTGATAGGCTTCCAGCACCCAGGATGGCATGCGTTCTCCGACCGAGATCAGGTGAATCTGCACCCAGAGAACTCGCTGCAAAATGAAAGATTCGGTCGATGAGAACCGGCGCGGCGATTGCCGCTCACCCGCTATCGCAGAGGCCGATTGGGCGCGGATCGCAGGCCGGCACCGGACCGAGCCAGCCTCCCTGTGCGAAGCCCGTCCGTCGACCGGCGTGTTCGATTCGCCCGGCGGAAACTGGCCGCAACCGGCAGCGGTCATGCCGCCGCGATCGATACACCGCCATCGGCGGAACTTCAAGAAGGCGTCGGCTCGGGCCGCAGACCGTTCCCGACTGGACCATCGAGAATCTAGCCGATCAGCTCGAATGCATTGCCATCGGGGTCGCGGCAAAAGATGGCGGCGCGACCCGATTGGCTACGTGTATAGGCGATGCCGGCCGCTTCCAGTTTCGTGCGCATGCCTTCGAGATCGTCGACCCGGACCGCCACGTGGCGGTCCCGCCCCCCGTGTGCCGGCTTCTCCAGTGCGGCTTCCGGGTTCGGCAACTCCAACAAATGGATCTGCTGCTCACCGAGTTCGTACCAGACGCCGTCGAAGTTCATCGGGGGACGCAAAGAGCTAGGGGCCAAACCGAGTACGTCTTCGTAGAACGGACGGGCGCGCGCCAGATCGCTGACCAGCAGCGAGGAATGCAGCAGTCCAATCACCTTGGTCATCACGAGTTCCTCATCGTTATAGTGTTGCGAATAGGGTTTCCGATGCCGAGTCACTGATGCAGTGCTACCGTCACGTCGAACACGACGAGCCCCGCCGCAGTCGGGGCACCGCCGCCAATAGCTGCCGGGTATAGGGATGGGTCGGATCAAGCAGAATCTGCGCCGTCTCGCCAAATTCGACGATCCGACCGCGGTACATTACTGCAACGTGATGTGCCAGATCGGCAACTACGCCCAGGTCGTGGGTAATGAACAGGTAGCTCAAACCCCTGGTCTTCTGCAATTCGCGGAGCAGCGCCAGAATCTGCGCCTGCACCGAGACATCCAGTGCACTGGTCGGCTCGTCGCAGACGACCAGCTTCGGCTCGACGGCCAGCGCCCGCGCGATGCAGATACGTTGGCGCTGACCTCCGGAAAATTCATGAGGATAACGAAACCGTGCGTCGGCCGGCAAGCCGACTGCTTGCAGCAACTCCTCGACGCGTGTCATCCGCGCGTCCTCGGTCATCACCGGAAACAGCGCCCGCAAGCCTTCTTCCACGATCTGCCCGACGACCATCCTGGGGTTCATCGACGAGTACGGATCCTGAAAAACGATCTGCATCCGCGCCCGTAGCTGGCGCCGTTCCTCTCCCCGTACCGCACTCAGATCGACCCCATCGAAGCGGATCCGGCCTCGAGTCCCCTCGATCAACCGCAGCAGACCTTTGCCCAGACTCGTCTTGCCGCATCCAGACTCACCGACCAGTGCCAGGGTCTGGCCTTCGACCATGTCCAGCGACACGTCATCCACCGCCCGAACGTGATCGACGACCCGCTGCAGCAGGCCTTTTCGAATCGGATAGTAAACCTTGAAATCACGAAGCTCTAACAGTTTTCGGCCCGACCTGGGCGCTGCTCTTTCGCGGCATCGGTCGATTCGGGGCAGCAGTTCCAGGAGTTGCCGACTGTAAGGATGCTCAGGTGCCGCAAAGAACCGGTCGCGTTCGGCCTGCTCCACGATTCTGCCACTTTGCATGACGGCAATCCGATCGGCCATGTCGGCGACGATGCCGAGATCATGCGTAATCAGCCACAAGCCCATGCCGGTGCTGCGCTGCAGCCATTTCAGCAGATCCAGTATCTGTGCCTGAATCGTCACATCCAGAGCCGTAGTCGGTTCATCCGCAATCAGTAATTCCGGCTCGCCGGCCAGCGCCATCGCGATCATCACGCGCTGGCGCATGCCGCCGGACATCTGATGCGGGTACTCACGGACACGCCGCTCCGGATCCGGCAAGCCGACCTGACCCAACAATTCGATCAGCCGTCTTTCCAGTGCCCCGTTCGCGCGGCGGAAGCGGCCGGCCAACACCTCGGCAATCTGCTCACCGATCGTCATCACCGGATTCAGCGAGGTCATCGGATCCTGAAAGATCATGCCGATACGCCGGCCGCGAATCCGGCTCAGCGCCATTTCGGGCAGCGCGAACAGGTCCGTACCGGCCAGGCGCACACGGCCGCCCAGTATGTGCCCATTCAGTGGCAGCAACCTCAGCACGGACAGCGCCGTGACCGACTTGCCCGATCCCGATTCGCCGACCAACGCGAAAGTTTCGCCGGCACGAAGGTCGAAATTCACATCGTCGACCGCCGGTCGCGTTACGGCGCCCTGGCGAAACCCGACGCTCAGATTCTCGACGCTCAACAACGGGCAGGATGATGCCGTGGTGTGGGTCATTCGGCCCGCCTCGGGTCGAACGCGTCGCGCACTGTATCGGCAAACAGGTTTGCCGCCAGCACCAATGCGAACATGAACACGAAGGCCGCCGCGAGCGACCACCATACCGGCGGATCCCGCGCCAGCTCAAGCCGCGCGCTATTGATCATGTTGCCCCAGCTCTCGGTGGTTGGATCGACGCCGATATTGATGTAAGACAGCACGGCTTCGGCAAGCACCAGCGAACTGAAATCCAGTGCCACCGAAATCAGCACCAGATGGAATACGTTCGGCAGTATATGGCGGAACAAGATCGTGGAACGGCGAACGCCCAGTGCAGTCGCCGCCTGCACATACTCCATTTCGCGCAGTTTCAGTGTCTCCGCGCGCAATAAACGGCACAGACCGGTCCAACTGGTCATGCCGAGAATCAGGCAAAGGAACAGCAGACGTAGATCGGCGCGGAGCGCGATGCTGGTGAACTCGTCTTCATGCTTGGCCATGTAGACTTGGGTCAGCAGGATGGCCGCAGCGATCAGCAGCACACCGGGAATCGAATTCAGCGTCGTGTACAGATACTGGATCAGGTCGTCCGCCAGTCCGCGGGAATAGCCGGCGACGATGCCGAGCACCAGCGCGAGCGGCAACGTCACGAAAGTCGTCAGCGTACCGATCAACAAACCGGTCCGGATGCTCTTCAACGCCTGGTAGAAAACGTCCTCGCCGACTTTATCGGTCCCGAACACATGGTATTTCGAGCTCCACTCGCAAAGTGCGCCGGAGGCCGTCGCAAGCAGCATCAGTGTCAGAAACACCGCCCGCCACGGCAGCGGGGTACGCGCCCTCCAGATGTCCGTCAGCACTTGACCCGGCGGCAACTGCCCCATCCAGGCCCGTAACGCCGTGAGCAGCAAGCACAGCAAAGTGCCGGCAAGCAAGCCCCGGGCGGCCCCGCGCAAACCGGTCAGCATGACATCGCGTCCCTTCTCACTGGCCACATCGGCAAGATGCGAAGCACCGAACTCCAGTCTCGGATAATCCCAGCGGGTACTGCCGTCGGCCGAGCGTATGTGCTCACGTGCATAGCCATAGGCCGCGAACGGCAGCGAGTAGGTCTTTTCCGCACGGGTTCGGAGCGGCTCCGCCCAGTGATCCAACAGACTGATCGGCTCGCTTCGGTACTGGTTGACGGCGGTCGTATTGTCCTCGGACGGATAGAAGTGGATCGAATCCAATACCGCGATCCCGAGATAAAGCAGGAGGACCACCAGCGAAACCATCGCGACCCGACTTTGAGCCACCTTGCGCCAAGGGCGCCGGAGGTGCTCGCGTCGCCGAGCCTGGACGATCAGCAGTCCCAGCATCAGCAGCAGCAGGAACAGGAATGCGTCAGTCCAGAACAGCGTCGGCATCAGCTCAGCCGAACCCTGGGATCGGCCAGCGTATAGGAGATGTCAGTCAGCAACAGGCCGACGATGTACAACACCGAACCGAGGAACACCATCGAGCGGACGATCGCGAAGTCCTGTTGACCGATCGCATCGATGGTGTAGCTGCCCAATCCCGGAATCGCGAAGAACGACTCGGTCAGCAGGCTGCCGATGAACAACGACGGGAGCAGGACGACCACGCCGGTGAGAATCGGGATCAGTGCATTGCGAAGCACGTGCATGAACAGCACCCGCACTTCACCGAGACCCTTGGCGCGAGCGGTGCGCACGTAGTCCTTCTCCACTTCCTCCAGAAACAGGGTCCGATACCACCGTACCCCGGAGCCGATGCCCGACACGACGCTGATCAACAACGGCAGGATCAGGAACTTGACGGCCCCCAGGCCGCTGTCGTAGCCGGAGATGGGTGTCCATTGCAGCAGCTTGCCGAGCACGAATTGGCCGCCGATGATGTAGAACAGTGAGGAAATCGACATCAGGCCCACGCACAGGCCGATACCCCACCACTCCAGATAAGTCAACCGGAACAACACCAGCAGCAGCGCCAACGTGATATTGGCCAGGAGTCCCACGATCAGCGAAGGCGCGGCGATGGCCAGTGAAGGCCACATCCGCTGAGCGATGTCCGCGCCGATGTCGCGGCCCTGATCCGAACGTCCAAAACGGAATAGGAATAGCCCGATCGATTTCTGATAGAAGATCGTTTCGGTCAGTCGGGCGGCACCCGGTGCGTTCGAGTTGAAGAAAAGCGGCAGGTCGTAGCCACGTTCCTGCTTCCACTTCTCGACAGCCTCCGGCATCACGCGCTTCTGGCCCAGTTGCATCCGGGCCATGTCGTCAGGGCTGTTCACCACGAAGAACAACAGGAACGTCAGCAGGTTGACGCCCAGCAGCACCGGCACCGCATAGAGAACCCTGCGGATCAGATAATGGATCATCGTGCGGTGGCCTGCAGGCGTCGACGATAGGCCAGGCACGCCGGGGCGATCATCGCACCGAGCACGATCACCCCGAGACCGAGCGGCCAGACGACCGGGCGGTTCCATGAGCGTTGCCGTTCCGCCCGCAGTTCGGGCAGGATTCGTTGGTATTTCAGTTCGTTGTTTGCCATCTGATTCGGCTTCAGATTCCGGTACCAGGCATGGTGCAGCGAAAAGCTCTTGGGGTGGAACCCGAAGATCCACGGCGCATCGTGGCGCACGATCTGCTGCAACCGGTCAATCGCGCGCAGCCGCTGCGGGCCATCGTCCAAGTTGCGCATCCGCTCGAACCAGCGATCGAACTCCGGGTTGCGGTAATTGGCCGCGTTCTCGCCGCCTTTGTCGACCTTGGCGTTCGGTCCGTACAGCAGAAAGAAAAAATTCTCCGGATCCGGATAGTCGGCGTTCCAGCCCCACTGAAAAATCTGCGCGTTGCCGTTCGCCATCTTCTGCTGGAACTGGTTGTAGTCGGTCGTTCGCAACACGAGTTGAACCCCCAGTTTCTGAAACTGTTTGCGGTACCAGTTCAACAGCGCCTTGTCATCGGGACCGCGCGCCACCGTATCGAAATAGAGTACCAGCGGCCGACCCGATCGGCTGTCCAGCCCTCCCGGATAACCGGCCTCGGCCAGTAGTCCTTTCGCCTCGTCGATACTCCTGCGCCGGGGCGCATCACCTTCCCATGCATAGACGTAGCGATTGATCCCTTCCGGTCCGTCGAGATGGCCGAATATCCCGGGAGGCAGCATGCCTTGTGCCGGAACACCGCGGCCATTCATGAAGATCGCGATGAATTCTTCGTAGTCCAGCGCGATGCTGAGCGCCTGACGCAGCTTGCAGTGGGCTTCATCGAGCCCGCCGACGACAGCATCCAGCATATTGAAACCGAGGTAGAAGACGGAAGTCGACACCGATGTCTCCAACTCGATACCCTTCTCCTTCATGTCATGCGTCAGCTCGGCGTTACCCTGGCCGCCGAACTGCACCGCCTGATCGAAATTGTCCGAAGCGAGCCCGGATGCGTCGTAGTAGCCCTGCAGGAACTTGTTCCAGTACGGGATCGTCTCCTTCTCGAGGATCATCTCGACCCGATCGACGAACGGCAGCGGCCGACCCGCGTCGGCCAGCAGACCACTCAGGCCATCCTCCGGCTCGCCTTCCACCGGATAGAACTCTTCGTGAAAGTTCGGATTGCGCAGCAGTACCATCCGGCGATTGGGATTGTTCTCGGTCAGTCGATAAGGCCCGCTGCCGATCGGATACCAATCCAACGTGATGTTCTTGTCGATCAGTGCTTTTTGGCCGAAGAACCGATCCGCCTCCCACGGCATCGGCGCAAAGAACGGCATCGCCAGCCAGAAGCGGAACTGCGGATACTTCCCGTACAGCCGAATCCGCAGCCGGTTGCCCGGCAGCACCTCGACACCTTCCAGCGGATACCGTCGCAGGTCCAATTCACCATCGCCCTGATCGCGCTCCAGCCGCTCCGCCAATTCCTTCAGTCCGACGATGTAGCCCTTCATCAGTTCGGCGATCGGCGAATGCAGCCTGGGGTGCACCAAGCGCTTGATCTGATAGAGATAATCTTCTGCCGTCAGTTCCCGTGTAGCGACCTCGGAGAAATCGCTCAGCGTAGTGATCCGGGCGGCCTGTTCCGGCGCCAGCGGAAAATAGCGATAACGGCCGTCCGTCATTCGCGCGAAGGCGGGATGCGGCTGAAACTTCACACCGGTCCTGACCGGAATCTCATATACGCTGTAGCCGATTTCCTCGTCCCGGGCACCCGCCGGCAACGGTCGCTCGTCGCGGTCGAGATAACGAATCGACGGCATCGCCGCTGCAGTCAGCGGTTCCAACAGGTAGGGGCGGCGCAGATAGTGATACTGCAGCAACGGCTCGTAGACTTGCCCGATGATGCGGAACTCGTCGGAACTGTAGGCGCGCGCCGGGTCGAGATGTTTCGGTCGCTCCGAGAACGAGGAGTAGACGACGTTCTCCGCCGTCTCGCCCGCCGGGTAAGGACTGTTCCATGGGTCCTCGCCACAGCCGCCGACCGTCGTGGCGATCGCGAGCAATACGGCATGGCCGGACCAGCGCAGAGACATTGCGGATTGCATGCCGAAGACGGAACTCGGGAATATCCTTCGGAGACGGGTGGCGCATCGTCCATTATACGCCAGCCTCACCCCACGCAATCGTGGCATTCGGCGCTGGACAGCGGCCGGTACGCTCGGACATACTCTCGCCCCTATTTCGAGAACAGCAACCGGGAGTGCGATCTAATGGGCTTTATGCAAGGCAAGCGGGTACTGATCGTCGGTGTCGCCAGCAATCGATCGATTGCGGCCGGAATTGCGCAGGCGATCGCCAGGGAGGGCGCCGAGTTGGCGTTCAACTATCAGAACGACAAATTGAAGGAGCGGGTCGAAGCCATCGCCGCTGAATGCGGGTCATCCATCGCACTGCCGTGCGATGTTTCCAGCGATGATGAAATCGCTGCACTGTTCGAAGGGCTCGGCCAACGATGGGACGGCCTCGACTGCATCGTTCATTCGGTGGCGTTCGCGCCGCGTGATGCACTCGACGGCAACTATGTCGACTCCGTCACTCGCGAGAATTTCCGGATTGCCCACGACGTCAGTTCCTACAGCTTTGCGGCATTGGCCAAGGCCGGACGCGCAATGATGGCCGGCCGCAACGGTTCGCTGTTGACGCTGACCTACCTCGGTGCCGAACGCGCGATTCCGAATTACAACGTGATGGGTGTTGCGAAAGCCAGCCTGGAGGCCAACGTCCGCTATCTGGCGTATGCGTTGGGCCCGGAAGGAACCCGCGTGAACGCAATCTCGGCCGGCCCGATCCGCACACTGGCGGCTTCCGGCATCAACAACTTCCGGGACATGCTGGCGAAAGCGGAAAGTGCCGCACCGCTGCGCAAGAACGTCACGATCGAGGAAGTCGGCAACGCCGGGGCCTTTCTTTGTTCCGATCTGGCATCGGGAATCACCGGTGAAATCTTGTACGTGGATGCCGGCTACAACATCGTCGGATTGGCCGCCGTCTGAGCATCGCTGACCTGGCTCCGCATTGCAAAAGACACCGGCGCAGCCGGCGCGTCGCGATGCCGTGAGCGGATTCCGACTTCGCCAGCGACGGATCGCTTGTCGAAAGGTCAGTTCGTGAAGGACTCGAGGCCGTTCGCGACCTCGCTGATTACGGAATCCCAGTCGCCGCGCTGGGTCTGGCGGAACAGCCTCGCAGTCGGATACCAGGGCGTATCCAGCCGGTCCAGCATCCAGCGATAGTCGGGCAGATAGGGCAGCAGTACCCACACCGGTTTCCCCAAAGCACCCGCGAGATGCGCGATCGACGTGTCGACGCTGATCACGAGGTCCAGCAGTTCGACTAGCGCTGCGGTATCGGAGAAATCGCGGATTTCTTCCATATGGGGTCGGATTTGCGGCATGTTTTCCAGCACCGGCGCATCGCCCGGTCGTACCTCGTTCTGCAGCATGTGGTATTCGATTGGCAATCGGAGCAATGGTTGCAGCCGATGGAGAGCGATGCTTCGGTTGCCATCATTCTTGTGCGTAGCTCTCCCTGACCATGCCAGGCCGACTCTGAGCCTCGATTTAGCACCCAGCTTTTGCATCCATTCGGCCACTTTTTCGGGATCGGTATGCAAATACGGTATCGATTCGGGAATGGTTGCCACCGTCGTTCGGAAGGCCAATGGCAGGCTCATGATCGGGCAGTGCAGATCGAATTCGGGAAACTTTTTTCCCTTCTCAACGATCTCGACTTCGCAGGGCAGTGTACCCATCAGGCTGACCAACGCGGACGGCGTTTCGAACACCACTCGCGCACCCCGCTCTTGAAGTAGCGGGATGTAGCGGCAGAACTGGATGGTATCACCGAGTCCCTGTTCGGAATGAATGAATATCGTGTTGCCCGCTATCGGTCGATCGCCCAACCACAGCGGTTGCGGAAAAACCCGGAGCAAATGCTGCTGTGGGCCTTTCCATCGCCATTCATAAAACCGCCAACCCTCGTCATAATCGCCCGTCAGTAATTTGGCGAACGCTTTGTTCCAGTACGGTTCGGCATAGTCCGGCTTCAACTGGATGGCCCGATCATAATATGCGATCGCTTCGTCCGTCCTTCTTTGCTCGAGACATACATTACCCATGTTATAGTGAGCCTCGGCATGGCTTGGCTGGATTCGAATCGCCCGCTGATAACACTCCGACGCTGCAGACAAATCACCTGATTCCAGTAGTGCGTTGCCTTTGTTGTAGTAAGCGTCTGCGGAGCGCGGGTCCAGCCGGATCGCCTCATCGAATGCCCCTGCCGCTTCCCGGTAGCGCCGCATGTCTCCCAATACCGTACCGCGATTGACATGGGCCTCGACAAAATCGGGCTTCAGCGCAATCGCTCGCTGGTAGCTCGCAAGCGCGGCGTCCAAACGGCGAAGCTCGCGCAGCACGACGCCGCGATTGTTGTAGGTCTCTGCGAGATCGGGCTGCAAGCGGATCGCGCGCTCATAGCTGTCGAGCGCTTCCTCGAACCGGTTCAGCCGGTGCAGAACGACACCGCGATGGCTGTATGCCGTCGCGAAGTCGGGTTGTAAATCGATCACGCGATCGAAATGGGCCAAGGCCTCGGCCAACCGGTCTTGCTCCAGCAGAAGAATCCCCAGATTGTGGTGGGCCTCGACGTAGTCGGGTTTCAGCGAAAGGGCCTTCAGGTAATCGCGCTGGGCCTCGAAACACTGACCGAGGGTGGCAAGGATGTCCGCTCGGTTGTGATAGGCCTGTGCATAGTCAGCCTTGAGCGAAATGGCTTGGGCGAAGCACGCGAGCGCCTCGTCCGCGCGCTGCAGTTGATGGAGAGCAATGCCCAGATTGTTCCAGACGGCGGGTTGCTTGGGATCGACGGCCAGGGACGATTGCAGCGATCGAACGCCCTGCTCGATCCTCCCGAGCTGCAGCTCGACATTGCCGAGATGGGCCAGCAGTTGGGGATGCCGCGGAAACGAAGTCAACATCTGCCGGTAGATTCCCTCGGCTTCCGCCAATTTTCCAGCGGCATGAAGCGCGAGCGCGCGTTGCAACGAGGCTTGCGGATGGTTTGGACGGCCATGGGTTTTCATGCGATTGCTGTTACCGTCGGTGGCGTTGCAGGCGAGATCCTATCCGGCGACTGTCCCTACGGCCACCGCAGCGAAGGGTACCCTTCATGTGCCGACGGTTGACGAAACTGCTTCCGGGGCCGGCGGCGCCCGACCGAAGCCCGCCATCCTGCCAGTCGACGGGCACGAAGCCTAACGAAAACGACCCCCGCTGCCAAATCTGTATGGAGCTTGCAGCTCCGTTCGTCGGCTGCGGGTTCCTCGCCATTCCCGGCCGGGTCCACCTCGATTCCGACGCAACATCGGCTCAGAGATCCCGGGCCGCGACCGTGGCAGCTCGATGAGTGATACCGGACTGCCAGCGGCCGAGGGTCGGAGAATCCGCGGGATCGTGTTCGATCTGGATGGAACGCTGGTCGACTCCGGTCTGGATTTCCCGGCGATCCGCCGAGAAATGGGGCTGCCGGCGGGCTTGCCGATCCTCGAGACCATGGCCCAACTGGAACCGGAGGCAACGCGGTGGTGTCAGTCGATCCTCGACCGCCATGAACGCAGAGGCGCGCTGCGTGCGAAGCTGCTACCCGGCGTCGTTGAGTTCCTGGACCGCATTGCGCCGCTGGGATTTCGAAAAGGAATCATCACGCGCAATAGCCGCATGGCGACCGAATTGACACTGCGTCGCTGCCGCCTCGATTTTCGCGACGTACTAACCCGCGACGACGGCCCGGTGAAACCCGACCCCTGGGCGATTCACCAGCTTTGTCGACGCTGGGGCGTTGCGGCATCCGCGATTACCGTGTGCGGGGACTACCGATTCGACCTAGAAGCCGGTCGCGCCGCGGGCGCCCGCACGGTGTTGGTCTGCAACGGCCGGGCACCCTGTTCGATACCCGGACACGAGCTGGCCGATCTCTGCCTCGGCTCTTTTGCAGACAGCGATGCATTGATCGAGTGGCTCGATGCCTGAGCGTTGCAGGAGGCGGTCATCGTCTCGTCCCTGGCCTTCCCGATCGACCGTACCCAAGACCTACGCCGTCACGATCGGTTGCCTCCGCATCGCGGTTCGGCCGATTCCTTCAAGCCAATTCGACGCGATCCGCCGGCTCGCGGAACGAGCGAATCTGATCGAAGTTCAGGTAGCGGTAGGTGTCCGCGGATTCCTTCTCGATCTCTCGCATGTGGTCCATGTACTCGGCGACCGTCGGGATCCGGCTGAGAATCGAACAGACCGCAGCCAGTTCGGCGGAGGCGAGGAACACGTTCGCACCCGCACCCAGCCGGTTGGGAAAATTTCGCGTCGAGGTACTGACCACTGTCGCATGGTCCGCAACGCGCGCCTGGTTACCCATGCAGAGCGAACACCCCGGCATCTCCATTCGTGCGCCAGCCTTGCCATAGGTACCGTAAAAGCCTTCCTCGAGCAGTTGCTCCTGATCCATCTTGGTCGGCGGAGCGATCCACAGGCGCCCCGGCACCTGTTCGCCGAACCTTTCCAACAGCCGGCCCGCCGCGCGAAAATGACCGATGTTGGTCATGCAGGACCCTAGGAAGACTTCGTCGATCGCGGTGCCGGCTACTTCGGAGAGCGGCTTCACGTCGTCCGGGTCGTTCGGGCAACACAACAGCGGTTCCCGAATCTCGTTCAGGTCGACCTCGATGATTTCCGCATATTCGGCATCGGCGTCCGGTTCCAGCAACACCGGATCAGCCAGCCACGCCTCCATCGCCTTGATTCGGCGTTCCAATGTCCGGACATCGCCATAGCCCTGATCGATCATCCATTTCAGCAGCACCACATTGGATCGGAGGTACTCCGCGATCGGCGCGCGATTCAGACGCACGGTACAGGCTGCCGCCGAACGTTCGGCCGAGGCATCGGCCAATTCGAACGCCTGCTCGATCTTCAAGTCCGGCAAGCCCTCGATTTCCAGAATCCGCCCGCTGTAGACGTTCTTCTTGCCCTTCTTTTCGACCGTCAACAGGCCCCGTTGCAAGGCCACATACGGGATCGCGTGGACCAAGTCGCGCAAAGTGATACCCGGCTGCAACCGGCCCTTGAAGCGGACCAATACGGATTCCGGCATGTCCAGCGGCATCACGCCGGTCGCCGCGGCGAAGGCGACCAGTCCGGAACCGGCCGGGAACGAGATACCGATCGGAAACCGGGTGTGAGAATCGCCGCCGGTGCCGACCGTATCCGGCAGCAACATCCGGTTCAGCCAGGAATGGATGATGCCGTCGCCTGGCCGCAGCGCAACACCGCCGCGGTTCATGATGAAATCCGGCAGCGTGTGGTGCGTTTCGATGTCGACCGGCTTCGGATAGGCGGCGGTGTGGCAGAACGACTGCATTACCAGATCGGCCGAAAAACCGAGGCAGGCCAGGTCCTTCAACTCGTCCCGGGTCATCGGACCGGTGGTATCCTGGGAGCCGACCGTGGTCATGTGCGGCTCGCAATAGACGCCGGGCCGGACGCCCTGCACCCCGCAAGCCCGCCCGATGATCTTCTGTGCCAGCGTGTAACCGCGGCCGGACTCGACCGCCGCCTTGGGTCGACGGAATGCCGGAGAGGGACCCTCGCCTAAAGCCTTGCGCGCACGATCGGTCAATCCGCGACCGATGATCAGCGGAATACGGCCGCCGGCACGAATCTCATCCAACAGAATCTCGGTCTTCAGCATGAATCCGGTGATCAGTTCCCCCGAATCATGGCGTCTGATCTCACCCTGATAAGGGTGGATGTCGATGACATCCCCGGTGTTCATCGCCGTCACATCGCACTCGATCGGCAGTGCGCCGGAATCTTCCATCGTGTTGTAGAAGATGGGTGCGATCTTGCCGCCGATACAGACTCCCCCGGCCCGTTTGTTCGGAACATGCGGAATGTCGTCGCCAATAGACCACAGCAGAGAATTGGTCGCGGACTTGCGCGACGAGCCGGTGCCGACCACGTCACCGACGAACGCGACCGGGTACCCCTTGCCTTTCAGTTCGTGGATCTGCCGCTCGGCGTTCGTCACCCCTTCGCGTGGGTTTTTCAGCATCGACTTGGCATGCAGTGGTATGTCTGGCCGGGACCACGCCTCGGTCGCCGGCGAAAGGTCGTCGGTATTGATTTCACCCGGTACCTTGAAGACCGTCACCGTCAGCCGTTCCGGAAGCTCCCGTCGGTTCGTGAACCATTCGGCGTCCGCCCAGGATCGCATCACCCGCTGCGCATGGCGGCAACCGGCATCCGCCTTCTCGTGCACGTCGTGAAACGCATCGAACATCAGCAGCGTTGAGGACAGTGCGGTCGCTGCCGCGGTACCCAGCTTCGGATCATCCATCAATTCGATCAACGGCGCCACGTTGTAACCGCCCAACATCGTACCCAGCAACTCCGTGGCCTGCAGCGGTGTCAGAACCGGCGAGGAGGCTTCTCCCTTGGCAATCGCCGCCAGAAAGCCTGCCTTGACATAAGCCGCATCGTCGACGCCGGGCGGGACCCGATCCGTCAGCAACTCCAGCAGGAACCCGGCTTCACCGGCTGGCGGATCGATGAGCAATTCCACCAACGAAGCGGTTTGCTCCGCGGTAAGCGGCTTCGGGACCAGACCTTGGGCGGCCCGCTCGGCGACGTGCTGACGGTACTGTGCTAGCATGCGGCTGTTACCTGTAAGGGTTGGGATGGGGAGTCTTCGCCGGGAGGCGGGGCCGACCCGAATGTGGCGGGACTCGTACCCACCGGCAACATTTCGGGGTTCCGTTGGCCGTTATTATAGGGGCGCCCATTGTTTCTTTTCGAGCAATGTTCCGATGAGTACCTGGTACTACAGCCATCCCAGCTTTTTCAGGCACGATACCGGCGATGGGCACCCCGAAAGCATCCGTCGCTTGCAAGCGATCGAAACGGCTCTCGGGGCCGCGGAGTTTGCGGGCCTGGTCAGAAAGGAGGCGCCGGAAGCAACCCACGATCAATTGCGATCGATCCATTCGGAGGACGAAATCAGTCGGGTGTTGGAGGCGGTTCCGAAGGCTGGTCTGGCGCATCTGGATCCTGACACGGTTGTTTCCAGCCATTCCGCTCTCGCCGCACGGCATGCGGTCGGCGCGGTGTGCGCCGCAGTCGACGCGGTTGTTTCCGGCCAGACCGGTAATGCGTTCTGTGCAGTTCGTCCGCCCGGGCACCACGCGGAACCATCCCGGCCGATGGGCTTCTGCCTGTTCAACAACATCGCGATTGGTGCACGGCATGCGCAGCGGCGACATCGCATCGAGCGGGTCGCGATCGTCGACTTCGATGTGCACCACGGCAATGGGACCCAGGCGGCGTTTCAGCACGACGCCACCGTACTCTATGCGTCGACGCACCAATACCCCTGGTATCCCGGCTCCGGCGCGGCCGACGAGACAGGGGTCGGCAATATCGTCAACGTGCCTCTCCGTGCGGGAACCGGTTCGTCCGGTTTCCGCACGGCCGTTACCAAAAACATCCTGCCGGCCGTCGATCGATTCCGCCCCGAACTGATCCTGGTATCGGCCGGGTTCGATGCCCATCGAGACGATCCTCTGGCCTCCCTGGAACTGGTCGAGGCCGACTTTGCCTGGATTACCGAAGAGCTGCTCCGGTTGGCCAGGCAGCACTCCCGAGGCAGGCTGGTATCGGCGCTCGAAGGTGGCTACGACCTCAGAGCGTTGGCGGACAGTGTGGCGGCCCACATCGGTGCGATGATGCGGGCCGGGTGAAAGCCGCGGTACCCCACTGGCGGGCGAGCCGCACGCTCGGGCGACACATCTCTAGGCTGGACGGCCGGAGCTTCCGAAAGCACGGGGCGTTGGTTGTTGCATTCGGTCCGAACGCCTCGGATCCTTCATCGTTCGACCGTCCCGGTTGCCGCCGATACGGCCGGTCCGCGTTCCCGATGCGGCCACATCGGCCGCGGGCTCGATGAGCTTTCCATCCAGATTCAGTTCGATCTGCAGTCGGCGGACCGCAGCGCCAGCGGCCTTCGCGGTATCATATGGTCCGGCGATGACCCGATAGCGATCGCCATTTTCTTCGACGCGCGCCGGGATCGGAGGACCTTGATGGTTCAGGAATGCGACCAATCGGGCAGCGACCGATGCGGTGACCGTTTCATCAACAAGTACGCTCCAGCGGCCGGGATCGGCGACAGGTGGGACGGGTGCGCCGAAGAACCGTTGCGGACGCCGGAGAAGGCGAGCCTGTGCCAGAAACGCATCGATCGCGGGGGCCTTGGCCGAGATCGGGACCGCGATACCGCGCGCTTCGGCGAGAACACGCTCGATGCGCGCCCAGTCGAGCGAATGTGCATGCCCGGCCTCCAAGCTCTTCAATTCGCTGCGCACGCGCTTTTGCAGTTGCGCAGTGTTGAGTTCCTCCTGCGGGCGATGGGCTTGCAGGTAAACCAACCCATCGCGCCAGCCGACCAGATAGGGTTGGTTGACGACCAGCACCGGTTCTCTGACCGAAACCGCCGGAAACAGTTGCTCGATGTTTTCGGGATAGAGACGGATACAACCGTTGCTGGCTCGCCAACCGATGCTGTACGGCTTGTTCGTACCGTGAATCAAGTAAGACGGCTTGCTCAAATAGAGCGCGAAATCCCCCAGCGGATTGTCCGGCCCTGGTCTCACGGCTACCGGCAGCGGATCTCCTTTTCGCAGGTGGTCGTTGCGGATGCTCTCGGTCGGATACCAGATGGGGCGTTCCTTCTTTCGGACGACCGACAGCGGCCCGGTCGGGGTGGAGCGATCTTCCCTCCCGATACCGACTGGATACGTAACGACCTCGCTACCACCCGCCGCTGCAGGGAAGTGGAACAGCCGCATCGCTGCCAGATTGATCACGATCCCCGTCCGCGGTGCTCGCGGCAACACGAACTGTGCCGGAACCCAAACGGTACTCCCCTCCTTCGGGACCCACGGATCGGCACCCGGGTTGGCCCCGGCGATCTCCTGATAACCCAGGCCGTAGTGTCGCGCCACGTCGGAGTACGTGTCGCCGTCCTGTAACGGAAGATAGAACAGGGAACCGACGACATCCTGTTGCCTGCCGATCGTAAACCGGTGAGTCTCGGGGCGCACAATGCCCTGCGGCATCGGAATCGCCTCGCTTCCTGGATCCTGTCGGCCGGGACCGAGCGCACAGGCTTGAACGCCGCAGCACAATGCCAGCGTGAGGAGCCTTGACCATCCGATCGAAACACGGCGTCCGGGCCGCTTGGGATGTCTCGCCATGGTGCCAATCGTCTCCCTGCGGAACACCGGAAACCGACGCGACCGCGGCGGAAGCCCTGAGCCGGCAGTGCGGACTATCCGTCGTGTTAGCGGTCCAGCAGGCACAGCCGAATCGTTCCTGCTCCCCGTGGGCGTTTGCCGCTTGCCGACGCCCGAACCACACACCCACCGAGACAGCAGACGACTCTCTGCATTCCGACCTGCAACAGCCGACGAACCAGCATCGCATCGCGCATCAGCGCAGCGACACAGGCGGCCGCCTGCGCCCGAACGACGTCACGCACGCTACGGGCCAGCGTTGCGGGCGACCGCGCGCAGTCCATGGTCAGGCGCACGCGGTCGGCGGCGAGTCGATCCGACCTGGCGAGAATCTCCTGTTCGGCAGTCAGCCAGTCGTCGAATTCGTGGCCCGGCGCGAACCCCCGCTTTTCGGCCCGAAAATAGGCGGCCTCGGCGATCATCGCCTGCAGCGCCAGCGGTTGCGGCGGCAGGTTCCAAATCAACCCAAACCTCACCAGGTCCAACAGATTCTGGCCGGGAACCTGGTGTATGCCCAAGGTTTCTGGCTCTCGGACGCTGAGTGTTCCGAACAGCCGGTCCCACAACGAGAGGACGGCTCCGTAGTTACGGTCGTGCTCGGCCCGCCGAGTCGAATGATGGGTCCGGTGCAGCGCCGGCACGACGATCACGCGGGCCAGCCATCGTTCCCCAGGGAATGCGATGTTGGTATGGTGAAACATCACGAACAGCGTGATCACTGCTTCGTTTGCAAGCAACAGTGCGCTGTCGATTCCCGTCAATATGATAAAGGCGGCCTTGACCAGGGTGGTCAGCGCGATCTCGCCGCCATGCAGCCGGAAGGCGGTCGAGACATTCATGCAGCGATCGCTGTGATGGACCCTGTGCAGCATCCACAGCACATCCAGATGGTGATTGAGCCAGTGCCAGCCGTAGAGGGCCAGATCGAGTAGCACGAAAGATGCCAGACCTTTGGCGTAAGGATCCGAAATGTCGCTCAGCAGCCCGAAACCTGCATGACGTTCGGCGACGAGCCACAGCGTCGAAACCGCCAGCACCGACATCAATGTATCGTTCAGGATGAACGAGCCGAGGTTCGTGAAATAGGACTGCCGGATCAATCGCGGCACATGCTTACGGTAGGCAAAGCGTGCCTCCAGCGCAAATAGCACAAAAAATGTCGCAACGACCGCAAGGTTGCGTACATCACCTGGCGTCAACTCCGGCCAGGTCAACTCCTGCCAACGAGCGGCAACCGCGGTGGTGATGGGCGTCAGCTTGCTCAACATAGAACTCTGCTCCGACTACTAATCATTTGGCCGTCCGTGCCAAGGGCAACGAAGGCCTGTCTGATGATGTCTGTTTTGTACATAATGACATACAAATGGACTGATTGTTCCGTCGCTTGAAACACTCAACCGAACTACACAGGGCGGATCGCGGCCGAACTGGCTTCGATGACACCGGTTGCCGCCGCATTGGTCTAAGAGACGTGGGCGGATTGCTCGTCCAGCCGAGCTAGGCGGTAGGTAACAGATTACGGATCGAAAATGAGCAATGACCGTCCGCTGACATTAAGATCGGGTGAAATCACGGCCGGAGCGCCGCAACTCGCAATCGGGTAGACTGGACGCTTGCGCGTACGCACTGCGCGGCGAGCCGTGCGGATCAAAAGCGCCCTGGGACGTGCGAGCCGGACCGGTGCGATCCGGCCTCTTCCCAAGCGTCCATCGCACAGTCGGATCGCTGCATCGGTGCCGAGCCTGCGATGAACGGCACCAGGCTTGCCTGCGCACATGCTTCCGCGGCAAGCAGGCCGCTACGACGATCGATCCAGAACTGTTCAATGTTGTCGGGGGCAGTCAGGATCAAGGGTTCCCGGGCGATGTACTTCATCGCCTGTGCCCATACACGCAGCGCGCCTTGGGCACCGGTCAGTCCACTCGAGTGGTTGTCGTCGCGACCGACCCAGACCACCCCCAGGTAGTCACCAGTGAAACCGGCAAACCAACTGTCGCGTAGATCATTCGAGGTTCCGGTCTTGCCCGCGACTCCGAAGTCGCGCGGCAGCAAGGAATACACGGCCCGTCCGGTGCCGCGGGATACGGCCTCCTGCAGGATGCTGTTCACCAGATAAACCGCGGACGGATCGACGGCGGGCTGGACCGAAAGGGCGTATCGGCTCAGTACCGTGCCGTCCGGTTTCGTGACGGCCTGTATCGCCTTCAACGGCGTCAGAAAACCATCGCCCGCCAGCGTCTGATACATCTGAGTCACTTGCAGCGGTGTCAATGCCAATGCGCCCAACAACAGGGACGGCAAGGGCTGGATGCCATCGCGCTCAACGCCGAGCCGGCGCAGGGTCTCAACGGTGTGATCCACGCCGACGCTCAGTCCCAACCGGATCGTGGCCAAGTTGTAGGACTGCGCCAATGCGTTTTGCAGAGAAACCCAGCCGTGTTCGCGTCCGTCATAGTTCTTCGGGAGCCAGGGACTACCGCCGCCTGTATCGACCCGCAGTGCCGTATCTTCCAGCGGCGTTATCAGCGTATAGCGACTCGGCTGCTGCAAGGCCGTCAAGTACACCACGGGCTTGATCAGGGAACCGATCTGCCGCTCCGCATCCAGCGCCCGATTGAATCCCGCGGCACCGGGCTGCGAGGAACCGACCAACGCAACGATCTCGCCGGTTTCGCGCCGCGTCACGATCGCCGCGGTTTCCAAGCCGGTCCGTCGGGTCTGCTGTGCGAGCCGCTTCAGGGTTGCGACGGCCGCCGACTCCAGTTGGCGCTGCGCTGCCACATCCAGCGTCGTGAAGATGCGTAATCCCTCCGAAGTCAGGTCTTCCCGGTCATACTGTTGGGACAACTGCCGCCGGACGAGGTCCTGGAAAGCCGGGTAGCGAGTGATTGCCTGGTGCGGATTCGCCACGACATCCAGCGGCTCGGCGCGCGCCTGCGCCGCCTCTTCGGCGGACACCACACCGACCTCGGTCATCGCCGCGAGCACGGCGTTGCGGCGCTTCGTCGCCTGCCTCGGCGTCTGCCACGGATCGTAACGCGACGGTGCCCGGATCATGCCGACCAGCAGTGCGATCTGATGCAGCTCCATCTGCTCGATCGAACGACCGAAATAGTATTGGCTTGCCAGCCCGAAACCATGGATCGAGCGTGCACCGTCCTGGCCCAGGTAGATTTCGTTCAGGTAGGCTTCCAGGATCTCGGCCTTGGAGTAGTGCAACTCCAGCAGCAGCGCCATCGTGATTTCGCTGATCTTGCGCGACCAGGTTCTTTCCGATGACAGGAACAGATTCTTCACCAGTTGCTGGGTCAAGGTACTGCCGCCCTGCACGATGGAACCGGCGCGAGCATTGACCCACAGCGCGCGCAATATGCCGCGACCGGAAACGCCGGCATGCCGGTAGAATCGCCGGTCCTCGACCGCAAAAAGTGCCTGCAGCAGCTTCTCCGGCGCCTGTTCCAGTTTGATCAGGATGCGGTCTTCCTTCAGGGTTGGATAGAAGCTCCCGATCTGCACCGGCTCCATGCGTAGAATCGCCAGATTCTTGTCCTCTTGGCGATCGACGATCGAGACCAACTGCCCTCGTTCGAACCGCAACTGCACCTCGCGCGCCGGTTCAGAGCGATCCGGAAACCGAAACTCCCGGGTCACCACCCGAAACGCGCCGTCTTCGCGCCAATACGTTCCAGGGCAAGAAAGGTCGGGATCCGACTTGAATTTCAGATCCTCCAACAGCGTCTGCAACTGATCCGCAGTGATCGGCGCCCCGGAGAACAATTCCGTGGGAACCGCGTAGACCCGAGCGGGCAATGCCCACTTCTTGCCTTCAAACTGTTGTCGCACCAGGATGTCCTGGTGAATCAGGAATACGGCCAACGCCATCAAGCCGGCAGCCAGGGCTGCCCAAACCACACGCATCAATGAGTAATTCCTCCAGGCTTGCAGGCCTCGGTGTGATGGTCTCAGTCGAGTGTCCGTCATCTCCGTGCCCTGTGCTCGAAACTCGGTCGCATCCGACATGCCAGTCGCGATCCTTCCGTTGGCCGATTTTCCACACCGATTCCGTGGCGATCCCGGTCAGCCGGCGCGCGATTCAGTTCAACGCTTCCACCAACACTTTTCCGCTGCCGCGCCGGTAGATGTCGAGGCGCTTGGCTGCGCCCATGGACAGATCGATCAACCGACCTTGCACGAACGGGCCACGGTCGTTGACGATCAGTACCGTGGATCGGCCATTGGCCAGGTTGGTGACCCGAACTCGCGTGGGCAACGGCAGGGTCTTGTGAGCTGCGCTCAGACCATTGGGGTTGAACCGCTCGCCGGTCGCGGTACGGCGTCCCGATTCAAAACCGTACCAGGAAGCGATGCCGACCTCGCGGTACCCCTTGCTGCTGAGCATCGGTCGGTAGGTCTTGCCGCGGATACGGTACGACCGACTGGTCTTGCCGCGCCGGCGCGGCGGCGCAAGCGGTTCGGTCGAAACGAAGGCGTTCGCGGTAGACGAGCGAGGAACAGGCGCTTTTTGCAGCGGCGCGCAGGCGGCCATCAGCGAACTCAGCCCGATACCCAGCGCCGCCTCCAAAATGCGCCGTCTGATCCTGAACTGGAACGGCGGATTGCGTCGTGCGACGCGCGACTGTCGTTGGCAGACTAACGGAACATCACCGGGAAGCCTCATGTCGATCCACTGCCCCGTGATCATCCGGTACCGCGATTCGACACCCGAGAGGGGTAATCCCACAACCCACGCCAACGGGGGAGACTCGGAATCGGCCGCGCATCGGCCAACCGAAGCGGGCCAGGTCGCCTCGCCGGACGGCCGGGCGGCGCGTCCGACCCGAGGAGTGCAGGCGGCAGACACGAAACTTCTCTCACGTCCGTTGAACTCGAGTATGGGTGGGTCGCGCCGTACCGGCGACAATTGTCATGGAAAGTCACTTGCTGGCACTGGCGCAGCGAAGGTCAGTTTAGGCCCCGAACATGATGAGAACACCGCAGGCGACATTAATACGGGATGAGAATCGCATGAGGATGCGAAGAAGGACGCGGTGCGCGCTGGATGTCGGAATGCATCCGAACCTGGTCAACGCAGGACCATACAGGCCGGTCCCGACACGTACGCATTTCCCGCTGCCGAAAGGCTGGCCGGCTCGGACGGCCCCACAGGCGCAGTTCCAACAGAGCGTCGCAGCGGACTCCGGCCGACGAACGACCGGAAATGCAGGAACTCGCCGTGATTTCCCCCCGGTGCCGATGATCGAAGCGAAATCAGGAGATTGTTACCGCCTTCGCGCGCCGACCGGCGCCGAGGCGATCAGGATTCGGCCAGGACGGACTGCAACTCGTCCAGCGTCGGAATCGGCGGTAGACAGGTCTGCCCGGCACAGACATACGCCACGGACTTACCGATCACCCGGCGGTGGGACAGATCACCGGGCAGGTCTTCGCTCCCGGCAGGGACCGCGAAAACGAGACAGTTCCGGTGGTTCCGCAGTGCGCGCTGCCAGGCTGCAATGACCGTGCCTTCTCCGCGGAGGATCACCAGCCGCGGCGGCTTCAGCCACTCCTGCAAGGCATGCAGCAACGCTCCATGGGCCTCCGGATAACGTTGCATGGCCGGCGCCGCCGCTTTCAACGTACGTTCGGCCGCAGTCAAGTAACGGCGATCGCCCAGCAACAAGCCGAGCCGCGCCAGTGCGGACACGGCGACTCCGTTGCCCGATGGCAGCGATTCATCCAGCAACGGCTTGGGCCGGTGAATGAGGACTTCGTGATCCGAAGAAGTGAAAAAAAATCCTCCGCCAGCAACATCTTCGAAATAATTCAGCGTCAGATCGGCCAAGCTTCGGGCCCAATCAAGGACATCGGTTCGCCAGGCAGCCTGCAGCAGTTCCAGCGCGGCGTCGATCAGCATCACGTGATCGTCCAGATAGGCGTTCAGCGGTGACACACCGTCTTTCCAGACCGCACGGAGCCGACCGTCGACCCAGCAGTGCCGGCGGAGAAAATCGAACGCCCGGTAGGCATCGGCGATCAGATCGGAGCGGTCGAGAATCCGGCCGGCCTTGGCCAAGCCTCCGATCATCAGTGCATTCCAGGAAACCAAAACCTTGTCGTCGAGTCCCGGTCGGACGCGGTTCTGTCGTTGCGCCAGCAAGGTTCGACGCGCCTGTGTCAGGATCTCGTCGATTTCATTCGGGCCGACGGCAAACTTTCGAGCCAATTCGGCAGAGGATTTGGTGCGGCGGAGATGCCATGAATCCTCGAAATTGGGTGTTTCCTCCATGCCGTATGCGGCAATCGCCGCCTCAGCCTGCCGTCCCGGCAACAATGCCGCAACCTCGCGTCGATCCCAGACGTAGTATTTTCCCTCCACGCCTTCGGAGTCGGCATCCAGGCTCGCGTAGAAGGCGCCCTCCGCCGCCCGCATTTCACCGGTCGCCCAAGCCGCCGTTTCCTCGGCGATCCGCCGAAACAGAGGCTTTCCGAACCTCTGCCAGGCCTCGGCATACAGCGCCAATAGCGGTCCGTTGTCGTACAACATCTTCTCGAAATGGGGGATATCCCAGTGCGCATCCACTGAATAGCGGAAAAACCCGCCACCCAGATGGTCGTAGATCCCGCCCAGTGCCATCGCCGTCAGGGTTTGTTCGACGATGCCGAGATTCTGCTCGTCGGATGACGACTCCTGCCTCCCTCGCCGTAGCAGAAACAGCAGGTCGTTGGTGTGAGGAAACTTCGGCGCCTGCCCGAAACCGCCGTTGACCCGATCGAAACTCCTGGCCAGCGCCTCCTCCGCGCGGGTCAGGACTCCTTCATCGAGAAGATCAACTGCAACGTGGTCGGCGGCGATCTCCCCCAACACATTCTGGAAAGCCTGCTGGTTGGCATGCAGATCACCGGGCCGTTCGTGATAATAATTCGCAACCCGGCGCAGAACTTGTAGGAAACCTGGCAGATTGAAACGTGGAGTCTTGGGGAAATAGGTGCCCGTAAAGAACGGCAAGTGTTGCTCGGGGTCAAGGAATACCGTCAGCGGCCACCCGCCCGCCCGGCGGGTCAGCAACTGGTGCGCGAGTTGATAGACCCTGTCCAGATCCGGCCGCTCTTCGCGATCGACTTTTATGTTGACGAACAGTTCGTTCATCACGGCGGCCATCTCGGCATCCTCGAACGATTCATGCGCCATCACGTGGCACCAGTGACAGGCGGAATAGCCGATGGATAGCAGGATCGGCTTGTTCTCGGTCCGCGCCTTGCTCAAGGCCTCATCGCCCCAGGGGTACCAGTCGACCGGATTATTCGCGTGTTGCAACAGGTAAGGGCTGGATTCCGCCGCGAGGCGGTTGCGGGCACTGGATGGGTTCATGCCTGGACCATTCGGGCTGCGATCGGGTGTCTCGATGGAGATCGACGCATGTCACTCGGTTCCCACAGATTTGCCCGGGCGCGACACGCGCTCCCGCTCGGCGCTTTCGTAGAAAGCGCGAAATGCCTGGGATGCCGGCCAAGCGGCGATCTCTGTCGCAGTCGTCACCGGAAGCGCGAAGCCGGCCGCGATCCGCTCCGTCACCGTGGGTTCCGTGTTCATCGCAAAATCGGCTTGCAGCGTCTTTCGGTCATTGATCAGCAGCGCGTAACGCAATCGGGTGTCGTGGAAGCTGTACGGCCCTTCCCCCAGTGGCGTGGCCGGCTTCGGCGTGTCGGCGCAGGCGTTGAGTAACAGGACGATCAGGCTCACGCTGCATCGAGGCAGCGTCCCGGCATACATCGGCAAGATCCGGGACCGGTCGGATGGCGGTCGGCAAACCGTACTCATGGTGAATCGGGCAGGCGATCGATTGCCGCAACGTCCTCCGGCGCTAGCCGGACTTCCGAAGCCATGAGGCTATCCTCGATGCTCTCGACCTTGCTGGCACCCGGAATCGGCAGGATGTGCTCCCCCTTCGCCAACAGCCACGCCAAAGCGATCGCATATGGCGAACAAGCGTAGCGTTCGCTCATCTGCATCATCAGCGGAGTCTGCTGCAAGCGCACATGACCGTGGTGCCCGCCGACCGGGCTATAGGCGATGTAGGTCAGGCCGTGCGTCCGGCAGAATTGGATCACGCCATTGTGAAGATCCTGCTTTGCAAACACATTGAACCGATTCTGTACCGATGCGATGGGAGCAAGGTCCAGTGCGGTCCGCAAATGCTCCACGGTTACATTGGACAGTCCGATGTGCCGGATCATGCCGCACTCGCGCAGGCGGACCAGTTCTCGCAGCGAAGCTTCCAGGCCGACGTGCGGATCCACCGCATGCAACTGGTATAGCGCGATGCGGTCGGCACCCAGGTCAGTCAGGCTTCGCTCACACGATGCCCGTAGCCAGTCGGGGCTGCCATCCACGGTCCAGTCACCCTGCGGCCGCCGTAACCCCCCCTTGGTCGCGACGACCACACCGGCGGCGGCCGGCCCGAGTTCGCGCAGTACGCGGCCGATCAGCCTTTCGTTGTGGCCGATATCCCGGTCATCGAGGCAATACACGTTTGCGGTGTCGATGAACTGGCCACCGAGCGCGACAAAACGCCGGATCACTCGCTCCGCCGTCTCCGCGCTCGGACGCCCGGCGATCGAGAGCGGCATCGCTCCCAATCCGATTGCATTCACCCGCAAGTCCGTACCGCCGATCGTTCGCTGCATCGTCATGCCACTCCACCGTGCCGCCAGTACACGTCAAATCGGGGGCGTGCGTCAAGCGACCCCGATATCAACTCGGTGCTGCCATCGCCCATCGCAGCGCCGTGACCGGAATGTCCGGGGAGGATATCCGGTTCGCGATCGCTATAATGGACGACTAGGCCCTTTCCGTCGCGGAGTAGTCGATGAAAAGCTATCGCAAGGAACTCTGGTTCAATGTCCCGAATCGCATGGGATTCGTGAATATCACGCCGCAAATCGAGCAGTGCCTTGCCGAAAGCGGCGTCGCCGAAGGTCTCGTGTTGGTCAATGCGATGCACATCACCGCCAGCGTCTTCATCAACGATGACGAGCGTGGTCTGCATCATGATTACTCGATCTGGTTGGAGAAGCTCGCTCCGCACGAACCGATCCGTCAGTACCGCCACAATGACACCGGCGAGGACAACGCGGACGCACACATGAAAAGGCAGGTCATGGGCCGCGAAGTCGTGGTCGCAGTCACCCGAGGCAAGCTGGACTTCGGGCCTTGGGAGCAGATTTTCTACGGCGAATTCGACGGCCGCAGGAGCAAGCGGGTATTGGTCAAGATCATCGGCGATTGATCACGCTTTGCAGCCGGCCGCACAGCAGGGCACCGGGTCAAGGTCCGAAGCGGAGGTATAGAACCGCGCTCAGCAACGACACCATGCCAATGAACAGTGCGCCGCCGGTCAGCGCATTCCAGCGGTGCCGAGCGGCGATGGCCGCGGGCTCCGCGGCAAACAGACAGAACGGCCGCCCGTCGCGCGGCTTCCTGATCACATGTACCGGATCGGTCGGCGGACGCTCATGGCGACCTGTCATCACCTCCTGCTCCGCCGCACGCTGCGCATGTTCCCACTCGGTCAAGTCCACCTCACCGTCCCGATTGCCATCGAACCGGTGCAAAAGCTTTCTGCGATCCCTCTTCCAGGCTGTGAGGAGAATTCGTACCTCCTCGTCCGGGCTGGACACCGGCCCCGACGTCAGCGTCTGAAAATCTCCCACCGCACCGAGCGGGTCGTTCTCCAGGATCCGGGATTCGGTGTAACGATAAGGCCCCGCCGCGAACAGCCGATTCCAGCGGCTGGCCGATCGTGGCGCAAAGCCGGGGCGAGGTGACCGCCCGCGCCACACTCGCGTCGCCGAAGGCATCACATCGGCCCCGTCGGGATCGAGCACACAGCGGCCGGTTTCGTCATCCAGCGCAAAAATCGCGTCACTGACGCCCCGATCCACGCGTTGCCAGCCACTGAAGAAACCATCGTGTTCCGGATCGCGGTCCCGCTGTTCCACGGTGAAGCGATACCAGACGCAAGGCTGGCCGCTCAGGGGTGCGATGACGGGTTCACCGGCCAGCATGCGCGCACGCCCCTGCAGGCGCACATGGCCTTGCGGCGCCGAACGAATGTTGGCCCGGGGCAGATCGGTGAGCAACCGGGAAAGGCGGATCGCACGCACGAAGTAGAACAGCCCCCAAACCGCCGCGGCAACCATCGCTGCACAGGCCACCCCGAATTCCGATGGATCCGCCGTCCGGATCAGCGGCTCGATCGCCACCGCGACGCCTCAGGCGAACAAGGACCGGAGGTCGACATCGCGCGTCTCCTCGGTATCGAAGCGCAGCAGTTCGAAGGGTTTGAACAGCAGCAACTGCGCAATGATCAGGTCCGGGAACTGCTCCAGCCGCACATTATTGGCATTGACGCTGTCGTTGTAGAACTCACGGCGATCGGCAATTTCCGTTTCCAGATTGGTGATTCGTGTTTCCAGACGGCGGAACGAGTCATCGGCCTTCAATGCGGGGTAGGCTTCCACGACGGCTAGCAATTGGCCCAGGCTCTTCCGAAGGCCGGTTTCGGCCGCGCCGAGCGCGCCGACATCGCGCTGCTCCAGTGCCGCCGACACGCCTATCCGCGCCTGCATCACTTGAGTCAGCGTCTCGCGTTCGTGCCACAGATAGCGCTTGCAGGCTTCCACCAGCTTCGGCAATTCGTCGTGGCGTTGCCGCAGCAGCACTTCGATGTTCGACCAGGCCTTTTGTACCTCGTGCTTCAGGCTGACCAACCGGTTGTAGATCACGATCAGATAAAGCATCGCCAGCGCGAAAACGCCCAGCAGCACCGCGATGATCAGGATGGTCGGCATGACTGCGCTCCGTCTCAAAGTCGTTCGACATCCATCAGTATAGAAATGCCGACTACGTAGCCCTACGTATATTGCATCACCCGGGAACTATGGCAGATTGACGATGGGTCAGCGGATGGGTAGTGAAGGTCGCAATCGACGACCGACGAGGGCGTTGCGCGCGCACAAGCCCTTTACTGCTGGCCTTTCTCGCGGAAGCCGGACGACCGATCGCAACTCGTGTTGAAGCTTTGTCACCCGTCCTTCGTCAGATACTGGCCGACCGAAGATATGCCGAAACCGATATGCACACGGGAGCCGCTTTCGACTTTCCGCAATTCTGGGTCAGCGTGCAGTACGTGCTTGCCGGTTCCGAATGTTCACCGGATCGATTCGCCAGCGCCGGGGCCTATTTACACGACGGCCGCGATTTCGCCCCATGGCTCTTGCGAGCCGCGCTGGTCCGCTGCCTGATCGCCAGCTACGTGCACCGCGCCCATCGCGAATACCCCAGCTTCGAGCGCTACCTCAGAAGCGAAGTGTTTCCCCGACTCCGCTCCGAGCACGGAATCGTCCCCGAACACATTGCCACGAAGGCCATACGTGAGCTGCGCTGCGGCCGTTTCGATTCACCCCCGAAGGAGACCTGGGCCACCTTGCATCTGATCTACCGCCAACTCGTCTCGCGGCTCACCGAGCTCCCCGGTGATCTCGATTGCATCGGCCTGGCCGACCCGGTCGGCGGGATCCTGAAGTGGCGCGAAGGGTGCCGGGAACTGCCGGATGCATGCTGGACCCGCATAGGGGCCGATCATCTGGATCGACTCGACCGCGCCCAACGGGCACCGGACCTTCTGCTCGAACAGCTGTTCTGGCAAACCGTCAGACTGCGATGCCTGCTGTTCCGTCACGTGTCGCAGCGACCCCTTGACCGCCGGCATTCACTGGTTCATTCGATTTTTTGATCGGCTCGCTCCGGGCAAGACCTTGTTCAAAGATCGCGGGCTGCCCCTGAACGTCAGCGAACCTGCAGTATCTCGCTCCGGACAAGACCTCGATCAAACACTGCGGGTTGTCGCTGAACATCGAGGCGGCGCTGAGCGTCCAGGGTTTGGGCGCGGGGCTACGCTCGCTGGAACTCAGAACATCGCCCGAATCCTCCTGGGAAAGCAATGACCGCTTCCTCCGCCAAGTTCTTGGCAGTATTCCGTCCTCGGCGTCCCGCCGTGCAGGCTGCGAGATTGGTTTGGTTCTGCATTTCATCAAAGGACGAGGCGACCGCACGACGGCAGGCTCCCCGGCCGCACACGGCAGCGGGAGCAACGCCGACCCTCGCCGGCCGCAGGATCGACTTCATGCCGACCCTAATCCGACCGGTTACCGTTACGCCGGATATTTCAGGAAGGTGCTCACCCAGGCTCGAGCCCTCGCCAGCACCATCCGCCGCAATCCCCTGTTGCTGCAGCTGCTCCGGGGGCTGGACATCTGCAATGACGAGCGTCTGATGCTTCATCTCCACCGCGAGGACGCCTTGCGCTGGGTCGGCTTCCCGGATGGGATCGAGGACGCTGGATCGGGAGAGTTGCTAAATGCAGACGACCGCCGGTTGATCCGGCAGTACCTGACCGACGGAGCGGTCTTCGAACGGGGACAACTAACAGAACCCTACGCGATCAGCGACGAAGGCCCCATTCTTGCCGCTCTACAAGCCGAGGTCCGGCGGGAAGTCGGACGCAGAGGAATCACCGTCGAAGTCAATCCTTCATCGAACCTGTTGATCGGGGACTTCGGCGACCTGCGTCGGCACCCGTTCTGGCGGCTGGCGGGTCCGCCCGGATTCGATCTCGATGTTCCTCCGGTCTCCATCTGCCTCGGTTCCGACGATCCGATCACATTCGTGACCGACATTCGCCATGAATACCAGCTCGTTTATGGCGCAGTGCTCGCCGGAGGCGCATCCGCCGCCGAAGCCCTTCGCTGGATCGACGAGCTGCGGCAACAAAGTCTCGAT
This sequence comes from uncultured Methylococcaceae bacterium, assembly GCA_964644665.1. Lineage (GTDB taxonomy): Bacteria > Pseudomonadota > Gammaproteobacteria > Methylococcales > Methylococcaceae > Methylotetracoccus. Next base: position 59,602 of record CAZXXC010000005.1, read on the forward strand.
GTGCGGTTTACCGTGCCATTCCGAGTCGAGCGAACCGTTCGAAGATCACTGAGAAGCCATCCTCGCCCTTTCGGCAACCCGAGGGTCACAAGGTAATATGCTCTACACGATGCTGCGCGCGGAAGCGCAAGCAGCACACTGAACGGATTGCGGGACTCCGTCCGCCGGAGATCACGCACCAACGTAGGGCCGGACATCTCCGCGAGGCTAAAATAATACGAGCAACCCGATGATCGCCGCCAGCCCGATCGCCCACCCGAGGCATTCAGGCTGAATCGGGACGGCCGGAATGATCATTGCCGACAACAACGCCGATGCCGCAACCGGGGCGAGCAGCAACCACGCCTTGCCCGGAAAGCCGTCGACTGCCTTGCCGGGTCTCTCTGACGCCGCCGCCAGCGGAACTTGGGGATCCACCAGAAAACGCGCGATGTCCTTCTGGTGTGCCGGCTTCAGCCAGTCACTGTGTCCCCCGTTGTGGAATTCATTCTCCACACGGGAATCCTCGAAGCCATGCAGTCCTGCGGTACCGAAGTGTCGGTAGCCGAACCAGCGCAGCACCCGGCAAAGTCCGCCGACATAGCCATCCTTACGTCCGCAGACATTGTGAATCCGATCGATCGCGAAACTCGACCACGGATAACCCGTCGGCAACACGGCGCCGGCCAGAAAAACCCGTTTGAACGCCATGACCGTCGGATAGCGGTGCAATGCGCGACCGAGTACCAAGGTGCCGAGACTGTGGGCAGCCACGCTGAATTCCGCATTTGGCGCCTTGCAACGTTCCTGCACGTACCGGTCGGCAAAGGATTGCACGTTCCATCGCCGCCGGCCCGGCGACAGGAACTGCAAGGCGTTGAAGCGTCCGCAACGGACCGATATCACCTTGACGCGGGCCAGCCGGGAAGCAAACAACCCGTCGGCTGCACCGCCGCTGCCGGACGCGTCAGCAAGCGTACATTCCAGTATCCGCTGCTGAATCGCGAATTCGACCGATTCCTGCCAATCGCCGAAATCACGAATGCCGTGGATCAGAAACACGACTTGCTCGACATCCGGCACCGGCAGTTTCGGCGCCGGCTCGCCGTCCTGCCGGGCAATCGCAGCGAGCACGCGCTCCAGAAGTTCCCGATTCTCCGGTGCTCCGATGTGCAGGAAATCCATGTGCGTGATTTTTTCGACTTCATGCTGCTCCGACTCCGGATACTGGTAAATCTCGACACTATCGTCACCACCGACAATCCGGTCGGCTCGTCCCCGAACCTGGATCGTCTTCGGCAGCGGCGAGTCTTCACCTCTCGCCAGTTCCAGCCAGCGCAGACGTAAACTCGTGACCCATTCAGACCCCCTTAAGCCATGCTGAGCCAGTTTCGCCCAGCAGGGCAACAGCAGCAGCAGCCGATACGTCGTTCGATCCGGTACAAAGCCGCGGTTCGTTCCTGCCAGCAAGACCAGTCGGTCGACGTGTCGAACCCATTGGCTCCCGGCTTCCGGCGGTTCGTCGATGGCATTCAAAATCGCGGCGCGCGCCAACAGGGCGCCGAAGCTGTGAGCGATGATCCGCACCCGCCGGTAACCATTCCCGAGTGCGGCGTCGATGCTGTTCCCGATGCCACGGGCAATCTCGTCCGGGTGCAGGTTGGACAGCCAGTTGTAGCGCCGCGACCGCCGTTGCTCCGATCGATGCCTGCGGTGTTTTTTGGTCCAGCGCAAGTCGGCATAAGTAAAAGGCAGCAGGTCGTAACGATCCAGTTCGGCAGTGGCGAGCAAGGTGCGAAGACAGGACGAATACTCGTCCGCGGTTTCCCCGAAGCCGTGTACGAACACCAACAAGGTTCGCCCGGTCGTCTCCACGTCGGCCCCGAACCTGGAATAGATCCAGGAATTTTCCACGGCCGCCTCGAATTGCTGGGTGATCGGAAGTTTCATGAGGGTCGGTACGCCGCGCCCAGCGACGGGCGCATGAGCCAAACTGGACGGGCGGGAAGACTTTGTCCATGGCTCCACGCCGCCGGCGATTCCGGCCAGGACAAGGCTTGGCAACGAGCGGTGAGCCAACCGAGCCGGGAATTCAGAATCTCGTGATCGGCGAGTCCCGATCGGCTCCCCGCTCGTGGGCCTGAAGCCATTCACGCCACACGGCCAGCGCCATCGCCAGAATTACCGGGCCCAGGAACAGGCCGATGAAACCGAAGCTCGAGAGTCCGCCCAGCACGCCGAACATCACCAACACAAACGGGATCCGTGTCGAACTGCTGATGACCAGCGGGCGGATGATGTTATCCACCCAACTGACCACCAAAGTTCCCCACAGGCCCAATGCGATGCCCGCCCAGGTCTGGCCGTGCAGCAACAGCCAGGCACTGGTCGACCCCCAAACGAACGGCGTACCGAATGGAATCATCGCGACGAAAGTCGTCACGATGCCCAGCACGATCGGCGCCTTCACACCGACCGCCCAGTACCCTACCCCGGAGAGAAAACCCTGCGCCAGCGCGGTCAGCACGATGCCGTACACCACCGCCTTGACGGTTGCCTCGGTGGTTTCGAAATAGCCTGTCAGGCGCTCGCCCAGGACCCGACTGAGTACCTGTTTGACTTGAAGGACCAACTGCAGCCCGTCCCGAAACAGAAAGAACGTCGTAAACAGCGTCAACAGCAGCACCACGGCATCCTGACCCAGATTGGTCATCAGACCGATCATCGGGGTACTGAAACGCTTGATCCACGGCAGCGCGTGCTGCTTCAGCAGGCTTTGCAGATCCTCGAATTGGCTGACGATGCTGGTCAGTTCATTGCCGAAATAGGGGATGCCGGACACGAAGCCGGGCAGCCGCGGCTTTTGCTCGAGCCATTCCGGCAACGCGCGGACCAACTCGAACAGTTCCCGCTGCAGCAGCACGGTCAGCCAGATCAGCGGCACGACCACGACGGAGCCCAACAATAGCGTCGTGATCGCCGCGGCCGAGGTCCGCCGCCGTGGCAGCCGACCCAGGATCCAGCGATGCAGCGGCCAGGTGACGTAGCAGATGATGACGGCCCATGCGATCGGCGCCAGGAACGGCCGAAGCACCGCATAGGTTAATGCGCCGAGGCCCGCCAGCAGCAAGCCGATTGCGGCCAGCCGAAAACTTCGATCCACGCTGATCTGCTCCTACTCCAGAACCATCATCGGCATCTCAATCGACGGTCGACCGGGAACGATCGCCCAAACCGGATGCGGCGCCATTTTCGGCTATAATCCGCCGGTCTTCAAAGCATGTCTCGAGGTGGTAGTGGCGCTTTCCGAATCCCGGCTTCCGGATGTCTCGACCTTCCAGGGTTTGATTCTGGGGCTGCAGAGCTATTGGGCATCCAAAGGTTGCGTGATCATGCAGCCGCTCGATCTCGAGGTTGGAGCCGGTACGTTCCACCCGGCGACGTTTCTCCGCGCGATCGGTCCCGAGCCCTGGAATGCCGCCTACGTGCAACCGTCGAGGCGCCCCACCGACGGGCGTTACGGCGAAAACCCGAATCGGTTACAGCACTACTACCAGTACCAGGTGTTGATGAAGCCGTCGCCCGGCGACATTCAGGATCTCTACCTGGACTCCTTGCGATATCTGGGCTTGGATTTGCTGGAGCACGATATCCGCTTCGTCGAAGACAACTGGGAATCGCCGACTCTCGGTGCCTGGGGCCTCGGCTGGGAAGTCTGGCTGAACGGCATGGAAGTCACCCAGTTCACCTACTTCCAACAGGTCGGCGGACTGGATTGCCGGCCGGTCAGCGGCGAGATCACGTACGGCCTCGAGCGGATCGCGATGTACCTGCAAGGCGTCGAAAGCGTATTCGACGTGGTGTGGACCCGAGGGCCACAGGGTATCGTGACCTACGGCGACGTCTATCGCCAGAACGAGATTGAAATGTCGGCTTACAACTTCGAACAGGCGAATACCGAGGCGTTGTTCAGGAACTTCGATACCTGTGAGTCCGAATGCCGGCATCTGATCGAACTCGATCTTCCGCTGCCGGCCTACGAGATGGTGCTGAAGTCCTCACACTCGTTCAACCTGCTGGACGCGCGCCGTGCCATTTCGGTGACCGAGCGCCAGCGCTACATCCTGCGGGTACGTGATCTGGCACGCTCGGTCGCCGAGACCTACTACGCCGGACGGGAGCGGCTCGGATTTCCGCTGCTGAGACATCAAGAAGGAAACGCCCGTGTCTGAAGCCCGCGATTTGCTGTTCGAACTCGGCAGCGAAGAGCTGCCGCCGAAGTCACTGAAAGGCTTGGCCGCATCATTCCGCACCAATGTCGAGAAGGGTCTGGCGAGGCTCGGGCTGGATCATGGCGAAATCTCGCTGTTTGCCACACCGCGCCGGCTGGCGATCGTGATAAGCGATTTGGCGGCGCGGCAGCACGATCAGACCATCGAGCGCCGCGGGCCGGCACTGGGTGCGGCTTACGGCGCCGACGGCACGCCGACGAAGGCAACCGAGGGTTTCGCCCGCAACTGCGGCGTCACCGTCGACCAGTTGACCGTGATTCGCACCGAAAAAGGCGAATGGGTCTGCTTTCGGCAGCACGTTCCGGGGGCTCCCGCGACCGCCCTGCTGCCCGAGTTGTTTCGTCAGGCTTTGAGCGAACTGCCGATTGCCAAACGCATGCGCTGGGGTTCCGGAGAAGCCGAATTCGTGCGGCCGGTGCACTGGGCCGTGCTGCTGTTCGGCGACACTGTCGTGGAGGCCGAGATCCTTGGCGTGACCACCGGACGCACCACACGCGGTCATCGCTTTCACTGCCCCGACCCATTTCCGATCGCGGCGCCCGCTGCGTATCAGCAGCAACTGCTGACGCAGGGCAAAGTGATCGTCAGTCCCGAGAACCGGCGAGATCAGATCGCACGGATGGCACAACAGACCGCGGGCAGCGTGCACAGCCAGGTACATCTCGATCCCGACCTGCTGGATGAAGTCACCGCTCTGGTGGAGTGGCCGGTGCCGGTGCTCGGGCGTTTCGACCAGCGCTTTCTGGCGCTTCCTGCGGAGGTACTAATCACGACGATGCAGGAGAACCAGAAATACTTTCCCGTCCACGGCCGGGACAAGGAGGGGCTGCAGCCTTATTTCGTCACGTTCAGCAACCTGGACAGCCGGCATCTCGAGACGGTCCGGCTCGGCAATGAGCGGGTCATCGTGCCACGTCTCTCCGACGCCGAATTCTTTTGGAACCAGGACCGAAAAAGGACCCTGGACAGCCGCGTCGCCGACTTGGCTGCAGTCACGTATCAGAAGACTTTGGGCAGCTTGCTCGACAAGACGCACCGCCTGCAGAGGCTGGCGGCCGCGATCGCCGAGGACCTCGGCCAGTCGAGTGCGGCGCCCGAACGCGCCGCCTGGCTGGCCAAAGCCGACCTGCTGACCGAGATGGTCGGCGAGTTTCCAAATCTGCAGGGCGTCATGGGGCGCTACTACGCATTGGCAGAAGGCGAGCCCGAGCACGTGGCTTGGGCGATCGAGGAACATTACCTACCGCGCGCTTCCGGCGGGCCCCAGGCGGGTAACCCCACCGGCCCGCTTCTTGCACATTCCCCAAAACCCC
>CAZXXC010000005.1:65195-80023 GCA_964644665.1 uncultured Methylococcaceae bacterium
GAAAAAGCCGACACCCTGGCCGGCATTTTCAGTACCGGACAGATACCGACCGGAGACCGCGATCCCTTCGGCCTTCGGCGAGCGGCACTGGGCGTGATCCGCATCCTGATCGAAAAGGAGCTGAATCTCGATTTTCGCTCGATACTGCAGCGCGCGTTGGATCTGTACCGTCACCGGTTCGATTCCACCGCAACACTGGATGCACTGTTCGACTTCATGCTCGAACGCCTCCGCGGCTATTTTCTGGAGAAGAATTATCAACCGGACGAAATCGAATCCGTGTTGAGTCTGAAACCGCCGCGACCATTGGACGGTGCGCGCCGGCTGCACGCGGTTCGCGGATTCCGCGGCCTCACCGCCGCAAACAGCCTGGCGGCCGCCAACAAGCGCATTCGCAATTTGCTGCGCAGGTCGGAGCACCCCGTTACGGCCACCGTCGACGAAAGGTTGTTCACGGAATCCCATGAAGCCCGCCTGTTCGAAGCCGCACGCCGGGCCCACGGCGATCTGCTGCCGCTGCTGCAGCATGCCGACTACCCGGCCGCGCTGTCGCGTCTCGCCCAACTTCGCGAACCGGTCGACGCGTTTTTCGATCACGTTCTGGTGATGGCCGAAGAACCGGCGCTACGGCACAACCGGCTGGGCCTGCTGGCCTTGGTCGAACACCTGTTCATGAATATCGCGGACATCGGAAAGCTGCAGCCCCAGCAATAGCCGATGTCGTTTGTATTGCTCGACCGCGATGGTGTCATCAATCACGACTCGGACGCGTTCATCCGGAGCCCGGAGGAGTGGGAACCGCTGCCCGGGAGCCTGGAGGCGGTCGCGATGTTGACTCGCGCCGGCTTCCGCGTGGTGGTGTTGAGCAACCAATCCGGAATTGCTCGCGGCCTGTTCGATCGCGCGACTCTGGATCGAATCCACGGCAAGATGTGTGCGCAGGCGGCGGCAGCCGGCGGCGCGATCGAAGCGATCTACCACTGTCCGCACGGGCCGGATAACTGTTGCGACTGCCGAAAGCCGAAACCCGGTCTGTTTCACCGTTTTGCCCGCGATTTTGGGAGCCCGCTGACGGGAATCCCGGCCGTCGGCGACTCGCTGCGGGATTTGCAGGCGGCGGCCACCGCCGGTGCGATGCCGGTGCTGGTGAGAACCGGCAAGGGCGAAGCGACCCTGCGGCACCATCCAGACATCGACGTCCCTGTTTTTGCGAACCTCTATGAAGCCGCCCTGTTCATCCTCGGCCGCTCCCGCTGAGCTTTATTTGCGATCGGGAGTCTTCTTCATCGCCATGTCGGTGTCCGCTCTGGTCATCGGCTTGGCCACCGTTCTGGTCTATCCGCTCGGCTTTGAAACCCGCTACCGGGTCGCCGGTCTTTGGGTCCGGTTCGTGTTGTGGGCGTTGGCGAAGATTTGCCACCTGCATTTCGCGGTCCAGGGTCGGGAACACGTGCCGGCCGGCAATGCGATCGTCGTCAGCAAGCATCAATCGACGTGGGAGACGATCGGGCTGCAGACGGTCTTCAGTCCGGTCTGCTTCATTCTGAAGAAGGAACTGCTGCGACTGCCCTTCTGGGGTTGGGCGATGGCCAGCCTGCAGCCGATCGCGATCGACCGCAACTCCAAGTCGGCCGCGATGAAGCAGATCATGCGGGAAGGTGAGAAGCGATTGAAACAAGGACGCTGGTTGATCCTGTTCCCCGAAGGCACCCGTATGGCTCCGGGACAGAAAGGCCGTTATGGCGCCAGCGGCGGTATGCTCGCCCAGAGGACCGGCTATCCGGTCGTGCCGGTGGCGCACAATGCTGGTGAATTCTGGGCACGCCACGGCTTTCTGAAGCATCCCGGCACGATCTCGGTCCGAATAGGTCCTCCGATCGACCCTTCCGCGTTGACAGCCAGCCAAATCACGCAACGAGCGGAGCAGTGGATCGAATCGGCTATGGCGGAGATCACTCACTGCGCCGGAGCCGGTGACCCGATCGTCGCGCCGCCCGCTGCCTAGCGCCGGCGGTAAAGGACCGGGGCCCGCCTATCGCCGGGGAGTTTTCGAGCCGATCAAGCCGCTCAGAGTTCCCGCGTCGCACTGAAACGGATTTCCGGCCACCGCTCCTCGGCCAGCGAGAGATTCACCCGGCTAGTCGCCAGATAGACCAGGTGACCGTTGCCGTCCTCGGCCAACTGGTCATGAAGCTTCCTTTTGAATTCCTCGAATTTCTTGGGCTCATCGGAATCCACCCAGCGTGCGGTGGTCACCGGCGCGTTCTCGTACACGCAGTCCACCCCGTATTCCGTCTTCAGCCGGTGTGCAGTCACGTCGAACTGGAGTACCCCCACCGCGCCCAAGATCAGATCGTTGTTCTTCAATGGGCGGAATAACTGGGTCGCTCCTTCCTCCGCCAGTTGCTGCAAACCTTTGTGCAATGCCTTCGCCTTCAGCGGGTCCTTCAGAACTACCCGCCGGAACAGTTCCGGAGCGAAGTAGGGAATTCCTTCATATTTCAGCGACTCTCCCTGCGTAAAGGTATCACCGACCTGAATCGTGCCATGGTTGTGCAGTCCGATGATATCGCCCGGAAACGCCTCTTCCACATGGATACGCTCATCGGCCTGAAAAGTGATCGCATTGCTGACCTGAATACCTCGCCCCATGCGCACGTGGTAAAGCTTCATGCCCTTGGTGTAGCAGCCTGAACAGACCCGCAGAAACGCCACGCGGTCGCGGTGCGACGGATCCATGTTCGCCTGAATCTTGAACACGAATCCGCTAAAGGCCTCTTCGGAAGGATCCACCAAGCGCTCGCGGGCCTGCCGCGGCTGCGGTGCCGGAGCGTAGTCGGCGAAGGTGTCCAGCAGTTCCAGGATACCGAAATTGTTGATCGCCGAGCCGAAGAACACCGGCGTCTGCCTTCCGGCTCGATACGCATCAAGGTCGAAGCCGTGACTGGCGCCTTGCAGCAGGGCGATCTCCTCGCGCACTTCGTCCGCCTGGTCGCCCAGGATCTCGGTCAGGCGGGGGCTGTCCAGTCCCTGGATGACTTCGCCACGCACGATCCGGTCGCCGTGCGACGCGCTGAACAAGTGGATCGCGTCCTGATAGAGATGGAACACGCCTTTGAAACGCTTGCCCATACCGATCGGCCAGGTAATCGGGGCGCACTGGATGTTCAACACTTTCTCGATTTCGTCCAGCAGTTCGATCGGTTCCCGACCTTCCCGGTCCAGTTTGTTGATGAAAGTCAGGATCGGCGTATCCCGCAGGCGGCAAACCTCCATCAATTTGATGGTACGCTCCTCTACGCCTTTTGCGCTGTCGATGACCATCAAGGCCGAGTCGACCGCCGTCAGGGTACGGTACGTATCTTCGGAGAAATCCTCGTGGCCCGGCGTATCCAGCAGGTTGAACGTCTTGCCTTTGTGATCGAACTGCATGACCGATGTCGTGACCGAGATCCCTCGCTGCTTCTCCATCTCCATCCAGTCCGAGGTCGCATGGCGGGAAGCCTTGCGGCCTTTCACGGTGCCGGCCATCTGGATCGCGCCCCCGAACAACAGCAGTTTCTCGGTCAGCGTGGTCTTGCCGGCATCCGGATGGGAAATGATGGCGAAGGTTCGACGACGTTCGGTTTCAAACAGGCGTTGTGACATGGCAACAAAAAAGCAGCGTCAGCGATGATCGCATGCGGGGACAAACTGGAAAATCGGAACATTCCCGGCGGAAACGAGGACAGTGCGGCAGCCGACGTCGGCCGGGTTGCCGGCGAAACGGCCCCTGCCTGGATTCGACACAGCACGCTGACGTCAGGAAATGCGCTGTATCGGCGATAGCGCCATCGCCGAATGCACCAAAATACGCCAACCCATTATTTTACGTCATTCAGCGGCGTTGTCGATTTGCGGTGCGAGCATCCAGCAAAATGCTCGAGTCCCGGCCCGCGGCAGTGGGGACAGGTCCGCGATCATCCGGCGACGCGTGGTACCGAACAGCGTTGGTCTAACGCATTCCAGTGCGGGCGCGGCCAGGCGCTCACCGTGTCTATTTCGCGAGCAGATGAAACGGTGGCGTGAAGAGAGGATCGAGATCCACCAGTTCGGTCAGCGGAATCACAGCCGTGCCCGAGACCGGCAAGCCATCCTTGCGCGAACATCGATCGGCGTTGCCTCGTGACCGGATCGCGACGGCCGTGGTGGCGCTCTCCGGGTCGCCGACCCACACCACGCTGCCGATCTGCTTGTAGCGACTGGCTTCGACCAGATCGGCGGCCTCTTGCTCGATGTCACTGGCCAGCATGTAGGGAGTACCGGTGCAGTCCGGCGTCGCAAACAGAGCCTCCCATCGGCCGACGAACCCGTTCTTGTCCACCCCGACCGGCAGTACGGCGCGATCGATCAACATCAACACCGTGCTGTCCGCCGAGGAATAGAGACCGACCCGCTGATTGCGCGCGTCGAGGACCCAGACGTCCTTGACCGGTTGTACCGGCACCGCTTCGACCCGCCCAGCCAGCATCGAGGCGAGCAAAGACGCCATCACCACCTTTATCGTCGTTCTGAACATCTGCACTTCTCACTCTGTCGTTCGTGATCGTCGTCAGTTGCATGCACAAACGGAGCCATCAACGACACATCAAAGACTTACGCGCCGACGCAGCCATCAGGTCATCGAGGATGTCGCCGCCGCGAAACACTTTGGGCAGGACGTCTGCAGGTTTCTGGCCGGTGCGTCGCACGGAGTCGGACCGTGTGGCCAGCGCCTGGTCGAGGCACGTCCGGTCCGCTCGTCTTCGGCCATCCCTGCTCCCGTTCGACGATCAGAGCTTTACCGCCAAGGTCAGTCCGTCCGCCACCGGAACCAGGCTGATGGCCACGCGGGGATCTTGATGAATCTTGCGGTTGATCGCCCGAATGGCCATGGTATCCGGGTCTGCCGCACCGGGATCGGCCACCCGTCCACCCCACAACACGTTGTCGATCATCAGCAACCCACCCTGCCGAAGCAAGCCGAGGCAGCGCTCGTAGTAGCCATCGTAATTCGTCTTGTCGGCATCAATGAACGCGAAGTCGTAGCTTCCCGACTGCCCTTCGTGCGCCAGCGATTCCAGCGTCGCCACGGCCGGACCCAAGCGCAAGTCGATCTGCTCCGCGACGCCGGCTTCGGACCAGTAGCGGCGCGCCACGGCAGTCCATTCCTCACTGATGTCACAGGCGGTGATCCGGCCTTGAGGCGGCATCGCCAGCGCGACGGCAAGCGTGCTGTAACCGGTGAAGACGCCGATTTCCAGCGCCTTACAAGCGCCTGTCAGCTTGACTAGCAGCGCCATGAATTGCCCTTGCTCGGGGGCGATCTGCATCCCCGCTTGCGGGTACGCCGCCGTCTCCTCCCGCAGCCGCCGGAGGACGTCGGGCTCGCGCAGCGAGACACTGGCGAGATAGTCGTAGAGACGATCGTCGAGTCCGATGGTCTTGTTCATGTCCGCGTTTGCTTGCGACGACGTTCTGGCTGTCCGCTAGGACGTGAGGATACACCGACTGCGGCCGCTGGGGATCGGTCCAGTGTACCGGCCGGCACGGCCGCGCATTGCGCGGAAACCCATCGATCGGACCTTCTTGGCCCGGTAGTTGCCGCTTCAGCAATACGCTGTCAATGAATTCTTGACAATTCCACTCTGAATCTGCATGCTGAAAACTCGCATGCCGCGCAGGGCGCACGGCTCCTTCCCTTTGTTGCTCGACAAGACGCTTCGGATCCCTTCCAGGCATGGATTCGAAAGGGTTTTTCTGGGTACGCCGACCGGAGGTACGACGCCGTGACGATCCAAGCGCCATCCACCCACTCGAGCCGTCTCTCCCTCGCGCCCCGGTCCACACCGGCGGCAGATGGCGAGGCGCGGTCGAAAGCAGCCAGTGCATCCAACCCAGAGCCGGCGTGCCGGTCGGTAAGCGTCACAATACCCTGGTTCAAAACTCTCGGCATGCTGGCCTTGCTATGGTCCCTGGTACCGAATTCGGCTCGGGCCGAACTGATGATCCCGGTGACCCTCCGGATCACGGAACTGATCCAGATCAAATCTAGGGAGTTTCCGCCCAATCTGGCCGACCTGTATGCGGTGGTCACGATCAATAACCAGGAATTCCAGGGCCCGACCTGCGATCCATCGGACATCACCGGTTTCATACTGCCGTATACATTTTTCAATGAGACCGGCTCGTCTGAGGACTGCGGCGATGTGCCGTGGACCTTCGAGACCGAGGTACCGCTCTCGACCTTGCGCGCCAATCCCACCGGCATCGCGGTCCAGATCCGGATCATCGACGACGATTTGGTCTTTGACGACGAACTCGAGGTGATCAACCTGCGCGTGCCGTTCGGCGGTCGCTGGTCGGGACGCGTGGCATGGCCGCAGAACTGCGTCAATGACAGCGACGCGGGCGTCTGCTGGCAAATCGAGATGGGGAAGGATTCGGACGGCGACGGCTTGCTCGACGACTGGGAGACCCAGGGGCTCGACACCGACGGCGACGGCGACATCGACCTCGCTCTTCCATCAATGGGAGCCAATCCGAATCACAAGGATCTTTATGTGGAGCTCGACTGGCGGAAGGACTTCCCACCGAAGCGCGCGGAAGTCCAGAAGTGGGTGGAGGCCTTTGCCGCCGCGCCGATCGATGCCGGCGGCATTCCCAATCCGGACGGATTACCGGGTATCAATCTGCACGTCGACACCGGCGCGCTCACCGAGGGTGGACAACTGGTCGGTGAGAATCTCGGCGGCGGCAACGAACTGGCTGCGACTTTTCCGGTTTGCTCGCTGGAAGGCAAGGACTACGGCCTGTATGCCGCAAAGCCGACCAATTTCGATGCCGCGACGCGCGAACTGGTGTTCCGCTACGGCATCGTCTCGACCCAGTGCTGCCTGTCCGGTACCAACATCGGGGCGGCCTGCTTCAACGATGTCCAGTGCCCGGGCCCGGGAGGCGCCTGCCAGCCGGCCGGTGGCCGGGCCGAAATCGGCGGCAACGACTTCGTGACCTGGAACTACGACCGATTCCTCGGTTCCACGCTGATGCACGAATTGGGGCACACGCTGAATCTGCACCACGGCGGTGGGGGCGATCCGGCACTGTTCCCGATCAAGGACAACTGCAAGCCGAACTATCTGAGCATCATGAATTACCATCATTTCGTGATCCAGCGTCTGGATGGTTCGGAAGTTCTGGATTTTTCGCCTCCGCGCCAAACCACCGGTGCGAGGGGACAGGCGCCGCTCCCCGATTTGGGTGAGGACCATCTGGATGAAACCTTCGTGCTCGACCCGACGGATCAGCAGACCCTACTGGCCTACACCGTGCCGCCAACCGCGCCTTTGCCGAGGAAACGGCTCTCCCCCGTCGGTGCACCGGTTGACTGGAACGGCGATGGCGTTGCCGACGACACCGATACCAGTGTCAACATCGATACCAGCGATGACAGCGGATATCCCGAAAACTGCACGAATGACGTGATCCGGCCGCTGGTGGATCCGGATGGTTCCAATTTGGCCCAGGTCGGGCCGCTCAAGGGTTATAACGACTGGCAGAACGTCTCGCTTCCGTTCCTTCAGTTCGGCGAATCCGCCGACGGGCCGATCAACCCGGTTCCCGAGCGGGAGCCCACGGGCGTGGAGATCGAGGCGCAACTGCAGGGGGCGAACACGACGGATCTCGCGGTCACCAAGACCGGCGACCCCGGTCCCTATGAAGCGGGCAGCAGCCTATCCCTTTCCTACTTGATTCGCGCCACCAACCAGGGTCCGAATCCGGCCCTGCCGCTCCTGGTCGGGGACACACTCCCGGACGGAGCCTCGCTCCGTAGCGCCGAGGCCGCGTGTCAGGAGGATGTTCCCGGCCACTTGACCTGCCGTTACGATGGCGTGCTGTCGGGGCAGTTCCGCGAGGTTCCGATGTCCCTCGATGTCACGGCCGGCTGCAGCGGGGGCCTCCCCACCCCGATCGTAAACCGGGCGAGCGTCGCGAACGGCAACACCCATGCCGGCGCCGACCCCGATCCATCGGATGACTCGGCAAGTTTCACGACGACGGTGGTCGATACGACTCCGCCAGAACTCACGCTGTTCGCCTCGCCATCCCAACTCTGGCCGCCGAACCATGCATTGGTTCCGATCACGGTCACCGTCACCACGGAGGACGTTTGTGATGAGCACCCGACGGTGCGTCTCGTCTCGATCGTGAGCAACGAAGGCACTCTGGCCAACGGCTCCGGGCACACGTCGCCGGATGTGGCGGGGGCAGCCTTCAACACCGACGACCGCAATTTCCAGTTGCGAGCCGAGCGGCGCGGCTCGGGGAATGGCCGAATTTACACGATCACCTACGAAGCGAAGGACGCGAGCGGAAACATCACGATCAGTTCGGTCACGGTGACGGTCGCCCAAAGCCAGGGCCTGCAGTAACTCGCCGCGATCCGCTGACGGTTGCTGTCCGGCGATGCAGCCTGTCTCACCGCTGCAGAGGCTATTGCCGGCTCACAGTAACCGGGTGATCAGTTCGCGCTCGCTGTCCCGGAGTTCGAAATCGAAGATCGCCAGGTCCTCCCGCATGTGGGTCTCCGATGTCGTTCCGGTCAGCGGGATGACATCGCTTTGGGTCAGGTAACGGAAGAAGATCTGCGCCGGTGTCCGCCGGTAATGCGATGCCAGTACCTGCAGGCTGTTGTGCGACAGAATCTCGGCGTTGGCCGTCAGGGTCCAGAAGCTCTGGTACAGCACTCCGCGTTCTCGGCAAAACGCACGGATCGCGCGGTCGTAACCGGTACCGGCATAGAACCGGTTCTGGATTACGGCCGGCTTGATCCGAGCCATCCTGTGGAGGTGCGCGAGCGCTTCGACGTCGTAACAGTTGCTGATCCCGATCTGGCGGACGGCGCCGCCGTCCACCAACATCTCCATCGCTTGCCAGGCATCGAGTGTCTGTTGCTCGTTCGATAACGGCGAATGCAGGATCAGACAGTCGAGCAAGTCGGTCCTGAGATTCTGCAGCGAAGCTGCGAAGGACTGGGCGACTTGGCCGGCCAACGTCGCGGTTCGATCGTACGGGATCCGTTCCGGGTCCTGACCGTCCACCGGGGTGAATTTGCTCTGAAGGTACAAGTCGCCACGGGCGAGCCCTGACTGCAAAGCCCCATCGACGGCTTCACCGACGCCCGCTTCGTGGTAGTGTTTTGGCTGGCACGCGGTATCAATGCCGCGAAATCCCAGCGTCAGCGCCTTTGCGACCAGTGACGCGGTTCGATCCTTTTTCCATGCGGTGCCGTAGATGATCCGGGGTACTCGAACGCCCGCGGTGGAGAGCACGAAGTCGTTTCGGTCAGTCATGCGGATATCGCCTCGGGTCTCGTTGTTTTCGCTCTGCGTTCTTCTGAACGATTGCTTCACGGGGCAATCGCACGACTCTTGCTATTTGCAGTCCAGGAACTCCCGCGCGTCGCTGCCGGAGTAGAATGCGGGACAAATGGTGCGCGAGCGGGCTCGGTCGAACTGCTCGAGTACCGGTCCGGCTCTGGACGTGATCATATTGCAGCGAGGAGGATTTATGAAATACGCGGATCGGATGGTTTTCCTGATCGTTGCCTGTGGACTCGCGACGGGCACGGTGCAGGCCTACGAGATTCGGGTCTACAACAACTGCACGGTGCCGCTCTACATTCGGGGCGCGGACCAGTCCCGCATGCTCGCCCCGGACCATCAGCAGATTCCGGCCAAATCGCCCACTCCGTTGAGCTACCAGCTCACACCGCCGTGGACCAGCGGACGCGTCTACGGCTGTTGGGACGACAGCCAGGCCGCGACACCCATCGTCAACGGTGCCAACGCCGTCGTGATGCAGCAGCATTGCGCGCTGGCAGAGCAGACGATCACCAATGCCGCCGGCAACATCAGCTCGAACATCAGCTACGTCGACTATGTCGCGCTACCGATCCGGATTGCGGTGCCCAACGGCACGGCCTGCATCAACTCCGGCTCCACCACTGCATCATTCGATCCCGCCCTGGTGCAGAGCCGGTGCCCCACGGCTCTGGTGAACGGCAAGTCCTGCATGAGTGCCAACCAATACTGCAGCGATGCGGTACACGGGAATCCCGCTGCGCCGTTCTGTTCTCAATTGAACCCGGTGATCGCCCAGATTCCCGGTGCCGGCGGCGCGACCACCCTGGATGCTTATGGCTGCACCGGATACTTCGGCGATCCCGCCCAGTGCGCCGCGATCAATCGTGGATTGCCGTACACCGATACCGCGCAGCAGGATTTCCAGAATTTCTATCGCACCGCGCCGTTCAATGACTATTCCGCATTCGTCCATTTGAAACTGGGCGCCCCGGGACTGGCCTTTCCCTATGACGACTACCCGTCCAACGCGCCGCAGAACAACGTGAAATACGGCGAATACGTCAACTGCTCGGCATCCGCCACATTCGTCGTGACGTTCTGCCCGGAACCGGGAGCCGCCGCCTATTCATTTCTGGGTAGCCGGACGGACGACCTGATGCCTGCGCCGCCACCGCCGGATCGCGACGTGTTCCACTTCCGTGGCAGGAAAGGTGCGACTGTTGAGGTCACACTGGATGCCGTGGAAATCCGCGCCGGGCATGCAACCCTGCGGCTGTTCGGTCCGGGGCTCGACCACCGGGTCCGCGGCGCATTGCCGTTGCGCATTCAAGAGTTGCCGCTGCCGGAAACCGGAAAATACCGGATCGCCGTGAACAACGCAGCGGTTCAATCATTGCGGTTCCAGGGAGCCTACCAGGTCGAGCTGAAGACGTCCGATCACTCCTGGAAGTCGCTGAAGGCGGGGGTTTCCGTGGAACCCTGAGGATTCTGGAATCAGCGCTCCGAGTAGCGGAACAGAGCAACGTCACGACGAACGGCCAACCGCGACGGGCCGTTCGTCAAACTGTCTTCGTGGTATCGTCAGCTTTCGTTCAGCAACCGTTCAGCCCGGCTGTGACTTAATACGCTGCGATTGGGCCAATGCTCACCGACACGCCACCCGGCGTCCGGTGAGCCGGCGAGGAGTGCATACCATGATCACAGCGTTATCCCGATTCCTGTTCGGCTGCTTTTGGACGGCCTGTCTCGCATTGCCGGCGGCGTGGACCCCCGTCGCCGGAGCGCATGACTGGCACTGGCGACCTCCGTATGGCTGGTATCCACCACCGCCCATCTACGTGATGCCGCAACCGGTTTACCCGGTGCCGCCGCCAGCGGTTTATTATCCGCGTTGGCCTCAAGTGACGATCGGGTTGCCACCCTTGGTGTTTGGTATTCCGTTCGGCGGCCACCACCATCACCACCCCCACCATCATCATAGTTGGGGCCATGGCGGACATCACGGCTGGCATCACCACCACTAAATCCCGTGTGCTTCCGGCGATGCGCCCTGCAAGCGAATGGTCGAAACGGCATTCAGCCACAGAACCTGATGCATGACTCCACGGAGAAGGCCAGGAAAAATCCGCTAAGCCTCACCGAGCGCCGCTAGCCGACCATGGGTACAGGCGCGGAATCAATATGGTCAGAGCGCTCGCGACGACTACTGCCAGGATAGCTCCAGTGATAAACAGGGTCCATGAGTCCGGTTTCAAGGCGCCCAGGGCGATGATCAGTGTGAGCGCAGGCAGGTCGAGGAAATGCGTGAACGAGGGAACCAGTTTTCCGCGTTCGTGCTCAAGCTCGGGAGTGAATCGTCCTTCCGCAATGGCGTGCTGAGTCATACGGCGCAGCCGCAGGAAGTAAAGCCGCGTGATCGTGTTGCCCTCGATGAACTCGGCGAGGAACAGGATAACCATGCCGGCCAGCCAAGGGACATCGAGGAAGGCCCAACCGCCGTAGAACTCGGTAATCATCCATGCACCCGACGCGAGCAGAAGCAAAGCCCCCGGCACAACCAAGCCGTCATAGCAAACGGCAATGTTACGCACCGCCTCGGCAAACGGGAGCAACTCCCGCAATTGGCGCGAACGCAGATCGGCCATCCAAACTGCCACCAGTCCAGCCCCCATCAGAATGGCTCCCAGAATGTGGATGAATTTGAGCAGGTTGTAAGTCATGGCCTATTGCCGGAGCGACAAACGAGAAGATGCCAGTCGTCTTGAGATTTCGATTTGGGGTCCAGACGATCTCTCGTTGGTGAAGGTGAAAGGCGGGGGTGAAGGCATCGCGAAACTTGAAAATCATGGGCACTCCACCCACAGATGCTCACAGACTCGCCAGGATCGCCTCGGCACTGGACACGGCCAGCTTGCCGCCTTCTTCCACCGCCACATGCCTCACGGCGCCGTCGTCGACGACCAGCGCAAACCGTTGACAGCGCATGCCCATTCCTTTGGCGGTCAGGTCGAATTCCAGACCCAGTTTCTTGGTGTATTCGGCGCTGCCGTCGGCCAGCATCCGGACCTTGCCGCCGGCGTTCAATTCCCGGCCCCAGGCCGCCATCACGAAGCCGTCGTTGACGGCCATGCACCAGATCTCGTCGACACCCTTGGCCCTCAGCGGATCGAAGTTTGCGATGTAGCCGGGGACATGCTGCGCCGAGCAGGTGGGCGTAAATGCGCCGGGCAAGCCGAAGATCACGATCTTCTTGCCTTTGGCTGCTTCGGTCACCGACACCGGCTGCGGCTTCATCGGACAGCCGTTCGCGGCATCGAACTCTGTGGACTCGCTGAGCGTGCCTTCCGGAAGGCGGTCTCCCACTTTGATGGTCATCGGAACTCCGTTGTTGATCGTCGTTGAACGGAGCTAGAGCATCGCCCAAGCCCGTTCGGAAGTCAAAGCCGGCGTCGCCCATCCTCCCGCAGCAACGGATGGCGTGGCATCGACGGAAGGAAGGACTGCTTTCGCTGCGTACTTTCTGGGAAAATGTCGCCTGACGACTCACTCACCATTTCGAACCTCCCTTCCCCGCTGGACATGCCGCCATGAAAAAGTTCATCGATACGCCCGAGACGCTGCTCGAAGGGAGTCTTAACGGATTCGCGCTGGCGCATTCGGATCTGGTCGAACTGAACGCCCACCCGCATTTCGTGAGGCGCAAGACCCCGCCAGCTCGAGCCAAGGTCGCGCTGATTTCAGGCGGCGGGTCCGGCCACGAGCCGCTGCACAGCGGGTTCGTCGGACTCGGGATGCTCGATGCGGCCTGCCCTGGACAGATCTTCACGTCGCCGACGCCCGATCAGATGGTGGCGGCAGCGGACGCGGTCGAGAACGGCGGCGGGGTGCTGTTCATCGTCAAGAACTATGCGGGCGACGTGATGAATTTCGAGATCGCCACGGAAATGCTGGAATGCCCGTTCGACACGATTCTGGTCAACGACGATGTATCGCTGCCCGCCGATCACAGCACCGGTCGCCGCGGGGTCGCCGGCACGACGATCGTCGAAAAAATCGTCGGCGCAGCCGCCGAGAACGGCGCCGATCTGGCCGCCTGCAAAGCGCTGGGCGAGCGTGTGGTCCGCTCCACCGCGACGCTCGGTGTGGCGCTGACAAGTTGCACCGTTCCGGCGCTCGGCAAGCCTACGTTCGCGATCGGCGACCGGGAGATGGAACTGGGTGTCGGCATTCACGGCGAGCAGGGCCGGGAGCGGCTGCCCCTGGAGCGCGCATCGGACATCGTCGACCGGCTGGCTCACATCATCGACGGCGAGCTGAAGCCGGGAAAGAACCAGCCGGTGCTGCTCCATGTCAACGGTCTCGGCGCCACGCCACTCGTGGAGTTGTATCTGGTCTACGATCTGGCCCACCGCTTCTGGTCCGAAAGGGAGGTCCGCATCGTCCGCTCGCTGGTCGGTAGCTACACCACCTCGCTCGACATGGCCGGCTGTTCGATCACGCTGACGCTGCTAGATGATGAACTGATCCGACTCTGGGATGCTCCGGTTCAGACTGCGGCGTTGCGCTGGGGATGCTGAGTAGGCATCCAACGAGCACCGGCTTTGTGCCATCCGACTACCGGGCCACCACCCGATGACCCCAAAGGCGAGCGGCAAGCGACCATCGGCGCTTATCGCGAATCAGTAGATCCGCAGACTAACCAGCGGCGAGTACGCCGCTGATCGCCTCGATCATCAACTGACTGGTTTTCGCCCCGGCGTCGAGATGCCCGCGCGCGCGCTCACCCAGGAACGAGGCCCGTCCCTTTGTCGCCAATAGATCGCGCGTCGACTCCACTCCTTGTTCCGCCGCCTTGCGAATACACGCGAAAGCCTCCGGCAACGGTAATGCTTCGGCAGCGGTCTGCCTCAACGTCTCGGCCACCGGAATCAACACGTCCAGCATCGTTTTGTCGCCCAAGTCCGCTTTGCCGCGCGCCTTCACCGCTTCGACGCCCTGCCCGAAGGCCTCGGCAAATGTCGAAACGTCCAGTGCCCTTCCTCTCAGCGCCTTGCTGATGCTGACGAACAAGGTGCCGTACAGCGAACCCGATGCGCCGCCGATCGTACTCATCACGGTCATACCGATCTTCTGTAGCGCAGCGGGCCAATCCAAACCGCTCAACTCTTCCGCCATCGGCAACAGCGCATCGATCCCGCGCTGCAGGTTGAAAACATGGTCGCCGTCGCCGATGGCCTGGTCCAGTTCGGTGATCTCCTCGGCGTTGCGCTGAATGATCGACGCAATGGCGCTCAGCAAATCGGGCAATTGGCTCGCTCTTGTCGATGACATCGGCTGTGTTGGTTTCCGGCAAGGTTGATACCATCCGGCCGCGACACGCACTGCGGCCGCCTAGTGCACGTCCTTCCAGAATTCCTTCTTCAAGAGGTACAGCAGCACGGTCAG
>CAZXXC010000006.1:0-65396 GCA_964644665.1 uncultured Methylococcaceae bacterium
CCAGGCTAACCCAACCGCTGATGCGGCGTAACAACGCCCTCCGCCGGACGCTTACCCAGCTCCTTCGGCGGCGAGCGGCGCGCGAAAGGCAAATTGACGTAAAAACGCCGGGGAGTGTATGATCAGCGGCTTTCGTTCATGTAAGGGTTCTCGGAGCGGTAGGATGTATGCGGTAATTCAAACGGGTGGAAAACAGTACCGGGTCGCGCCGGGCGACACCGTCAAGGTCGAGACCATCGACGCGGAGGCGGGGCAGGTCGTCGAGTTTGATCGGGTCTTGATGATCGGCGGTGATGCCGGTGTGCAGGTGGGGCGTCCCTACCTCGCCGGCGGCAAGGTGACCGCGACGGTCAAGGCGCACGGGCGTCATCCGAAGGTCCGGGTCATCAAGTTTCGCCGCAGAAAGCACCATATGAAGCAGATGGGGCACCGGCAGAACTACACCGAAGTCCATATCGACGGCATTACCGGATAGGCGGGCAGACAATGGCACACAAGAAAGCAGGGGGCAGCTCGCGTAACGGGCGTGACTCCAAACCAAAGATGCTGGGTGTGAAACGGTACGGAGGGGAATTCGTTCGTGCCGGCAGCATCATCGTACGGCAGCGGGGAACTCGGTTTCACGCCGGCGAGAACGTCGGCTGCGGCCGCGACCATACCATTTTCGCGACAGCCGACGGCCACGTGCAGTTCCGCGTCAAAGGTCCGGAGAAGCGCAAATACATCAGCGTCGTTCCATAGGCGGCTCGGTGTCGCGCGGGACGCCGAACGAAGGCTACCGCATCGACAAACGGTCGTCCCGGACGGTTCCTTCGGACTTCCCGGTGGGGACGGTGGGAGGCTCGGGTGCCCGTTGGGCGAGTCCTCGACTGTAGCGGTTGACGTTTTTGAAAAGCCCCGTTCATCGGGGCTTTTTTGATGAATCCATGAAGTTTGTCGATGAAGTCAAGGTGACGGTGAGGGCCGGGGACGGCGGCAATGGTTGCGTCAGTTTTCGGCGTGAGAAGTACATCCCGTTCGGGGGGCCCGATGGCGGCGACGGCGGCGACGGCGGTAGCGTCTATCTGGTTGCCTGCGGCAATCTAAACACGCTGGTCGACTTCCGCTTTCATTCGGTCCATCGGGCGGGACGCGGCGAGAACGGTAGCGGCGCCAACTGCACCGGGCGCCACGGCGAGGATTGCGTTCTTCGGGTTCCGGTCGGCACCGTGGTGCACGACAGTGAAACCGGCGAGAAACTGGGGGACTTGGTGGCCGAAGGACAGCGTTTGCTGGTGGCCCGCGGCGGCTATCATGGGCTTGGCAATACGCGGTTCAAGAGCAGCGTCAACCGGGCACCGCAGCGGGCGACGTCGGGTTCGCCGGGTGAACAGCGTGTGCTATTGCTGGAGCTCAAGCTGATCGCGGACGTCGGATTGCTGGGGATGCCGAATGCCGGCAAATCAAGCCTGATTCGGGCCGTTTCCGCGGCGCGACCGAAAGTCGCCGATTATCCGTTCACCACGCTGTATCCTAACCTCGGTGTCGTGCGTGTCGATGACCGACGTAGTTTTGTGATCGCCGATATCCCCGGCCTGATCGAAGGGGCTGCCGAGGGCGCTGGATTGGGAATGCAGTTCCTGAAGCACCTCGCCAGGACCACATTGCTGCTGCATGTATTGGATGTTGCGCCGTGTGGCGATCAGCATGGGCCGGTGGCGGCCTTCAACAAGGTCGATGCGGAACTCTCGAAATGGGGGCAGGGCCTTTCCGACAAGCCCCGCTGGCTGGTGTTGAACAAGATCGATCAGTTGGAGACCGACGCGCTGCGAGACCTCTGCAAGAAGATCGTCCGCGATCTGTGCTGGGAAGGACCGGTGTTCGAAGTTTCGGCCCTGCGCGGCGACGGAGTGAAGCAACTGACTTATCGGATCCAGGAATTTCTGGATCAACTACGGGGTACGGATGCGGACTCGAGCGCATTTTCTGCGGGCTGAGCGAACGATCGTCAAGATCGGCAGTTCGCTGCTGACCGGCGGTGGTCGCGGCCTCGATCTGGCCGCCATTCGCGCCTGGGTCGACCAGATCGCGCGTCTGAGGGAACGCGGGATGCCGGTGGTGCTGGTTTCCTCCGGTTCGGTGGCGGAAGGAATGAGCCGACTGGGCTGGAAGGTCCGGCCTCGGTCGCTGCATGAACTGCAGGCGGCGGCATCCGTCGGCCAGATGGGTCTGGTGCGGATCTACGAGTCGCAGTTCCAGCAGCACGGTCTCCATACTGCGCAGGTCCTGTTGACCCACGAAGATCTTTCGAATCGTCAGCGGTACCTGAACGCGCGCAGCACGCTGCGGACCCTGTTGGCTCTCGGCGTGGTCCCGGTCATCAACGAGAACGACACCGTGGCGACCGAGGAGATCCGCTTTGGAGATAATGACACGCTGGCGGCTCTGGTGGCCAACGCGCTCGATGCGGATCTGCTGATCATATTGACCGACCAAGCCGGACTGTTCGATCGGGACCCGACCTTGTATCCTGATGCGGAGCTGGTCGGAGAAGCCGGCGTGAACGATCCGCGACTCGGCGCGATGGTCGGGGACAGCCGTAGCGGTCTGGGGCGTGGCGGAATGATTACCAAACTGCGTGCGGGCAAGCTGGCGGCCCGTTCAGGTACGGCAACCGTGATCGCCTGCGGTCGCGAGCCCGATGTGATCTGTCGCGTCGTCGGGGGCGAGCCCGTCGGCACATTTCTGATTCCCGATCTTTCGCCCATGCAGGCGCGAAAGCGATGGTTGGCGGGTCAACTCAAGCTGAAGGGAGCCCTGATGCTGGACGACGGGGCGGTGACGGTGCTGCGAACGGCCGGGCGGAGTCTGCTTCCGATCGGCGTGACGGCGGTGCAGGGTGAATTCGAACGAGGTGACTTGGTCGTTTGTCTGGCACCTACGGCGGAGGAGGTCGCCAGGGGCCTGGTCAACTACAGCTCGGAAGAAACCCGCCGAATCTTGCGGCGCGCAAGCAGCGAAATCGAGGCCGTCCTTGGCTATGTGGATGAACCGGAGCTCATCCATCGCGACAATCTGGTGTTGAACTGAGGCCGCGAGCCGTCAGCTGGCGACTCCGGCAAGCGCCAAGGCCTTCACTCGCGCATTCAATCGGCTCTTGCTGCGGGCCGCTCGGTTCTTGTGGATCAGCCCTTTGGTCACCGAGGAATCGATGACCGGCACGGCCTCGCGAAACGCGGCCTGCGCCTTGTCGACATCGCCGCTCTCGACCGCCAGCAGAACCTTCTTGATGTAGGTGCGGAGACGGCTACGATGCGCCGCATTGCGGGCGCGGCGTACTTCGGACTGACTGGCACGCTTGCGTGCGGAGGCGATGTTGGCCAAGGCAAATCCTCTTTCTATGCCGGATGAAAGCCGCGAATTATGCCGGCAGGAGGGGCCCAGTGTCAATCATTGACGCGCGCTTTCGCGATCAGTCGTCGCATCTCCGCCGTCTCGTCGCGATCGAGCTGGCCGTCGCGGGCGCGGCCGATCAGTTCATCGAGCCGGCGTTCCAGGAATTGCCGATGGATGCAGGCGACCGTGTCGCGAAATTCGGTTTCCAGTGCGTCGCCGGCGACAGCGCATTCCATGGCGCGCAGGCGATCGATCAGGGGTTCTTCCGGCATCCCATGAAACACATCCGGGATTCGTTCGGCGGGCAGATCGGGTTGCTGTTGCAGGGCCGCGAAGAAACGGCGGAACAGGGCGCCGGAGGTTTCGTCTTCGGCCAGACAGGACTGTGCGGTTTGATCGAGCAGGCGGATCAGTTCGGGCTGGTGAAGCAGCAGCATCAGTAGCCGGTTCTGGGCCGATAGACCCGGTGTTTCGGATGCGGCGATCGGCGGCCGCGGGATGCGCGCGGGTCGCGGCGAGGAAGCTGCGGGGCGGGTGAGTTCTTCGAGTCTGGTCCGCATCATTTGTCGGAACGGCCCTGGTTTCATGGTTTGCAGCAGCGGCGAGGCGCGCCGAATCAGCGCGGTGCGGCCTTCGATGGAGTCCAGTGACAGGCTACGCGACAGTTCTGCGAAAAAGTAGTCGGAAAGGAGACGGCTGCCGGCAACGCGTGTCCGAAAGGCTTCCGACCCTTCCTTGCGGATCAACGAGTCGGGATCCTCGCCCTGTGGCAGCGCCAGGAACCGAACGACACCACCTTCCGGCAATACCGGCAACGCCGTTTGTAGCGCCTTCCAGGCGGCCTTGCGGCCGGCCGTGTCGCCGTCGAAACAGAAAACCAGTTCTTCAGTAAAGCGGAACATCAGGGAGAGGTGCTCGGGTGATGCAGAGGTCCCCAACGTGGCCACCGCATACGGAAAGCCGAACTGGGCCAGTGCGATGACATCCATGTAGCCCTCGACGACGACCAGACGCTCGATTCTGGCCGAGGCTTCGAGCGCTTCGAACAAGCCGTAGACGTGTTCGTGTTTTCTGAAGACCGGCGTTTCCGGGGAGTTTAGATACTTGGGTTGTGTGTCATCGAGCACGCGACCGCCGAAGCCGACAACACGTCCGCGACGGTCCCGGATCGGGAACATGATGCGGTTGCGAAATCGGTCGTAGCTCGAGCCGGATCGGCGAATCAGCAATCCGGCGTCCTCCAACTCCTGGATGTCGAATTCGGCAGCGAGCGTGTGCCACCCCGGCGGCGCGTAGCCGAGCCCGTAGCATTGGGCAATGTCGCCGGTAATTCCGCGTCGTTTCAGGTAATCGATTGCATGCGGTGCTTCCGGGTGTGTCCGCAGTTGATGCCGGTAGAAGCGTGCGACTCGGCTCTGAAGCTCATGAAGCCGTTTGGCAGCACCGCTCTCCTGAAGTCCGGCCGCGGCCCCGTCGGGGGCCGGCAGCGACATGCCCACCGACTCTGCCAAGTGCGCAACCGCTTCGGGGAAATCCAGTCGTTCGTACGCGCGCAGGAAATCGATGGCGTTACCATGCGCGCCGCAGCCGAAGCAGTAATAGAACTGCTTGGCGCGATTGACGCTGAAACTGGGGGTCTTCTCGCTGTGAAACGGGCAGCAAGCCTTGTAATTGCTGCCGCTGCGCTTGAGCGGCACACGACCGTCGATCAGATCGACGAGATCGACTCGGGCTAGCAGTTCATCGAGAAATTGCTGTGAAAATCGCGCCGCCATTCCGCTCCGCTTCGGCAGGGTCGGGGCACGAGCGCGAAGTGACGTTCGATGGGCCGGCCGGAGTTATACAACGGTCAGCGAACGAGCTCGCCTCGGACCTGTTGGCTGACCTGCGCCATGTCCGCTCGTCCCTGGATTTTCGGCTTCAAGGCGGCCATGACCTTACCGATGTCCGCCGGCCCCGACGCTCCGACCTCGGTGATCGCGTTTCTGATCAGGTCAGCGATCTCTGAGTCGCTGAGCGCCTGGGGCAGATACTCCTGGAGTACCACCAGTTCGGCACGTTCGATGGTCGCGAGATCCGAGCGGCCTGCCTGCTCGTACAGCGCGATGGATTCCCGGCGCTGTTTGACCATCTTGTCGAGGACCAGCACCGTCTGGGTATCGTTCAGCGTAATCCGTTCATCGACTTCGCGCTGCTTGATCGCGGCGAGAACCAGCCGAATCGTGCCTAACCGGTTCTTGTCTCCCGCTTTCATGGCGGCCTTCATGTCGGCGGCGATCCGCTCTCTCAATGGCACCGTGCCGGTATTCATCGCGTCGCAGGGAGCACAGACTGAGAAGGAGCCATTACATCTGCGGCCTGCCTTTACGCAGGTTCTGCAGCGCGAATCTTTCGCGGGAAAGCTTCTTCAGATGCCGTTTCACCGCAGCCGCAGCCTTTCTCTTACGCTCTTCGGTCGGCTTCTCGTAGAATTCCCGGCGGCGCACTTCCGACAACACACCTGCCTTTTCGCAGGTGCGCTTGAAGCGGCGAATAGCGATTTCGAAAGGCTCATTTTCTCTGATTCTGATGGACGGCATGAAAAACTTCCCGATACTCCAATGACGATGTCAAAACGAGGGACCCCGCAGAACGGTGCACCCGGCCCAAGAAAAAATGCCGATTATAAACCTCAGCCGCCCCAAAGCAACAAGCGTCTTTGTGTGCTCGGCATCGAAACCTCCTGTGATGAAACCGCGGTGGCCTTATATCACAATGAGCGAGGTCTGCTCGGGCACCTCGTGCATAGCCAGGTGAGCCTGCATGCCGCTTATGGTGGAGTGGTGCCGGAACTGGCCTCCCGGGACCATGTCAGTAAGCTGCTGCCGCTGATCGAAGAACTGCTGCACACGGCCGATCTGGACCTTCGGCGGATCGGCGGCATCGCTTATACGGCGGGGCCCGGATTGATCGGTGCCCTGCTGGTCGGCGGGGCG
This sequence comes from uncultured Methylococcaceae bacterium, assembly GCA_964644665.1. Taxonomy (GTDB): domain Bacteria; phylum Pseudomonadota; class Gammaproteobacteria; order Methylococcales; family Methylococcaceae; genus Methylotetracoccus. The sequence continues at coordinate 6,351 of CAZXXC010000006.1, forward strand.
GTCGGCCGCTCGCTGGCCTGGGCTCTGGGCATTCCGGCCATCGCCGTCCATCACATGGAAGGGCATCTGCTGGTTCCGCTGCTGGAACCAGATGCCCCCTCGTTTCCCTTCGTGGCGCTACTGGTGTCGGGCGGGCACACGCAACTGGTTCGGGTCGATGGGATCGGCCGGTACCGGATCCTGGGCGAGTCGGTCGACGACGCCGCCGGCGAGGCGTTCGACAAAGTCGCCAAGATGCTGGGCCTGGGTTATCCGGGCGGCCCGGCGGTCGCGGCGCTGGCGGCGGAAGGCCGTTGCGGGCGGTTCCGGTTTCCGCGACCGATGACCGACCGGCCTGGGCTCGACTTTAGTTTCAGCGGTCTGAAGACACATGTGCTGCAGGTGCTGGCGAGTACATCCGGTGGGCACCAGGACCGCGCCGACATCGCTCTGGCATTCGAGCAGGCGGTGGTGGAAACTCTGGTCGTCAAATGCCGCCGGGCACTGGAGCAAACCGGTCTGACGCGGCTGGTCGTCGCGGGAGGGGTAAGCGCCAACCAAGCGCTGCGCGCGGCGCTTCGAGCGGAGGCGATGAGTCGGGGCTGGGGGCTGCATTTTCCGCGTCTCGAGTTCTGTAGCGACAACGGCGCGATGATTGCATTTGCCGGTTGTCAGCGACTGATGGCCGGGCAATTCGAACCTCCGGAAATCATCGCGCACGCCCGCTGGCCGCTTGCCAGTCTGACGGAGGTTCGACCGTCCTGAACCGCGGTGTTGTGCGTCGGGCCTTCGGGAGGGGCCAGCAGCGCCTCAGCGCCCGAGCCGCGACTCCTCGCCGCAGATCAGTCGGCCAATGTTGGCTCGATGCCGCCAGGTCAAGAGCACGGCCAGCACGGTCGTGGCCGCTGTCAATTCGGTCGAATGCGAGAGGAGCCAGGCGTAGAAGGGGGTGGCCGCAGCTGCGCTTAAAGCGGCCAACGAGGAAATCCGGAACAGCGCCGCGACCGCGATCCAGGTCAGTGCTGCGGCGAGCCCAAGGGGCCAGGAAAAACCCAACAGGACTCCCAGCGCGGTGGCGACTCCTTTGCCGCCTTTGAACAGAAAGAAGACCGGGTACAAATGGCCCAAAAAGGCCGCAACACCGGTGGCCGCGGTCACGATCTCGTCGGCATGCCAGGCGCGCGCAAGCAACACCGGAGCCAACCCTTTGGAGGCATCTCCCAGCAATGTCAGGATCGCCGCCTTCTTTCCGCCCAAGCGGAGCACGTTGGTGGCGCCGGGATTCTTGGAGCCTTGCTCCCGCGGGTCCGGGAGTCCGAACAGGCGGCTGATCAGCACGGCGCTCGATACCGAGCCGAGCAGATAGGCCAGTGGAATCAATAACCAGGTCATCATGAGGAAAGCTTGCAGGTTGCCACCGGTACGGATTTTGTGTTACCAAGTCTCGCCGAACGCCAAGAACAATGTACGGGCCATGGACATTATATTTCTGCGCGGTCTCCATATCGAGACGCTGATCGGAATCTACGACTGGGAGCGGGAAATCAAGCAGACGATCATCCTCGATGCCGAAATGGCGGCGGATATCCGGAAGGCCGCGGTCAGTGACCACATCGCGGATACCCTGGATTACAAAGCCGTCTCGAAGCGGATCATCCAATTCGTCGAAAGCAGCGAGTTCTATCTGGTGGAAACACTCGCGGAGCGATTGGCCGCAGTTCTGATCGAAGAATTCGGCATCCCCTGGCTTCGGCTGACATTGAACAAGAAAGGCGCCATACGCGGCGCCAGTGATGTCGGGATCATCATCGAGCGGGGCACGCGCGCAGTGCATGGTTGAGGTGTTCGTCAGCGTCGGCAGCAACATCGACCGCGAGAGGAACGTCGCGTCGGCTCTTCGAATGCTCGGAGAGATTTTCGGCCCAATTCGAGTCTCCAGCGTGTACGAAAGTGAGGCGGTCGGCTTTGAGGGGGATCCGTTCTTCAATCTGGTCGTACAGTTCGCCACCGCGCTTCCGGTGGAAGAGGTGGTTTCCCACCTGGCTGCAATCGAGCAGCATCACGGCCGCACACGGAACAGCAGGAAGTTTTCATCCCGGACGCTGGACTTGGATCTGCTGCTCTTCGGAGATGCCGTGCGCCGCGTTGGCAAACTGGAACTTCCGCGGGACGAGATCACCCGGTATGCGTTCATGCTGGAACCATTGGCCGAACTGGCGCCGGATCGGAAGCACCCCACGCTGAAAAAGACCTATGCCGAACTCTGGGCAGATTATGACAAGTCCAGAGTGAAGCAACACCGGGTGGCCATCGGTCCGAACGACGAGGCCTAAACGAGGGGCGCACGGCTGGAACGGGACGTCATCAGCCGAACAAGGTACGGCCGCCGTCAACCGACAGAATTTGCCCGGTCACGTATGGCCCTTCTTCGATCAGGTACATCACCGCTCGGGCGATGTCCTCGGGTTGGCCGATGCGGCCGAGCGGAATGCGTTCCAGCACGATCCGTTGTGCGTCTTCGTCCATTGCCGTCTCCGGCCACAAGATCGCACCCGGTGCGACTCCGTTGACCCGCACGTCCGGTGCCAGTTCCTTGGCGAGACTACGCGTCAGCGCGTGCAACGCCGCCTTGGCAACGCTGTAGACCGGGTAGTCCTTCAACATGCGCTCGGCATGGATGTCGCCGATGTTCACGATCGTGCCATGCGCCTTTCGGAGGTGCGGGGCGGCCGCTTGGGACAGGAAAAACGGTGCACGGAGGTTGCTGCCCATCAAGTCGTTCCAGTCGTCTTCTGTCACCTGTCCGAACGGCGTCGGATAGAACGCCGCCGCGTTGTTGACCAGAACGTTGAGCCCATCCCAGAACCCGGCCGCCCGTTCGATCAGAGCATCCAGGTGCGTCGTGTCCCTCAGGTCGCCTTGCAGCGTCGCCACACTGCCCGGACGCTGCAGGTGCAGGCGGCGTTGCAGGGCGTCGGCCTCGTTGCACGAGCGGTGGTAGTGCAGGATCACATTGTAGCCAGAACGATGGAACGCGGCGGCGAGGGCCGCGCCGAGGCGCTTGGCAGCTCCGGTGATCAACACGGCTTTGATGGACATCGAGTTCTCCGATCGGTCGAGTTGTGGGTGGAAACATCATCGCAGCGGCGGGACTTGGAGCGGCCCTTCTCGAATGTGTCATCGAAGCGTCACCCAATCGTCCGCGTTTCGTCATGCCAAGAGCCTAAGCTTCCGCCTCATCGATCGCTCGGACATCGCGCCGGAGGGTTTCATTGTGAGACTGATCCAGACCATCCACTCCTATGACGTCTTCATGTTCAACTGGTTCATGAACAGGAAGCACTTCGAATCTTGCGTTCGCGTCAGTCGCTGGGTCTCGAAAACGGGAGATGGTTTCCTGTATCCCCTGGTTGCCGCCTACCTCTATTATGCCGATGTCTCACTCGGTCGCCCGTTTCTGATCTGCGCTCTCGCCGCCTTTCTGATCGAACGCCCGCTCTATCTGATCGTGAAGAATGGGCTCAAGCGCGGCCGGCCGCAGCAGGCGTTACCCGACTTCCGCAGCTTCATCGTCCCGTCCGATCGATTCAGTTTTCCGTCCGGGCATACCTCGGCGGCCTTCCTGATGGCGTCGCTCGTGGGATACTTCTTCCCGGCGCTGATCATTCCCTTGTACGCTTGGGCGTCGGCAGTCGGTATGTCCCGCATTTTTCTCGGTGTCCACTTTCCGACCGACGTGCTGGTCGGCAGCACCATCGGAACCACGATTGCCTTGGTCAGTCTCCGGATGTTTGTCGGGTGAGGATCCTCTACGGCGTTCAGGCGACCGGCAACGGCCATATCACTCGGGCGCGGGTGATGGCTCCGATCTTGCGCCGGAGAGGGGTCGACGTTCAGTTCCTATTTACCGGGCGGTCTTGGGATCATTTGTTCGACATGGAGGTGTTCGGTGACTGCGAGTGGCGGCGCGGGCTGACGTTCTCGACTCATGCAGGGCGTGTGCAGTACGTCAGGACGGCGTTCCACAACGATCTAATCCGCTTCATGCGTGACGTCCGCGCACTCGATCTGTCCCCCTACGATCTGGTGGTGACCGACTTCGAGCCGGTGAGTGCCTGGGCGGCGAAACTCCGCGGCGTCAAGAGCGTCGGCATCGGACATCAGTACGCATTCAACTACCCGATCCCGCGCACCGGCGATGATGTGCTGGCCCGCAACGTGATGAAATATTTCGCCCCGGCGTCGATCGGTCTGGGATTGCACTGGCATCATTTCGACCAGCCGATTCTTCCACCGATCATCGAGACGCCGGCCGAACCCGATCGCCTGCGGGAGGACAAAATCATCGTCTACCTGCCGTTCGAGGAAATCCACTCGATCGTGCGGCTGCTCCAGGGTTTCCATTCCCATCAGTTCTACGTATACAGTTCGTCGCCGTATTCCCGCAAACCGGAGCACATCCACATCCGACCGCTGTCCCGCGCAGGATTTCAGGAGGATTTTCGCGACTGCGGCGGCGTCATCTGCAACGCCGGATTCGAACTGGCGAGTGAAGCCTTGCAGATGGGCAAGAAAGTCCTGGTCAAACCGCTGCGGTTTCAAATGGAACAATTGAGCAACGCACTCGCGTTGGAGCAAATCCGTTTGGGATCCGTGATGCCGGACCTCGATCAGGCCAGCGTCGCGTACTGGTTGCATCACGGTGTCGCCCATCAGGTGATCTATCCCGACGTCGCCGGCGCCGTGGTGGACTGGTTGCTTGCCGGGGCGCCGCCCATCGATCAGGGCTGGGTGCGCTCCGTATGGAGCCGGGTCATCTACCGCCAGCGCGACGACGCGCTTCCAACCGTATCGGTTCGCTATGCCTGACTGATCGGAGCGACCGCGATTCAGCCCTCGATTCCCTCGGCGTAACGCCACCAGTCGGCACTCCTGTCACCGAATACCAGAAAGTAGGGATTTAGAAATCCTTCGCGCGCGTTATAGCGCAGTTCTTCGCCTTTCAGGTCGGTAACCCGGCCGCCTGCTTCGTTGACGATGCAGTGGGCCGCGGCGGTATCCCATTCCGAGGTGGGGCCGATGCGCGGGTAGACGTCGGCTACACCTTCTGCGACTAGGCAGAGCTTCAGCGAACTCCCCATCGGGCGCAGTTCGTGATTGCCCAGGCGACTCAGGTACAGCATCAACGGGACGGTCTGGTGGGAGCGGCTTCCGACGACGGTGACATGGCTATTGAGGCGGTCCTTCACGCGTATGCGCGTCGGAACTGCGGTGCCTGACTGTCTGTAGGCGCCGCATCCTTCGGCGGCGAAGTAACACACATCGAGCACCGGGGCATAGACGACCCCCAGTACCGGCTGGTGATCAAAAACCAGCGCGACATTGACGGTGAACTCACCGTTACGCTTGATAAATTCCTTGGTGCCATCCAATGGATCGATCAGCCAGCAGGTCTTCCAGCCGCGCCGATCGGCGAAAGGCACTGCAGCGGATTCCTCTGAGATGACCGGGTGGCGCGGCCTCAGCGCGTTCAGACCGGCAACGAGGCATTCATTTGCGGCCAGATCGGCCTGAGTCAGCGGCGTATTGTCGTGTTTGACGTCGACCTCGAAGTCCGTGCCATAAATCTCGAGAATACACTGCCCGGCCTGTTTGACCAGCGCGACCACCGGTTCCAGATACTGGGCGGGATCTTTCGACAAGGGCATTGACATCGTACCTTTACTACTCACTTCGCTGGGGCCAGACAGTGCTCGAAGGACGATGATAACCGATGATCCGGCGGCTGCGGATCGACAGGGTATTTCTTCGATGGGTCGTGATGCCGCGGGGATTCCCCGTTTCAGGCTGGAATAACCGTTGCGATGAAGGTCGAAATCGCACCGACGAAAAGGCTCGGACCATGATCGGGAGGCGGCCTGGAATTCCCGGGCGACGGACGCTCGAGCGGCTCGCGCCGAGCGGTATGTCACCGAATTTTCATGGGATTTTCCGGGTTCTGTCACTTGATGTCCGTATCGTGACGGCAGTTTTCAGCGTCAGATGCAGGACCCAACGTGCAAGCAGAATCCATGGAAATCGTGCATCAGCCTTCTCGACGGCTGCGGACCTTCATCGCTCAGGATGAACGCCTGATCGAGGAGGCGCTGCGTCTCCGCTATCGTGTCTTTGCTCAGGAAATGGGCGCGCGGCTGCAGACCAAGGTGCCGGGTTTGGACGTCGACGACATCGATGAGCATTGCGCTCATCTGGTGGTCTGCGACCAGAAAGCGGGCCGAGTCGTCGGCTGTACTCGGCTGCTGTCCTGTGCCCAAGCGGCGCGGCTCGGGCATTTTTATTCCGAGGCGGAGTTTGATCTGGATGGTGTGTTGGCGCTGCCTGGGCGGTTTCTGGAAGTGGGCCGCACCTGCGTCGATCCGACCTATCGGGGCGGTATGGTCATCGGTGCCCTGTGGAGCGGTTTGGCGGAGTATGTCGGCGGTCACGGATTCGATTATCTGATGGGGTGCGCGAGTATTTCTCCCGGACCGAGCGGTTTCGCCGTTGACGCGGTGAACCGGCAGCTTGCGGCGGAACATCGTGCCCCGGAGTCCCTCCGCGTGACTCCGAAGCATCCCGTGCCGTCTCACAAGCGCTGTGCGCGGGATGAGAGCGGTATCCCGCCGTTGCTGCAGGCCTATCTGCGCCTCGGTGCCTGGGTATGCGGCGAGCCTTGCTGGGACCGGGATTTCGACGTGATGGACTTGTTCATTCTGCTCCCGGTCGAGCGCATGGCGACTCGCTACGAGCGACACTTCATCGGCCTCAGGGAGAACGGACGTGATCCGCTGGCGACAGTGCTCTAGAGGATTTCTGGTCCTGTGGATGCTTGTCGCCGGGGTGCTGGCGGTGGGTGTGGTGTTTCCGCTGCTCAGGGTCGGTACCGGGTCGCGGGCAGTTCTGTTGCAGGGATGGATCCAGTGGAAATGGTACCGGCTGCTGCTGAAAGTCCTGAACATTCGGGTGCGTTGCTGCGGCCGGGCGGCTGAAGACGCCATGTTGTGGGTCAGCAACCACGTGTCCTGGCTCGATATCGTCGTGCTCGGAGCGCAGCGTCCGATGAGCTTCGTGGCGAAGAGCGAAGTGGGCGGCTGGCCGGTCGTCGGATTCCTGGCGCGCCGCAACGGTACGCTGCTGGTACGGCGGGGGGACGCCGACAGCACGCGACGGACCGCCGAGGCGATGGCCTGGCTGCTGCGCCAAAGGCGCGCGGTCATGCTGTTCCCCGAAGGGACGAGCAGCAACGGCGATGGAGTGTTGCGATTTCATTCCAGGCTGTTTCAGCCGGCTGTCTTGGCCGGGGCGAGGGTCCAGCCGATCGCGCTGGCTTACCGCGGGGAAGCACGGCCATCGGTACCGTTCGTAGGGTACGATGCTTTTCTTCCGCACCTTTGGAAGGTGCTCGCGACAACCCGGATCACGGTCGATCTGGGATTTTGCCATACCCTTTCCGCCGGTACTCGGGACGAACTCGCGCGGTCGAGCTATTGTCGAATCGTCGAGGCGCTCGGTCGTCTCGCAGAGCCGAACGGCTCCGGCGCAGCCGATCAGCCGTACCGGAACAGATTCGGGCGGCGCTGATCGGGCCGCCGCGAAACATCGACGCGCCCGGCGAAAGTCCCTGCGGATGCAGCACCCGACGGCAGGCGCAGGGCTTGCAATCTGCATCCGTTTGAGCTGAAATTTCCCCACCGCTTCCCGGCCGCTATTCGCAGCGGCGCAATCCCCGCCCGAGCCCCATCGAGCGAAACTATGCGACACAGGAGATCGACGTGAGTGCAAACACAGTGCAAGTGACGGACGCAGATTTCGAGGAAAAGGTTTTGAAATCCGCGGAACCGGTGCTTGTTGATTACTGGGCGGAATGGTGCGGTCCATGCAAGATGATTGCTCCGGTTCTGGAAGAAATCGGCGCAGAGTATGCAGGCAAGCTGACCGTCGCAAAGCTCAATATCGACGACAATCCCACCACGCCGCAGCGTTTCGGCGTGCGCGGAATCCCGACCCTGATGCTGTTCAAGAACGGTGAGGTCGAAGGAACCAAAGTCGGCGCGATGTCGAAATCTCAACTGGCGGCTTTCCTCGATACCTACCTCTGATTGCGCCTGACGCCCGCACGCGTCATCCAGAGCAACCGGCGTCCATCCTGCGCTTCCCGACTGGACGGGCCCGGTTCCTTGTGCTAGTGTAAGCAAAGCGACCCGGACATCTTCCATTTTCCGCTCCGTCGCGGAGTCTCCGCTGTTTCTTCCCCTGTTCGGGGGTCTCTTTTGGTTCCGCTCGATTCGCGAATCGCGCATCACTTCCCCTCTACACCGTCCTAACTGCTATGAATCTGACTGATCTCAAGCGCAAGCCTGTGGCCGAACTCATCGAACTCGCCGAGTCGATGGACATCGAAGGGGTGGCTCGCACCCGCAAGCAAGACCTGATCTTCTCGATGCTGAAGAAGTTGGCGAAGAATGGGGAGGATATCTACGGAGACGGGGTGTTGGAGATCCTGCAGGACGGCTTTGGTTTCTTGCGCTCCGCCGACATGTCGTACCTGGCCGGTCCGGACGACATCTACGTCTCGCCCAGTCAGATTCGCCGATTCAGCTTGAGGACCGGAGATACGATTTCCGGCAAGATTCGTCCGCCGAAAGACAGCGAGCGTTATTTCGCGATGCTGAAGGTGGAGCAGATCAACTACGAACCGCCAGAGAACGCCAAGCACAAGGTGTTGTTCTCCAATCTGACTCCGCTGTTTCCGGTGGAGCGCTTCGTATTGGAACTTGGCAACGGCACCACCGAGGACTTGACTGCGCGGGTGATCGACCTGATCGCGCCGATCGGCAAAGGCCAACGTGGTCTGATCGTGTCGCCTCCGAAAGCCGGAAAGACCATGATCCTGCAGAACCTGGCGCACTCGATCGCCGAGAAAAACCCGGAATGCTATCTGATCGTGTTGCTGATCGACGAGCGACCGGAGGAAGTCACCGAGATGCAGCGCAGCGTCAAGGGCGAAGTGGTGTCCAGCACTTTCGACGAACCACCGGCCCGCCATGTACAAGTGGCCGAGATGGTCATCGAGAAAGCCAAGCGGTTGGTCGAACACAAGCGCGATGTGGTCATTCTGTTGGACTCCATTACCCGACTGGCACGCGCGCACAACACCGTGATTCCACCGTCCGGCAAGGTGCTGACCGGGGGTGTCGACGCAAATGCGCTGGAACGCCCGAAGCGCTTCTTCGGTGCTGCCCGCAACATTGAGGAAGGCGGCAGCCTGACGATCATCGCGACGGCGCTGATCGACACCGGTTCGCGGATGGACGAGGTGATCTACGAGGAGTTCAAGGGGACCGGCAACATGGAACTGCACCTGGACCGGAAGATCGCCGAGCGGAGGATTTATCCGGCGATCAATATCAACCGCTCCGGAACCCGCCGAGAGGAATATCTGGTGCCCCCGGACGAACTGCAGAAGAGCTGGATCCTGCGCAAAATCCTGCAGCCGATGGACGAGATGTCCGCCAGCGAATTCATCCTCGGCAAGATGAAGGATACCAAGACCAACGCCGAATTCTTCGAGATGATGAAGCGCTGAGAGTGCGGTCTTCGGATAGTCGTCGAGTCGATGATCGGCGGAGTAACGGCGTCCTTCGGAATGGCGACCTGCCGAACGTCTGTCTGTCGGTAGCAGGGGAAAGAGGCAATGCTCCGGACCATCATCACCCATAACGATGGGAGCGGCGAGTACTTTTTCGACGAGGGTTGTTTCATCACCGAATGGTGGAACTCGACCGACGATCCGCTGGTGTCCGTCGCGCGCGCGAGGGTCGAACCCGGTGTTTCCACGCATTGGCACCGTTTGTCCGGCATCGTCGAGCGGTACGTGATTCTCGATGGCGAGGGTGTGGCGGAGGTCGGCGACGCGGTTCCGCAGCCGGTCAGACCTGGGTCGATCGTGCTGATTCCCGCCGGAGCGCCGCAGCGGATCACCAACACCGGGACGCGTGATCTGGTGTTCCTCGCGATCTGCACGCCGCGTTTCGAGCGTGCCCAGTACCAAGACATCGAGGTTTTCCGCGGTGCCCGGTGAGGGTTTGCTTCGGGATCATTGATTCCCGCTTCGGTCGGCGGGATCCTGGCGGTAGAATTCGGCCAGCCGTGCGTAAACGTCCGGATAGGCGGAGCGGATCAGGTGTGGCAGTTCGAAGAAGTACTCGCTGATGACCGCAAAGTACTCGGCCGGCGATTCCGCCGCGTACGGATCGATCGGCGGGATTTCGCCGCGTGCCAGGGTTTCCCGTAAGGCTCGGAAGGCGTCCATCAGACTCCGTGTCCACTCGGACGGTCGCATGGAACGGTGCAGAGGCGGGAAACCATTCGCCTCGCCGTTCAGCATGTCCAACTTGTGGGCCAGTTCGTGGATGATGACATTGTAGCCGTCACTCTGACCCGAGCCTGCGACGTCGGCCCACGACAGCACCAGCGGGCCGCGTTCCCACGATTCACCTCTCAGGACCTCGGTCCATTCGTGTACCACACCGCTGCTGTCCATTTCGGTGCGGGGACGGAGGAACTGCCCCGGATAGACGATGATCGTGGTCCAGCCACGATACCAGTCGATACCGAGATTCAGAATCGGGTAACAGGCTTGCGCAGCGATCATGGTGCGCATCGGCGGGGTGAGCCGCAAGTCCTGCACCGGTAGGAAGGATTTTTGATGAAGGAACAGCGCTGCCAGGTCCTTCAGGCGTTGTTGCTCTTCCGAGGAAAGCGTACCGAGCATCGGGACGGCGCTCAGGGCTTCATTCCACGAGGGTGCGTCGACCGGATGACGCCGGACGATTCTTCGACGATGCGTTTGACGGAGAAATCGCAACATTGCCTGCGGCCGCTGCGGAGCGTTATGCGATCGTCCGGAGTGTTTCGGGCACCGGCTCAGCGCTCCGACGGTCATGGTACCGAATGCATCCATGAAAAGCTCGCCGATTGGGAGATCGGCAGCGAAAGCGCGCGATGCAACCCGGTCTCCGGACGGGGTCGCTGGAATCGTTTTAACGTTTGCTCGGCACCGTGCCGCAGGCGGTCGCGAGGCCAGTTCCGAATGCGATGTCGTTCGTCGCCTTCGCCGCACGGTGGGCGCTCCGCTTCGTCACCGGGCCATAAGGCAGGACTGTGATAGTGTCTTCTTCTGAGCGCTCGTGGCGGTGGTGACCGTTGCTCTGCAGCGCCGTTGCTCGCGCGCAGGGTCCGGTCGCGAACGACGGCAGGCGAGCGACTTCGGTCGGATGCCGCTGTTGATTGATCAGGCGCGTCCGTCCCTTTCTGGTACTTCCGACCAACGCCAAGGCCGCTATACGCCCGGCCTTGGCTCACGCGGTTCGCCGCCGCGCCGTGGCATCCCTGCCCGGGACGATCCCGGTCGTTTCAAGGGCCGGGTCAATTGCCAATCCCGATGCACTCGCCGCCGAGCGAAATAACGACTGTTTGAGAAAACAGGCGATTTCCTGGCGGGTTCCGGTTGGCGCGGGGGCGTCCACGATAAAATGCCGAATGACCGACTGAAATCATCACGTTCCCATCCATGCATGTGGCCCCAAACACCGAAACTTGCCCGTTGATCCCGCCTCCGAGCCGGCTGCGCGAGATCCCTTACAACTACACCTCGTTCTCGGACCGCGAGATCGTGATCCGGCTGCTGGGCGAGGACATGTGGTCGCTGTTGGAGTCGTTGCGCAGCGAGCGGGTCACCGGGCGTTCGGCGCGGATGCTGTTCGAGGTGCTGGGCGATATCTGGGTGGTCCAGCGCAACCCGTACCTCGAAGACGACTTGTTGAACAACCGGATGCGCCGCAATGCGCTGATCCAGGCGTTGCGGCATCGGCTGGCCCAGATGGAAAAGCGGCGCAAGGACGCCGAATTGCAGGCACCCGAGCGCGCGGCCCGGGTGGCCCAGTTGATCCACGCGGCGACCGGGGCGGTGGATCGCTTTGCAGCGCATTTCGACCGGACCTCGGCGCTGCGCCGTCGCGCCCAGAAGGCGCTGGCGCGGCACACCCGTAAGGACAACATCTGCTTCGACGGCTATGCCCGCGTCGCGCATGTGACCGATGCGACCGACTGGCGAGTCGAGTATCCGTTCGTGGTGTTGTATCCCGATACCGAGGAGGAAGTCGGGGCATTGGTGCGCGTCTGCATCGCGCTGGGCCTGACCATCATTCCGCGCGGCGGCGGTACCGGCTACCACGGCGGTGTGGTGCCGCTGACGCCCTATTCCGCCGTGATCAACACCGAGAAGCTGCTGCTGATGCCGCCGGTGGAAGAATGCTGTCTGCCCGGTGTTGCGGAGCCGCAGCCGACGCTGGTGACCGGAGCCGGGGTGGTGACGCGCCGGGCGATGGAGGCGGCGGAGGCCGCCGGTCTGGTGTTCGCCTGCGACCCCACCTCGGCCGATGCTTCCTGTATCGGCGGCAACATTGCGATGAACGCCGGCGGCAAGAAGGCGGTGCTATGGGGGACCGCGCTGGACAATCTGGTGTCCTGGCGGATGGTGACGCCGGATGGGAACTGGCTGGAGGTCGAGCGCCTGAATCACAACCTCGGCAAGATCCACGATCAACCGGAAGTCCGCTTTCGATTGCGGCGGTTCGACGCCTCGGGCCGGAACCTGATGACCGAGGAGACACTGGTGCTGCCGGGCGAGCGCTTCCGCAAGGCCGGGCTCGGCAAGGATGTCACGGACAAATTCTTAGGGGGACTGCCGGGTATCCAGAAAGAGGGCTGTGACGGCCTGATCACCTCGGCGCGCTGGCTGCTGCACCGGATGCCGCCGCATACTCGGACATTCTGCCTCGAATTCTTCGGCCAGGTGCGCGAGGCGGTGCCGGCTATCGTCGAGATCAAGGATTATCTGGACAGCCTGCCGAAGGAGGGGCCGGGCCGGGTCATGCTGGCCGGGCTCGAACATCTGGATGAACGCTACGTCAAGGCGGTCGGCTATGCCACCAAAGCCAAGCGGCATGGCCGGCCGAAGATGGTGTTGCTGGGCGATGTCGTCGGCGACGATCAGAATGCCGTGGCCCGGGCCACCTCCGAAGTGGTGCGGCTGTGCCATGTGCGCGGCGCCGAGGGTTTCATCGCGGTCGGCGCCGACAGCCGCAAGACCTTCTGGCACGATCGCGCCCGCACCGCCGCGATCGCGCGCCATACCAATGCGTTCAAGATCAATGAAGACGTGGTGATCCCGCTGCCGCGTATGGGCGACTACTGCGACGGCATCGAGCGGATCAACATCGAGCTGTCGATCCACAACAAGCTGGAATATTGTGATCGGCTGACCGCCTTGTTGCGGGGTGATCTGCCGTTGCGGGAATACGACGGAGAACTCGACAAGGAAGCGATGATCGCCGACCGCCGCGCGCGGGCGCTCGACACCGTGGCCGAAGTGCGGGCGCGCTGGCAATGGCTGTTCGATCACTTGGATCTTCCGCTGCAACAGGCCGAAGCGCGCTTCGGCGAATTCGGCATCGAAGCCGGTCCGCTGACCAACCGCGCCGGATCACCGACACTGTTCCACCGGCTGCAGGATCACTCGGTGCGGGTCTCGTGGAAGCGGGAGCTGAAAAACCCGCTGAGCGAAATCTTCGAAGGACCGGCGTGCCGTCCGGTGCTGGAACGGATCGACGCGTTGCACCAGGAGGTGCTGCGCGGCCGGGTGTTCGTCGCGCTGCACATGCATGCCGGAGACGGCAACGTGCACACCAACATTCCGGTCAATTCCGACCATTACCCGATGCTGCAGCAGGCCAATGCCGCAGTCGCCCGGATCATGCGCCTGGCGCGCGATCTCGGCGGGGTGATCTCGGGCGAGCACGGCATCGGCCTGACCAAGTACCAATTCCTGTCGCCCGAGGAAGTCGCCCCGTTCCACGAATACAAAAGCCGTGTCGACCCGGACGGCCGCTTCAACCAGGGCAAGCTGATGCCGGGTGCGGATCTGTCCCGCGCCTACACCCCCTCGTTCAGCCTGATGGGTTTCGAATCGCTGATCATGCAGCAGAGCGACATCGGCGCGATCTCGGATTCGATCAAGGACTGCCTGCGTTGCGGCAAATGCAAACCGGTCTGCACCACCCATGTGCCGCGCGCCAACCTGATGTACTCGCCGCGCAACAAGATCCTCGCGACCTCGCTGCTGATCGAAGCCTTCCTGTACGAGGAGCAGACCCGGCGCGGCGTCTCGGTGCGACACTGGCAGGAATTCGAAGATGTCGCCGACCATTGCACGGTCTGCCACAAGTGTTACAGCCCGTGTCCGGTCGATATCGATTTCGGCGTGGTGTCGATGAACATGCGCGATTTGCTGCGCAAGATGGGAAAGCAGCGCTTCAATCCGGTCAAGACGCTGGCGCTGGCCTTTCTGAACTTCACAAACCCGAAGCCGATCAAGCTGCTGCGCAAGCTGATGATCGAATGGGGCTATCGCTTCCAGCGCATCGGCCATGTCGTGCTGGCGCCGTGGGTCCGGGCGCAGACCGCGCAACCGCCGGCTTCGCTCGGAACGCCCAAGGTCAGGGAGCAGGTCATCCATTTCTTCAACAAGAAGATGCCGGACCGCTTGCCGAACCGGATGTCCCGGACGCTGCTCGACATCGAAGACCGGGACATCGTGCCGGTGATCCGCGACCCGGCTAAGACCACGGCGGACAGCGAGGCGGTGTTCTATTTTCCCGGCTGTGGTTCGGAGCGGCTCTTTTCGCAGGTGGGCCTGGCAACCCAGGCGATGCTGTACCAGGTCGGTGTGCAAACCGTACTGCCGCCGGGTTATCTCTGTTGCGGCTTCCCGCAACGGGCGGCCGGACAGGCGGCCAAGGCCGAGCAGATCACCACTGACAACCGGGTGTTGTTCCATCGCGTGGCCAACACGCTGAACTATCTCGACATCAAGACCGTCGTGGTCAGTTGCGGCACCTGCTACGATCAACTGGCCGAATACGAATTCGACAAGATCTTCCCCGGCTGCCGGCTGCTCGACATCCACGAGTATCTGCTGGAAAAAGGCGTCAAGCTCGAAGGGATCGCCGGCACCCGCTATCTGTACCACGACCCGTGCCACACCCCGATGAAGCAGCAAGACCCGATCAAGACCGTCAACGGCCTGGTCGTGCCGCAAGACGGATCGAAGGTGGTCAAGTCGGACCGTTGCTGCGGCGAAGCCGGAACGCTGGCGGTCGCCCGA
The DNA here is from genome assembly GCA_964644665.1 of uncultured Methylococcaceae bacterium. Taxonomy (GTDB): domain Bacteria; phylum Pseudomonadota; class Gammaproteobacteria; order Methylococcales; family Methylococcaceae; genus Methylotetracoccus. The sequence goes on from CAZXXC010000006.1 coordinate 21,595, forward strand.
CCGGACATCGCGACGCAGATCCGCTTCCGGAAGCAACAGGAGATCGAGAAGGGTGCGGCGCTGCAGCGGGCGGACGGCTACACCGGTCCGGTCAAGCTGTTGACCTCCTGCCCGTCCTGCCTGCAGGGGCTCAAGCGCTACCGGGACGATGTCGAACAGCTCGATGCCGACTACATCGTGGTCGAGATCGCCCGGCAACTGCTGGGTCAGAACTGGTTGTCCGACTATGTCGCGAAAGCCAATCGCGGCGGTATCGAGCGGGTGCTGGTGTGAAGAACTCCAGGTTTCGCCCACCCACGACACATCGGTGGCAGATCGGTTGTTCGGTTCGGGGAGTCAGCGCTGCCGCGGCTGGTGGCAATGCGTCATGCCGGTGTCATCTTCCGGCATTATGTTCGAGATCGGACCGGCGGTTGGCGCAGGAAAACGGTGCAGTGGCGCGATCGGCCGGAGGGCGATCGGAAGTTCCGCACCGAGCGTATCGGTGCGCTCGGGTGTTCCGCATCGGTGGCCCGATGCGATCGATGGCGGCGCTTTGCGGTACGATTCTGTCGTACCGGGGCTGAACTTTGAGATTCGAGGATAAACATGAGCCTGACGCTTTATCTGTTGCGACACGGGGAAACCGAAGCCAGTCGGGACGGAGGTTATTGCGGCCGCTCCGATCCGGATCTGACTCCGGCGGGGGTGGAGATGGCAGAGGACTTTGCCGCCGCCTACAAGAATCATCCGTGGCGCGAGATCTACGTGAGTCCGATGCGCCGTACGCGCCAGACGGCCCGCCCGCTGTGCGAGGCGACCAACCGCGAACCACGTGTCCGCGACGGTTTGCGCGAACTGGACTTTGGCCAGTGGGAAGGCAAAACGCCGGAGGAAGTGGAGCAGCAATATCGGGAAGACTATCGGCGGTGGTTGTCTGATGCTGGTTGGAACGCTCCCACCGGAGGTGAGCGCGGGATCGACGTCGCGCGAAGGGTACTGATCGTGCTCGATGAGATCCAACGGGATCATGCCGTTGGCGACGTGCTGGTGGTTGCCCACAAGGCCACCATCCGCATCGTGCTGTGTGCACTGCTCGGTATCGACATCGGAGGCTATCGCGACCGAATCGGCATCTCGGTCGCTTCGCTGGCCGTCGTCCGGTTTCAGCACAACGGACCGCTGCTGGCACGTCTGGGCGACCGCTCCCATCTGCGACCGGAACTGCGGGATCGGGCCGGCACTTAGGTCGTATTGTCGACGGCCGCGCGACCGGGATTCCTTGGAGCCGGGCGACGATCAACCCCGGCAGAACTCCGACTTGACCTCCATCAGGGTACACATGGCGTACATCGAGACGGCAAACTCCGAAATCCCGCACAGTGCCGATCATACCCGCACCGGTCTCAGCCCGAAGGCGCTGAAGGCGGCGTTCGTGGACAATCTGAACTACGTGTTGGGGCGCCCGCTGGAACTCGCGACGCCCAGCGAGCAGTATCGCGCGCTGGCGCTGACCGTCCGCGACCGGTTGCTGCAACGCTGGGTCAGGAACATCGAACGTTGGAACCGGCCGGACCTGCGGAGTGTCGCCTACCTGTCTGCCGAGTTTCTGATCGGGCCCCAACTCGCCAACAATCTGTTCAGCCTCGGCATCTGCGATGTCACGCGCCAGGCCATGGCCGACCTGGGTCTCGATCTCGACGCGATGCTGGCCTGCGAGGAGGAACCGGGACTCGGCAACGGGGGATTGGGGCGGCTTGCGGCATGCTATCTCGATTCCTTCGCGACCCTCGGTTATCCGGCCATCGGCTACGGCATTCGCTACGAATTCGGGATTTTTGATCAGGAGATCCGGGACGGCTGGCAGGTCGAACGGACCGACAAGTGGCTGCGATTCGGCAATCCGTGGGAGATCGCACATCCGGAGCTTTCGCAGGTCGTGAAGCTCGGCGGGCACACGGAAACCTACCACGACGAGACGGGGCGGCCACGCGTTCGCTGGATACCGGATCGGGTCGTGGTGGGCGTTCCCCACGACATGCCCATGCTCGGCTACGGTGTGGACACCTGCGCGCTGCTGCGCTTGTGGCGTGCCGAGGCGGCGCAGTCGTTCGATTTCGCCGATTTCAATCGGGGTGATTACTACGGGGCCGTCGAAGAGAAGGTTTTTTCCGAGAACATTTCGAAAGTGCTCTATCCGAACGACGAGGCGCTGCAGGGTAAGAGGCTGCGCCTGGAGCAGCAGTATTTTCTGGCCGCCTGTTCCATCAAGGATATGATCCGGCTGTGCCTACGACGCGGACTGCCGATCGAGCGCTTCGATGAAATGCACTGTGTGCAGTTGAACGACACCCACCCGTCGATTGCGGTGGCCGAGTTGATGCGCCAACTGGTCGACAAATACGCGCTGGACTGGGAGGTCGCCTGGCGCATCACCCGCTCCAGCCTGGCTTATACCAATCATACGCTGCTGCCGGAAGCGCTCGAGAAATGGCCTCTGGCGCTGTTCGCCGACGTGCTGCCGCGGCATCTGGAGATCATCTACGAAATCAACCGCCGCTTTCTCGATCGGGTACGGCAGGCTTTTCCGGGGGATGAAGGCAAGGTGCGCCAACTTTCGATCATCGGCGAATCCGGCGATCGATCGGTGCGCATGGCGAATCTCGCAATGATCGGCAGCCATGCGGTGAACGGGGTCGCAAAGCTGCATTCGGAACTGTTGAAAACGCAGATGTTCCCGGATTTCTTCGCGTTGGAGCCGGCCCAGTTTTTCAACGTGACCAATGGCGTGACGCCGCGCCGTTTCTTGCTGGTCAGCAATCCGAACTTGGCTCGACTGATCGTCAGCCGAATCGGCGAGGGCTGGATTCGTCGACTGGATGAACTGCGGCGGTTGGAGAACCACGTCGACGACGCCGGCTTTCGTCAGGATTGGCTCAAGGTCAAGCAGGCGAACAAAGAGCGGCTCGCCAAACTGATTGCCGAACGCTGCGGGGTGCGGGTGGATCCCGCGACGCTGTTCGACGTCCAGGTCAAGAGGGTGCACGAGTACAAGCGACAGCATCTGAATGTCCTGCATATCATCGCCCTCTATCTGCGGCTGCGGCATGACCCGCATTGCGCGATCACTCCGCGGACGGTGATTTTCGGAGGAAAAGCCGCGCCCGGATATCACATGGCGAAGCGCATCATCAAGCTGGTCAACTCGGTTGCGGAAGTCGTCAACGGCGATTCCCGCGTGAACGATCGCCTCAGAGTGGTATTCTTTCCCGATTACAATGTCCAGAATGCCCAACAGATTTTTCCGGCGGCGGATCTGTCCGAACAAATCTCGACAGCAGGCAAGGAAGCCTCGGGTACTGGCAACATGAAACTGGCCTTGAACGGTGCGCTCACGATGGGAACGCTCGACGGCGCCAACATCGAAATTCGGGATCAGGTGGGGGCCGAAAATTTCTTCCTGTTCGGCTTGACCGCCGCTCAGGTGGAGCAGCTCAGGACTTCCGGCTACCGGCCGATCGACCATTACCGGGGAGATCCCGAACTGAAGGAAGCGATCGACCTGATCAACAGCGGCTACTTCTCGCATGGCGACACCGAGTTGTTTCGGCCGCTGACGGATCATCTGCTGAACCAGGATGACTATTTCGTGTTGGCCGATTTTCGTGCTTACGTCGATTGCCAGCAACAGGTGGATCATGCCTACCAGGACCGTGACCACTGGGCCAGGATGTCGATCCTCAATGTCGCGCGTTGCGGTCAGTTTTCGTCCGACCGCGCGGTCTCCGAGTATGCCCGCGACATCTGGAAGATTTCCCCGATCACGGTCTCGGTGGATTCCTCGGGGAAACGCCCGCATCACGCGTCGGGATGCATCGGGGCCGATCCGACATGAAGGGCATGCCGGAACAACCGCCGGATCAGACCCGGCGGAATGAAGCCAACGACGGCAAGCAGACAGCCGCCCTGGTGCGGCTTCCTTATTCCGTCGCCTCGGGAAAGCCTCGGCCCTTGTGGACACGCCGTGTGGATGGCGGAGTGAACTTCGTGTTGTTCAGCCGCAACGCCACGGCGGTGGAGTTGATTCTGTACGAAACCGCGGACAGCCTGGAGCCGATCCAGATCGTGAAGCTGGATCCGAAAACCAACCGGAGTTTCTTCTTCTGGCATGTCTTCGTTGCCGATCTGCCGGTCGGAACCCATTACACCTGGCGAGTGGACGGCCCTGATCGCACCGCCGAAACCGGATTTCGGTTCAATCCGAACAAGGAATTGGTCAGCCCCGGCGCAATCGCCGTCAGCGACGCGCTATGGTCGCGGGTGAAGGCATCCAATCCCGACGACCGCAGCCGGCATTCGATACGCGGCGTCGTCGCCGAGCAGGATTTCGACTGGGGAGACGACCGCCCGGTGTCCGGTTCGCTGGTCGGTGCTGTGATCTACGAACTGCATGTTGGGGGATTCACGCGACATCCGTCGTCGAGAGTGAAGCATCCGGGGACCTTCCTCGGGCTGATCGAGAAGATCCCCTATCTGAAGGCTCTGGGCATCACCCATGTGGAACTGCTGCCGGTGATGGCCTATGACGAACAGGATGTGCCGGCTGGCGTGCAGTTACGCGGCTTGAAGAACTACTGGGGTTACAGCACGCACAGCTTCTTCAGTCCGCACCCGCGCTACGGAATCACACCCGAATGCGGCAGCCAGGTGACCGAATTCAAGCAGCTGGTGAAGGCCCTACATGCGGCCGGAATCGGGGTGATTCTCGACGTCGTGTTCAATCATACCGCGGAAGGAGGGGGGGGCGGACCAACGATCAATTTCAAGGGACTCGCCAACGACGCCTTCTACCATATCGATCCGGTCGATCGCCGCCTGTACCGCGATTACACCGGCTGCGGCAACACGGTGAACTGCAATCATCCCCTGGTCACCGTCTTCATCCTGCGCTGTCTGGAGTATTGGGTCGAGGAGATGCACGTCGACGGGTTCCGCTTCGATCTCGCCAGCGTGTTCACACGGGGCGAAGACGGAGTTCCCCTGGCCAATCCGCCGTTGCCGTGGAACATCGCGTTTTCGCCCGCGCTGAGCGAAACCGCGCTGATCGCGGAAGCCTGGGACGCCGCCGGCTTGTACCATGTCGGATCGTTTCCGGGTATGCGTTGGGCCGAATGGAATGGCCGTTACCGCGATGTGATGCGGCGCTTCCTGCGGGGTGATCCGGGCATCATCGGCGAAGTCGCGACCTGCATCGCAGGCAGCAGCGACTTGTATGCCGACGACCATCGGTTGCCGTTCAACGGCATCAATTTCGTGACTTGTCATGACGGCTTCACGCTCCGTGATCTGGTGAGCTACAGCGAAAAGCGGAATTCCGAGAATGGGGAAGAGAACCGCGACGGCTGTAGCAACAATCTGAGCTGGAACTGCGGTATCGAGGGAGAGACCGACGACCCGGCCGTCACGCTGCGCCGCCGCCGCCAAGCGAAGAACGCGATGTGTTTGCTGATGCTGAGTATCGGCGTTCCGATGCTGTTGTCCGGTGACGAAGTGCTGCGCACGCAGCAGGGCAACAACAATGCTTGGTGCCAGGACAACGAGCTTTCCTGGTTCGACTGGACGCTGGTCGAGCAGGAAGGTGAAATGCTCCGATTCGTGACCGAGTTGATCAACTTGCGAAAGAGGCACCCCAGCTTGAATCGCAAGACGTTCCTGTCCGGCGGTATGGTGCCGGGGCGGAACCTTCCGGATATTACTTGGCACGGCGCCGAACTGCTGACGCCGCTCTGGCGCGACCCGACGGCGCACTTTCTGGGCTACACGCTCGCAGGACTGACCGATGACGAGGAGGATCTGCACGTGTTGCTCAACATGTCCGAACAAGCGGTGCAGACGGATCTGCCGTTGATTACCGGCAGAGTGTGGCATCTCGCGGTCGATACGTCTCGAGTGGGTCCTCACGATGTGATCGAGCGATGTTCGCAGCGCGTGCAGGATGTCCCCACATACCGAGTCGGACCCAGGACCGTCGTCGTGTTCGAGGCGAGAGTCACGGCGTGATGGAGCCGCGGGCGATGGTCTCGACGGCCGGGATCGGCTGCGCCGTACGCTGCCGCCGCCGTTGAAGGCAGCGCTCGGGGCGGCGGCAATGTCGAGATCCGGCTGTACTCGAAGGTCTGGTCGGCGGAGTGCCGCCGATGTCTCGGGACTTCACCGTTCCATGCAACAGGAGCGGTTCCACTCCTATCGCGCTTGATACGTCACCGGAGGTTTGTCGATGCTGTTCGTGCCCCGGGCGAACTACCCGCCGCAACCGCCGGCCCGGATATGGATTCTCGAGTTTGGGCGCAATCCGAGTACCGATTACTACATCGTTCCTCGCTGCACCACGCGGGATGCCGTGCCCCATACGCTCATCGACATGACCCGGATCGATCCGGAGACGCTTGATGTACCGCCGGCCACCTTCGTGATCATCGTGCGCTACATCACCGGCGATTGGCTGCGGTTCCTGTTGGCGCAGCGGCAGCGGCAGCGGCTCAGCGGTGTCGCGTACTTCATGGACGACGATCTGCCGTCCGCGTTGGGGAACCGCACCCTTCCGCTGCGGTACCGCTACAAGATCCTACGCCACTTCTTCGTGCACAGTGATGGGCTGGCCAGACTCTGCAGCGAAGCGTGGGTCTCGACGCGCCATTTGGCGGAGAAATACGGCATCGACCGTCGCTGTGTGCTGGAGCCCCTGCCGTTGGCGGCGGAGTGCGACCGGGAGAGCCCGGTAACCTTTTTTTACGAGGGCACCGCATCCCATCTGCCGGAGTTCCGGTGGCTACACGAGGTGGTGTCGCTGGTACAGGCGAGATCCGCCCATTTGACGTTCATTACGGTGGGCGGTCGCGAAGTCCGCCGAATGTTTGCGGGAATGCCGCGGACCCTGTGTCTTCACCCGGCCGATTGGGAAACCTATCGCCAATCGTTTCCGGCGCTCCGTCACGATATCGGGCTGGCACCACTGGTGGATGATTCCCGCTTCAACCGCGGACGGTCGTACACCAAGTTTTTCGATTTCACCCGTTTCGGGGCCGTTGGGATCTACTCGAACGCGCCACCATATTCGGATTTCGTAAGGTCCGGAATCGATGGGCTGCTGCTGCCGAACGATCCGTCGGAGTGGTGTTCGGCCATCACGGAACTCGGCCGCTCGCAGCGAGCCAGGGCCAATCTGCTGGCGAATGCCGAGGCGCGCGTCGCCGACGTGGAGCGGGAGCCGCGAACATTGCCGATCGGTCGAACATGACGGGAAGGGGGATCTGTCCGGAGATGCAGACGCAACGGCCTGTCGTGCCACTGCGTGGCCAGGCCGTTTGCGTTGCATCGGGGGAGAGACTGCGGATCCAGCCGGGATCGAAACGACTGGATACCTGGGCGGTTCGATTGGGCGGGATTGCGAGGCGGTCAGCAGACGCGGACCGCCGACACGGAGCCGGCGGTTTCGTTTGAACTGCCGATTCAGCCTTTGCCCGGGAACAGGCCCACCGAGCCGGGTTTCAGACGCTTGCAGGTTACCACGATGTCTTCCATGTGGCATTGATATTTTCCCTGGTCGGCATTGCCGCTGCATTCATTGCAGACGAGCTTCCCTTCGCCCTTCTTTTCCTCGAGATTCCAGCCGTAACCCTGGACCTCGCAAAACCGCTTGCTGAACTTGTCGACGGTGTACGTGTCAGTGGCCTTGGCGACGGCCTCGTCCTTGGCGAGGCATTTGCCCGCGGACAAGGTGTTACCCATCAGGTCTCGAAAGATATATTCGGCCGCATGCGCGGGCGTGGTGAGAAATAGCACGAGCGGCAGCGCCAACAGCCAGCTGCCGAAAAAGTTCGCTTTCATAAGCCTCCTCCTCGGGGGTAGTGTTCGTACCGGATCAGTACGACTTCAGTATGCGGATATTCATCACTTGCGATTCCTCATCCTGCTGTTGCCGGATGGGATCGTACTTTTCGTTTTCACTGAGCTTCACCATGGCGATGACGCCCACCAGCACCAACGTGATGCCGGCGACATAGAGCCAGTAAAAATCTTTCTTCGGTTCAACTTCTGCACTCATGCTTCGCACCTTCTGTATTGAAGTTTGATTTGTCGTACCCGGCTGAGATGGCGCCGAATCGATGGGTCACCTGCGGCTGCCGTCCGGGCTATCTTCCACGTTACCGCTCCCATTCCTTCCCGGTTCAACGCGGTGCTGCCGAGGCAGCGGCGCAAGATTCGCTGCGGGCAACGATGCGGAGCCATCGTGTTAACGATTCCCTTTGATGCAGACGGAACTACGGTAGCGCTACGAAACTATAAGAGCGATTACCGACTCTTGTCAACGCCGTACCGGAAATTTCTCCGGCTTGCATTCGATGGTGCATTCTGGGCTGCAGCGACTCTCAGGCTGCTCGACCGGAAGGAAGGACGGCAAGAACCTCCGTTTTCCTGCAAGGTGGCGGTCGTGCGTTCTCCGGCCGGTGGCTTGGCGTCACGGCGGAAATCAGCGGGGCCAGGCAGGGCCAAAGCGGGCATGGTGGGTTCGCATGGTCGAGGATCGCCGGTCATCCCGCGACTCGAGGTCGGTATCTCGGGCCTGGATGATGTGGCCCGGAGGCCGACCACTGCAATGGTGCCGGCCAGCGAACGCAATGGAACCGGGCTGCAGTGCCCGCGGCTCGCGGAAATCCGGTGGTGGCAGGCGAACGCTATCGCACCGCGGAGGGTAGTTCGCCTGGGGCCGCCGGGCCAGAGGGGTCGGTTTCGTCGGAGCGGAGGAACTCGGTGCTCAAGTGCTCCTTCAGTTCGTTTCCATCCTGGTAGATCAGCAGCGCCTTCAGATGTTCCTGCTCGGCGATCTTCTTCGCTTCGTTTTCGCCGACGCACAGCAATGCCGTGTCCCAGGCGTCGGCCCAGACCGGGTCTTCGTGCAAAATGGTTACGGACAGCAGACGATGAGTGACCGGGCGTCCGGTTGTCGGATTCAAGATGTGCGAATAAACCTGACCGTCTTCCTCGAAGAAGTTGCGGTAGGTGCCGGCGGTCATCACGGCGGTGCCGTTCCGCTGATGCAGTTCAAGAATGCGCTGCACCTCGCGTCGAAAGGGCGACGGCTTCTCGATCGCCACCCGCCAGGCATTGCCGTTGGCCTTGGTGCCTTTGACCTTCAATTCGCCACCCACTTCCGCCAGGTAGTTGTGAATTCCCCGCTGCTCCAGCAGCGTCGCGACCGCGGCCACGGTGTAACCCTGAGCGATCGACGAGAGGTCGATTTGAACGTCCGGGTCCCGCTTTCGCAGCCGATGGCCTTGCAGATCGACATCGATCCGGGACATGCCCACATGCTGCAGCACAGCATCGATCTCCGCATCGGTCGGTACCCGGTTCTCGTGCTTTGAAAAGCCCCAAAGGGCCAATAGCGGTTGGATCGTCAAGTCGTAGCACCCGGCGCTGCGCTCCCCGACCTGCCTGGCGATGGACACCAATTGCGCGATCTCCGGTGCGACGGGCTGCCATTCGGTGGAACGGTCCGCGTTGATCCGCGAAATCTCCGAATCGGTGCGATAGTTCGAGAGCCTTTCATCGATGATCCGGAACGTCTTCTCGATCTCTCCCCGCAATGCCGTTGCGCGGACCGTCGGGTCGTGGAGAACCAGCTTGATGTGATAGGTCGTTCCCTGGATCTCGCCGGCGAACTCGGTTTCGGTCGGATCCGGTTGGCAGCCGGACAGGCTCAGCATGCCAGTGAGCGCGAGGGCGTGGACGATCGCCTTCGTCGCCCGGATGCTCGGTCCGGAGCCGTGAGGGACGGGACCATTGGCCATCAGATTCGCTCTCCGATCGGTTGGCCGATACGGACCGCATCGCCGCATCCCAGCGTTCCCGTCCATTCCATCACGCCGGGGCCGAATAGCACGATCACGGTGGACCCCATGTTGAACCGGCCCATCTCGGCTCCGTGTTCCAACCGCGGACCCTCCTCAGCGTAACCCCAGTTCTCCGGCCGGCGGGCGCCGGACCGCGGTGTGATCTCGCCATGCCAGACCGTTTCGACGCTGCCGACGAAGATGGCCCCGACCAGAACCAACGCCATCGGTCCTGCATCCGTGTCGAACAGTGTGACCACCCGTTCGTTGCGGGTGAACAGGGCCGGGACCAGCGCCGCGGTCGCCTCATTGACGCTGAACAGCCGACCGGGGAGGTAGACCATTTCCCGGAGCCTGCCGGCGAGCGGCATGTGCAGGCGATGGTAGTCCTTCGGCGACAGGTAAATGGTCGCGAAGCGGCCGCCGAGGAATGGTGCGGCGCGTGCCGAGTCGCCGCCCAACAGAGTGGTGACATCGTAGCGCTGTCCCTTGGCCTGAACGATCGCAGCACCGTCGATCGGTCCGATCTGGCTGATGGCGCCGTCGGCCGGGCTGACGATCGCTTTCGGATCACGGGCGATGGGGCGTGCCTCCGGCTTCAACGCGCGGGTGAAAAACGCATTGAAGCTTGGATAGTCTCGCACCTCGGCGGTTTCCGCTTCGGCCAGATTCACGCGATAAATGCGGCTGAATACACGGATCAGGCCATGCGCTACCCACGGCTGTCGGCATCGCGCCAGTCGGTACATCAGGGCGGACAAGGTGTGCTGCGGCAGCGCGTGCTGCAGCAGCACGAACATCCGGTCGATCAGCGAAGGAGGCATGGTGTGGCGCTCGGGTCAGAGAGTGGGCGTCGCGGTGTCATCGCCGGGTCAATAGCCCTTTTCGGTCAAAACCGACTGGGCAGCGGCGATCGCGGCCCCTTTTGGCATCGGACAACCCATCTCGCCAAGTACCGCTTCCAGCGCGCCGAGGCAGAACAGCACGTTTCGCGGCGTGGCGCTGAATCCCATCAAGCCGATCCGCCAGATCTTGCCGGCCAAGGATCCGAGTCCGGCGCCGATCTCCAGGCCGTAGCGGTTCAGCAGTGCTGTACGCACCGCGGCCTCGTCGACCCCCTCCGGTACCCTGACCGCATTCAACTGTGGAAGGCGCGCCTTTTCAGCGACCAGAAGGCCCAGCCCCATTGCTTCCAGACCCGAGCGGAGCGCCAGATGCAGATCGGCATGGCGTCGCCAGGCGTTCTCCAGGCCTTCCTGCCGCAGCATCACCAATGCCTCGTGCAGGCCGTACAACGCATTGATCGGCGCCGTGTGGTGATAGGCTCGTTTCGTGCCTCCGCTCCAATAGCTCATCACCAGACCGAGATCGAGGAACCAGCTTTGACATTTGGTCCGGCGATTCTTGATGACTTCCACGGCACGCGGGCCGAAGCTGACCGGTGAAAGCCCGGGCGTGCAAGACAGGCATTTCTGCGACCCGGAATAAATTGCGTCGACTTCCCATTCATCGACCTTCAACGGATTGCCGCCCAGCGATGTCACCGCGTCGACGATCACCAGGCAGCCGGCCTGACGCGCCAGACGGGTCAGCGTTTCCACGTCGGAACAGGCGCCGGTCGAGGTCTCGGCGTGCACGAACGCCACGATCTTGGCATCCGGATTCGCCTTCAGTGCAGCTTCGACCTTTCCCGGATCCACCGGTTCGCCCCAGGCGTCGTCGACCATGACCGGCGTGCCGCCGCAGCGCTCCACGTTCTCTTTCATGCGCCCGCCGAATACGCCGTTCTGGCATACGATCACCTTGTCGCCCGGTGCGACCAGGTTCACGAACGCCGTTTCCATGCCGGCGGAACCCGGTGCGGAAACCGTCAGTGTCAGCTCGTTGCGGGTCTGAAATGCGTACTGCAGCAATGTCTTCATCTCGTCCATCATGCCGACGAACGCGGGGTCGAGATGGCCGATCGTCGGCCGCGACATCGCCTCGAGAATACGGGGATGCACGTCGGATGGGCCGGGGCCCATCAAGGTTCGGACCGGCGGGTGAAAAGATTGCACATTCATAGGCGGGTACTTGACTCCAGTGTGGGTGAATGAAGCTTGAAAAATCGAGGACGTTCGTTCCTTTGCACGATCAGGTCGTGCTCGCGCCGCCAACCTTCGATGATGACGATGTTGGCGTGCCAGCAGCATTCCGGCCTGGCCGGTTCCGGTCGGCAGGCCGAACGCCGGCGGACGGAGCGGCGTATCCGGAACGGGCGCGACCGGTGCGTCGGGCATTGGCTATCCGACCCGGCGGTCAAAGGTGCCGGAAGCGCCGTCGTTTCCGATGCGGATGTTACCAGAGCCGTCAGTTGTCCGGAGCACGCCGTTCAAGCAGGAGACCTGGTACCTGGCCTAGCCGGAGGGCTCTACGGAAGGCCGCGAACGCTTCGGGCCGCCCAAGAGCCACCGGACAAGCTGCGGCTCGATAAGATTCGCTATCCGGGCGCCATGGAGCGCGTCAGTAGACCCGCCTTTGCAAGGGGATGGTTTCGACTTGGTCGCTCATCGTGTGCAGATGAACCGGTCGATACTCGGCGCTGATTTCGCCCGCCGCATTCAGCCAGAGCAGTGAATGCTTGAGCCAGTTCAGGTCGTCCCGTTCCGGGTAATCATCGCGCGCATGCGCGCCGCGGCTTTCCTGCCGGTTCAGGGCACCGGCCATCGTGACCATAGCCTGTGGTAACAGATTGTCCAGTTCGAGGGCTTCGGCCAGGTCGGTATTCCAGATCAGGGAGCGGTCGGTGACGCGGATGTCATCCATGGACTTGTGAATCTCCTTGAGCTTTTCGAGACCGGCACGCAGCACATCTTTGCGGCGAAAGACGCTGGCGTGGGCCTGCATGGTCTTCTGCATGGCCAGTCGAATTTCGGCCGTTCGCCGTCCGCCATCCGCATGGCGAAAGCGATCGAAGCGAGCCAGGATCGGTTCACAGGAATCCTTCGCCAGCGGTTGATGCAACTGGCCCGGTTTCACCAACTCGGCACAGCGAATGGCCGCGGCGCGTCCGAACACCACCAGATCTAACAGCGAGTTGGAGCCGAGGCGGTTGGCGCCGTGTACCGAGACACAGGCCGCTTCGCCGATGGCCATCAACCCGGGAACCACCGACTCCGGATTGCCGTCCCTGAAGGTCACGACTTCGGCGTGGTAGTTGGTCGGAATCCCGCCCATGTTGTAATGGACGGTGGGCAAGACCGGAATCGGTTCCTTAGTCACATCGACCCCGGCGAAGATGCGTGAACTTTCCGCGATGCCCGGCAGGCGCTCGTCGATGATCGCCGGGTCCAGGTGTTCCAGGTGCAGATGGATGTGATCGTTCAACGGCCCGACACCACGCCCTTGCTGGATCTCGATCGTGATCGCGCGGCTGACGACATCGCGGGAGGCGAGATCCTTCGCGTGCGGGGCGTAACGCTCCATGAACCGTTCGCCCTGCGAATTGGTCAGGAACCCTCCCTCGCCGCGGGCCCCTTCGGTGATCAGACAGCCGGCGCCGTAAATCCCGGTCGGATGGAACTGGACGAATTCCATGTCCTGCAACGGCAGGCCGGCTCGCAATACCATGCCGTTTCCGTCACCGGTGCAAGTGTGGGCGGATGTACAGGAGAAATAACAGCGACCGTAACCGCCGGTCGCCAGCACCGTCACGGGCGCGGTGAAAAGATGCAGGGTGCCGTCATTCAGGCACCAAGCCACCACGCCTCGGCAACGATCTTGGTCCATCACCAGGTCCAGCACGATGTACTCGACAAAAAACTCGGCGGCGTGTTTGAGCGATTGCTGGTACAACGTGTGCAGGATCGCGTGCCCGGTCTGGTCGGCGGCTGCGCAGGTCCGCTGGGCGGTCCCTCGACCGAAATGCGTGGTCATGCCGCCGAAGGCGCGTTGATAGATCCTGCCGTCATCGGTGCGGGAAAACGGTACGCCGTAGTGCTCCAGTTCGATGATGGACGGAGCTGCTTCCCGACACATGTACTCGATCGCGTCCTGATCTCCGAGCCAGTCGGACCCTTTGACGGTGTCGTACATGTGCCACCGCCAGTCGTCCTCGCCCATGTTGCCGAGGGCGCCGCTGATGCCGCCTTGCGCGGCGACCGTGTGGCTGCGGGTCGGGAACACCTTGGAGAGGCAGGCGGTCTTGAGTCCTCTCTCCGCCATTCCCAGCGTGGCCCGAAGACCGGCGCCCCCGGCGCCGACGACCACCACATCGTATTGGTGGCGAATCAGATCATAAGCGGTGGACATGGTGTCAGGGATTGATCAGCAGATGTAACAGCGCGAACAGGGTGGTTAGGCCGCCGAGCGCCAGTAGCAACTGGACCAGCGTGATCGCGACAAACTTCAGCCAGCGGGAATGAACGTAGTCTTCCGAGATGACGCGCAAGCCGAGTGCGGCGTGATAGAAGACAGCGACCGTGAAGGCCGCCGTAAGGGCGCTATTGATCGGATGGCGGAACCAGGTACGCACCGTCTGATAGTCCGCATCGGGCAGGTACGACAGGCAAAAAAGAAACCACAGTCCGAGCGGCAGCAAGGCCAATGCGGTGAGTCGCTGCCACCACCAATGACCGGAACCATGATGTGCCGCGCCGAGTCCTCGCGCACGGGCAATGGGGGTGCGATAGTCCATCGATTTTCAGTGAACGGCGAATTGAACAAACCCGAGCAGAACCGCCAGAATCGCGAACGCAATCAGCTCGAATGCGGCATGGCGCGTCAGTTGCTCGCGCTGAAAGCCGAAACCCAGATCCCAAAGCAGGTGGCGTGCGCCATGGCACAGGTGGAACGACAGCGCGAGCATCCAAATCCATAACAATACGCGGCCGGTAATGGAGGACAGGAATGTGTGGACGGTGTCATAGTCAACTGGACCTGCGGCGACCGCCACCGGGACCGACAGCAACGACAGCGCGCCGATGCTCGCCAAGACGCCGGTGATTCTGTGCAGGATGGACATCAGTCCGGTGATGGGAAGCCGGTAGACCTGGAGATGGGGCGATAACGGACGCTGGTTCATGACGTGCGGGCACATTCAAGTTACGGCGGCGGTGCATTGGAAGCCCCGCTAGCGTGCCGATTGCTCGGCACTTGGACGGGTGCCTGCCCAACCGATCGGTAGCGGCATGCAGACGTGCGCAGGCCGGTCAATTGGAGGATCGCTGGCCGCTTCGCAGTCGCGGCTTGGCTGCGCGAACCAGTGAGATCGGGCGCTGTTAGGTTATACCGTGTGCCGCGGCCGATCTCAAGGCGTGTGGTCGTCCGGATCCGCAAAAAAGGGGTGCGTCCGGGTGCATTGAACTATTCGCCCTGCGGAAATAAAGGACCGTCGTACCGTGACGAAATGCAGCACGGAACTTTTCGTCGTGGCGATGATTGCAGACTTGCAAACCGTGTCTGTGCCGCGCTGCGGCGACACCCTTGGGCATGCCCGCTACTGGCCGGCAAACGCGAGGACCAGGCGAACCACCAGGTACACCGTCAAGATGAACAGCACGGTCGCCGCGACACCGGCGATGATGAAAGCCTTCGGTGAGCCGGCCTGGAAATCTCGCAGGCGATTTCGCTCGCTTTGCACCCCGAAAGCGGCTGACAAGGCACTGCCGATGACCTGCAGCAGGCTGGTTTTGTTCTCGGATGGCTCAGGTGTGTTCATCGATGACAAATGATCAAGTTCAAAGGCTTAACGTGACTGGGGCGATACCGAAGCGATGGAGGAAAACAGCGACGAAAGAAACTGGTCCAGTACCGTATAATCAAACAGCTTCAGCTTATTGAAGAACAGCTTATAGATGATATAGCCGGGGAGGTACATGATGGACAACGTCATCAGGAAGCGTCCCGGAGACGCGACGAGCGGGACGCCGGTGAAAACCGAAAGAAAGATGATGATAGGCAAGCCGACGACGAAAATACCAACCCAGAGCTTGCGGTCATCGCTGTCGATTGGGAGCAAATCTTTCATGCGTCGGTGTTCCCCTCCTTGGCCGGCTCAGTCTTTTTTAAAAAAGTAATAGCCTTCCAGGCCGCCTTTCAGGATCATGGTATTTCCGGATTTTTCATAGATTACGTAATCGATGGGTTTCCCGGGTCGACCCGGATCTTCAGCGAGAATCTTTCCGTCAGATAGCGTGTATTTCCATTCGTACCGGTCATTGGCTTTCAAGATCCGGTTGAAGCCGGACGTGACGATGGTCCCGTCGGGACGAAATTCCCAGATTCGGTCTTCCGCGATTTTGGCCTTGTTGATTCCTGGAGATACCGCTTCGAGCTTCCACTTTCCGATCAATTCTTTTGTGTCATTCAATAAAACCTCGGCGAGAGCCGATCCGGCTGCGAACAATGACAGACATATCAGTCCAAAAGAAATTCTTCTTGACATCACCTTCATCTCCTTTTGTTGCGAGCCGAATCGATCGGCGATCGTTGAAGCGGTGTGGGGTTTTCCCGGCAGTCTCTCCGGTTCCGCCGCATTAGCCGGATCATTCTCACATTCTTCAGCGAATATAGGCAAATGGGAACACCTTCACGGCAATCGATAGACCACGGCTGGTCGGCATTCTACGATGAACCTTGCCTGACGGGGGAATCGATTGGCGCCTCGGGCGCTTGCGCCGGCGAACCCGCCTATCTCGGGGACCAAATGATACGCCTTTCCGGGAAAATTGGGGGTCGGTGGTGGAGCGGTTCCCGCTGAGGGTGACCGGGGGCTGCAGCGGCATGAGAGGACATCGCGGAACGGCCGGACATCTCGCCCGCAACAGTTCGGGATGGTCTGCACGGTATATCCGGCAGGCCTTGTGTCGGCATCGAGGTGGGTCTCGTCATGGCCCGTTGCCCACGATAGTGCGCGCAGCTCCGACAAGATATTGGAAGGATGACACTCCCGCCGGAGCGGACTTCGCGGCATGCGTCTATCGTGAATGTGCCGGGCGAGGCGCCGAACACGCTCAGGGTGCAGTCGCGACGCGCGCGATCGGGCATATGCGGGATATCATTGAGCCGCGCGCCGTCGACACGCACGCGCGGATGGCTTGGCTGAGGCGGCGGGCGTTCCGGCGACCGGCCTGGTCAGACCGGTGCGTACCGAGCGGTGAGTCGATGCCAACGCCTCGGCTGCCGTCATTGACTTGTGAACCTGCAGGACGAAAAGAACGATGGTCGGCAATCGAGCGACAGATTCGAGCGCGCCAGAGTGCGCGGATTCCGGTTTGCCGAGCAAGCGGACTCAGGGGTGGTGTCTGCAGCACGGAGATGCGCTGCTGATCGTCGACGTGCAGAACGACTTCCTACCCGACGGTGCCCTGCCGGTGCCGTCGGGAGATCGCGTGATTCCGCCGCTGAATCGTTGCATCGAGAAGTTTCAGCGTCGCCGGCTGCAAGTCATTGCGACGCGCGACTGGCATCCGAAGGATCATTGTTCTTTCGATTGGCGAGGAGGACATTGGCCGCCGCACTGTGTGCAGGGGACCGAAGGCGCGCAATTGGCGGGTGGCTTGAATCTGCCGGCCGACTGTTGGCTAGTCGACAAGGCCACCGATCCCGAAAGGGATGCATTCTCCGGTTTTGCGGTCGAGGCGTTCGATCGGGAACTACGGCGGCGTGGTATCGGGCGTTTGATTGTCGCCGGTTTGGCGACCGAGTATTGTGTCCGCGACACCGTGCTGGACGCGCTCCACCATGGATTTCGGGTCGTCGTGCTGCGCGATGCGATTCGTCCAATCGACGTAACTGCCGGAGACGGTGAGAAGGCGATTCGAGAGATGGCTGCGGCCGGTGCGGAGTTTCGTTTTGCGGAGGACCTTCGACGATGAAGCTGCAGCAAAGTGCGCTGCTGACCGATTTGTACCAATTGACGATGCTGCAGGCCTATTTCCTTGAGGCCATGGAGCAGCAGGCCACATTCGAACTGTTCGTCCGGAAATTCCCTCCGACGCGCAATTTTCTGGTCGCGGTGGGGCTCCAACAGGTCCTGGAATACCTGGAGGATTTGCGGTTTTCCACGGAAGATTGCGCCTGGCTGGAAACGACCGGGCTGTTTCGACCAGCTTTCCTGGAGTATCTCGCCGCCCTCCGGTTCGGCGGCGACGTCGATGCGATGCCCGAGGGGACGGTATTCTTTCCGGATCAACCGATCATCCGTGTCACCGCTGCGCTACCGCAGGCGCAGATCATCGAAACCCGGCTGATCAATCTGCTGCAGTACCAGACCCTGGTCGCATCCAAGGCCGTGCGCACGGTGCTGGTGGCAGAGGGGCGTATGCTGGTCGACTTCGGCATGCGTCGAGCCCATGGCGCGGAAGCGGCGCTGTTGGCGGCGCGCGCAGCCTACGCAGCGGGTTACGCCGGGACTTCGAATGTCCTGGCGGGGCTGCAGTTCGGGATTCCGGTGTTCGGCACCATGGCACATTCGTACATCATGGCGCACGATGACGAGGAAACCGCGTTCGCCCGCTTTGCCGAGACGTTGCCGATGCACCGGTTGGTGTTGCTGGTGGACACCTACGATACGCTGAAGGCGGTCGAACGAATCGTGGCGCTGTCGAAGCGGGGAGGCGGGCGATCCTTCATTCCCGCCTGGATCCGGCTGGATAGCGGCGATTTGGCCGCGCTGGCGGCCGACGCCAGGAGGATCCTGGACAACGGGGGACTCGCTGAGTGTCGCATTTTTGCCAGCGGCGACCTTGAGGAGCACGCAATTCGTGCGCTGAACGCGGCTGGGGCACCGATCGACGGCTTCGGCGTCGGGACGAGACTGGTGACGTCCGATGACGCGCCTTTTCTGAACTGTGCCTACAAACTCCAACAGTATGCGGGTGTTCCGCGGCGCAAGCGATCGCACGGGAAGGCCACCTGGCCCGGATGCCGGCAGGTTTTTCGCCGGTACGCAGAGAATGGAGGCATGCTGGATGATGTCGTGGGGCTCGTCGACGAGTCGCAACCCGGCGAAGCTTTGTTGCAGCCGGTCATGCGCGGCGGCAAGCCGCTGACTGCGGCGGCGGGGACGTTGGAAACCGTTCGCCACAAGGTGGCCGAGCAGTTGGGGAGATTGCCGAAGGCCTTAAAATCGCTGGAGCCCGGCGCCGCCTACCCGGTCTCGTTATCGACCGGCTTGCAGAAACTGGCCGACGATCTGGACCGTGGGTAACTGGCAGGGACGGTTGAGGTCCGGCGGCTTTTACCAATCGACGAATCGCGCAACATGCAAACCGCCACGGCCGTACGATTGCTGACCGCGTTGGCTCAAGAAACGCGGCTCTCGATTTTTCGCTTGCTGGTCGAAGCCGGTACGTCGGGTATCGCCGCCGGGGAGATTGCTCGGACGCTCGGTGTGCCCAATGCGACGCTGTCGTTTCATTTGAAGGAACTGGCTCATGCGAACCTGATCCGCTCGCGTCAGGAAAGCCGCTTCATCTTCTACGCGGCGAATTTTGATGCGATGAACGAACTGCTGGCCTTTCTGACCGAGAATTGCTGTGGTGGTGAACCCTGTGGTCCGAGGAATGCGTAAGCGCCGCCGGCCGGCCAGGGTCGATGAATCGATGGCAAGCGTGGGCGCCAGCCCGTAACCGTTTCGATATGCGTGACGAACATGCAGGACTCGCGTCCCGGTAATGGGAATGATCGCCTGACTGTGGCCGCGGCGCCGGATCAGTGGCCCGCTCTGGTCGGGCGATGCCGGCGGTTCAGCGAATGGGACGAAAAAAGCCCCGGATGAGGAGGAGGTGAACTTCATCCGGGGCTTCAGGCTCTCCTGCCGGGATCAAACCGCCAAGGGATGCGGTAGTTGATGTCCAGCGGAGGCATGAAATGTTCGATGGCTTAATGATAGCGCAGCCCACGTCGTCGTGGAAGAAACACTTTGTCTCGTGGTGATTGCAACAAGGGCGACCCCCGGCCGTGATGAGTGCGCCGATGACGTACGCCGGCATCGGTAGTTGAACTTCGCGTATCATCACGAGTCTTCTGGAACGGGATAAACGTCCCGCTTGCCGATCGAAACACGATAGGAGGAATGATGCGCCGATTGATGATGACCGGACTCCTGGCCGCCATGCTGAGTGCGGCCGTATCGACTGCTCAGGCAGAAGAGGATCACAAAGCTGAAGCGATGAAGCATGCGACTGCAGCGGTGGAGAGCGCCAAGTCGGGCGATGCCGCGGCGGTCGGCGAGCACGCCAAGGCGGCCAAGGACCATGCCGAGG
This sequence comes from uncultured Methylococcaceae bacterium, assembly GCA_964644665.1. Lineage (GTDB taxonomy): Bacteria > Pseudomonadota > Gammaproteobacteria > Methylococcales > Methylococcaceae > Methylotetracoccus. The sequence goes on from CAZXXC010000006.1 coordinate 41,714, forward strand.
CGGCATTGAAGGAGCGCGCAAACCCGCATCTCGATGCGGCGATCAAGAACCTGAACCTTGCGATCGAACACAGCAGGGCCGGCGATGCGACGACCGCCGGTGACGATGCGCATGCGGCCATGACGCATTTGAAGGCGGCGGAGAAATCGTTTTGATGACCATCGGCGGCAATCCGTCGCATGCGGTGCGACCCGGTGCTCCAGGTCGCCACGGTATGTCCACCTGGATTCCCTGACGACGGTGACGAAGCCAAGAGCGGTGGTGCTGCTGAGCGGCGGACTCGACTCCACCACCACCCTTGCGATCGCCAAGCACCGCAAATTCGAGCCCTATGCGCTGTCTTTTCGCTATGGTCAGCGGCATGCGGTCGAACTGGAGTCGGCGATCGCGGTCGCGGAGGCCATGAAAGTCCGTGAGCATGTGATCGTCGACATCGATCTGCGGCGTTTTGGCGGGTCGGCGTTGACCGCCGACATCGCCGTGCCGAAGGGCCGAAGCGCGGGGGAGATGGCGAACGGTATTCCGGTGACCTATGTACCGGCTAGGAATACGGTATTCCTGTCTTTCGGTCTGGCTTGGTCCGAGACACTCGCCGCCGATGACATTTTCATCGGCGTCAATGCGCTCGATTACAGCGGGTATCCCGACTGCCGGCCGGAATACCTCCGGGCCTATGAAGCGATGGCCAACCTGGCCACCAAGGCCGGCGTCGAACAGGGACGCCGCTTGACGCTCCACGCGCCGTTGGTCGCGATGACCAAGGCGGAGATCATCCGCACCGGCACCGATCTCGGCGTCGATTACGCACTGACCAGCAGTTGTTATGATCCCGGCACTGACGGCCGTCCGTGTTTGTCGTGCGATTCCTGCCGGTTGCGCGCCAAGGGGTTTGCCGAGGCCGGTCTGTCTGATCCGCTGCTGGCGAAGTTCGCGCTGCAACCGCATTGAACGAGTCGCTGTTGTTCGTGGCTGCGGTGCCTTTCGAAGCCGCGTGCCGAGTTCCGATACTTCCCGTCGATCATCGCTCTGCGCGTCGGCATGGGCACAGCTACCGTGTTCGGGTGCGCTGTGCGATGCCTCCGGAACTCGCCGCGTTTCCGGGAGGGGAAGTGCTGGCCGTGCGGCAGGCGCTACAGCGTTGCATTGCGCCGCTGGATTATCAGGATCTGAACGCGTATCTGGCCGTCCCGACCGACGAGAACCTCGCGCGTTGGGTGCGTGCCCGGTTCGAACTGCCCGGACTGACCTCGGTGGGAATCCGCAGTACGGCCGATCAGGGGGCGGACCTCGACGGTCGAGACCACGTCCACGTGTGGCGCCGCTTCCGTTTCGAAGCCGCCCATCAACTCCCGAATGTGCCGCCGGGACATCAATGCGGCCGGATGCACGGCCATGGCTTCGAAGTGATCCTGCATGTCGACCAGAATCTCGATTCCGCGCGCGACATGGGAGTGGATTTCGATCTGCTCGGGCAGTTGTGGGAGCCGTTTCAGCAACGACTGGATTACGCCTGTTTGAACGACATTCCGGGACTCGAGAACCCGACCAGCGAGATACTTGCTGGCTGGGTTTGGAGCCGGCTGAAATCGCAGCTGCCGGAGTTGTCCTGGGTCACGGTGTATGAGACGCACACGGCCGGCTGCCATTTCGACGGCCGACATTACCGGATCTGGAAACAGAACCGCTTCGAAAGTGCACTGCGCCTCCGGTGCGCCCCCGACGGCGACGTCCGGCGGCGGTTGCATGGACACAGCTACATCGTGCGCCTGCATCTGACCGCGCCACTGGATCGGGTGATGGGCTGGACGATCGACTATGGCGATGTGAAGGACCGGTTTACGCCGCTGTACCGGGATCTGGATCACCACACGCTGAACCCGTTGCCGGATCTGGGCGATGCCGATGCCGGAAGTTTGGTGAGATGGATTCGCGACCGTTTGTGGCCGTGTTTGCCGGAATTGGATCGGATCGACCTCTACGAGACGCCGGGTTGCGGCGCACTGCTCAGTTGGGGGGAATTGGGCCCCGCGTTGCCCTGATCGTCGAGATGGCCTACGTCGTCAAAGAGATTTTTTACACCCTGCAGGGGGAGGGCGCGCAGAGCGGCCGTGCCGCGGTGTTCTGCCGCTTCACCGGCTGCAATCTCTGGTCCGGCCTGGAACGGGACCGGTCGACTGCGGTGTGCCGATTCTGCGACACCGATTTCGTCGGCATCGACGGCCCCGGCGGTGGCCGCTACGATACGGCGGAGCATCTGGCCGACGCAGTTGCCGCCGCGTGGCCAGGTCCGCGATCGGCAACGCGGCCGCTGGTGGTCTGCACCGGCGGCGAACCGTTGCTGCAACTCGACGAATCGTTGGTTCGCGCGCTGCACACGCGCGGATTCGAGATCGCCGTTGAAACCAACGGCACGCGGCGGGTGCCAGCGGGCGTCGACTGGGTCTGCGTCAGTCCGAAAGCGACGGCTGAGCTGATCGTTACGCAGGGCGACGAGCTGAAGCTGGTCTATCCCCAACCCGAAGCACGGCCGGAACAGTTCGAGAACCTGAATTTTCGGTATTTCATCCTGCAGCCGATGGATGGACCGCGACGGTGGCACAATACCGAGCGGGCGCTGCAGTATTGCCTCGAGCATCCGCGCTGGCGCCTCGGTCTGCAGACGCACAAAATCCTCGGTATCTCGTGAACCGAGCCGCTTTGCCGTGGAAGCGTCGCGCCTTCCGCTCCACGCGGGTGAAGCCCGTGGTAATCGGGCGTGCCACTCGCAATACGTACGCTCACGCCACCGTGACCTCAGGCGACAAGTAGACGTCCTGGATCGCATTCAGCAGTGCGATCCCTTCCCGCATCGGCTTCTGAAAGGCCTTACGGCCGGAAATCAAGCCCATGCCGCCCGCCCGCTTGTTGATCACAGCCGTGCGGACTGCGGCGGCCAAGTCGCCGGCGCCCTTCGATTCGCCACCGGAATTGATCATGCCGGCCCGCCCCATGTAGCAGTTTGCGACCTGATACCGCACCAGATCGATGGGATGCTCGGTCGTCAGTTCGCTGTAGACCTTGGCGTGGGTTTTTGAAAACTGAACGGCGTTGAAACCGCCGTTGTTCTGGGCCATCTTTTGCTTGACGATGTCGGCCTCGATCGTGACACCCAGGTGATTAGCCTGGCCAGTCAGGTCGGCCGCCAAGTGGTAATCGACTCCCTCGTGCTTGAACGCACCGTTGCGCAGATAAGCCCACAGGATTGTGGCCATGCCGAGCGTATGCGCCCTTTGAAAAGCTTGAGAGATTTCCCATGCCTGGCGGCGTGATTCCGGGGAGCCGAAATAGACCGTGGCGCCGACCGCCACCGCGCCCAGTTCGAATGCCTGCTCGACGCTGGCGAACAGGGTCTGGTCATAGGTATTCGGGTAGGACAGGAACTCGTTGTGGTTGACCTTCAGGATGAACGGAATCTTGTGCGAGTATTTGCGCGCGACGCTGCCCAGCACGCCAAGGGTCGAGGCCACCGCGTTGCACCCGCCTTCGATGGCTAGTTCGACGATTTTTTCCGGGTCGAAGTAATCCGGATTGGGCGCGAACGAAGCCCCCGCGGAGTGCTCGACTCCCTGGTCGACCGGAAGAATCGACAGATATCCGGTACTGGCCAGTCGGCCGTGGCCGAACAGCGCCGCCAGGCTGCGTAGGACCGCGGGCTTGCGGTCCGACTGGGCAACCACGCGATCGATGTAGTCCGGACCGGGGGTATGCAGCCGCTCCTTGGGTATGCCCCGGCATACATGCGACAACAGGCTCTCGGCTTCCTGACCCAGCAATGTCGTGATGTCAGTCATGGTCTTGTCCTCGACAGTGGCAGAAGGAAACGGCCGGACCGGCGTGGCATCGGCCGATGCCACGCCGGTCCGGCGGTGCCGGATAGCATAGTTCCTGCGCCGAACGGTGTCATGCCGAGATCCGCGAGAGCCGCTGTATGGCCACGGTGCGCCCTCCGGCGCGCAGGTGGCGCCGTCGGTCAGAGGATTCACGCGCATGGGTGGGGTGGCGCGTTCGGTCGGCCGGCTTCTTTGTCGCTGTAGTGGGACACCGCGCGCGGCATGTCAGCGGCAGCCGGCGCGGCAGAGGGTGCGACCGCTCAGTCGATGCTGCGGCAGCAGATCCAATCCTCGTCATCGAAGTCAGGGGGCGGAGCGAAGCGGACCGGATCGGATCGCTCGTTCGCCTGCGTGGTGACCGGAGCGGTGGCGGCGTGTCGAGGCTGTTGCGTTCTCGGCAGCCGGCGTTCCCGCTGGGAAGCGCCGGTAGTGGGGGACGGAGCCGAATGGAGTGTCGTCATGGCGAAAGTTCCTCTTGTCTTTTGGTGGTTACTCCGGGCAGCCTCCGCAATAGCGGACGGCATGCAGGGATTCGCTGGGGCTCGAATGTGATCTTGGGCGCGCCAGGATCGGCGCGGCGGTTCCGAACCGCTCGAGTGATTTCCGCCGGCGCAGAGGAATGGTGACGCCCCTCGAGCGGCGAAGATGATGAAATAGGCGGATGTTCACGACGAACCTCCTGGTGTCGCTGAACACGGCGGACGATGTGTGTTGCATATTAGACTCTCTCTGTTGCGCCAACACAATGACCTTAATTACAAGGATAGTCGGAGAGAGGTCCTGGAATGTCGGTGGCTCTTGGTCGGCCTGATCCGGACGCCGTCTACAGGGCGGTGGCGCGCGGAGAAGGGCGGCGCGGGAGCGGGCTCGAAATGGGATGGATCGAAGGCGACCGGTGTCGGCGGAGACGGCCGCGGTGATTCCGGTAATGCGGCTGCCAGGCGGTCCAGCGGGAATGGTTCCGCTACGAAGCGAGGCGGTCCAGCAGTTCCTCGACGAAGGTGATCTTGTCGTTGGCGGATTCGAAGGCCCGGGTGAAGCGCAGCTTGTCTGGACCGTCGAGCTTGTAGGCGGCCGGTTGTTTCTGGATCAACTCGATGACCTTGACCGGATCGATCTGCGGATCCGGCCCGAACAGGATTCGCCCGCCGGTCGCGGCGACTTCCACTTTCTGAATACCGAGAGGCGCTGCCTTGAGTTTCAACTCGGCCAAGGCCATCAGGGTCTTGGCCGCCAGCGGCAGCAGACCGAAGCGGTCAACCATTTCCACCTGTAGACCATGCAGTTCCTCCGGCGTGGACGCACCGGCGATCCGCTTGTAGAGCACCAGACGGCTATGCACATCGGGCAGATAGTCGTCGGGAATCAATGCCGGGCTCTGCAATTCGATCTCGGGGCCGTTGTCCGGTGGCAGCTCGAGTTCCGGCTGACGCCCGGATTTCAGCGCATCGACCGCGCGCTCCAGCAAGTCGGTATAGAGTCCGAAGCCGATCTCCTGAATCTGGCCGCTCTGTTCCTCGCCGAGCAATTCTCCGGCGCCGCGGATCTCGAGATCGTGCGTCGACAGCAGGAACCCCGCACCTAGTTCGCCGGAGGCCTCGATCGCCTCGAGCCGCTTGACCGCGTCGGCCGTCATCGTCTTCGGTGGCGGTGTGATCAGATAAGCGTAGGCGCGATGGTGGGAACGACCGACCCGGCCGCGCAGCTGATGCAATTGGGCGAGTCCCAACCGGTCGGCGCGATCGATGATGATGGTGTTGGCCGAGGGCACATCGATGCCGCTCTCGATGATCGTGGTGCAGACCAGTACGTTGAAGCGCTGATGGTAGAAATCCAGCATGATGCGCTCGAGTTCGCGTTCCGGCATCTGGCCATGGGCGATGCGGAGCCGGATTTGCGGCACCAGCCTCTCGATCTTCTCGGCCGCCTTGTGCATCGTTTCGATCTTGTTGTGCAGGAAATACACTTGGCCGCCGCGCTTGATCTCGCGCAGCAGGGCTTCCTGGACCAGCCCGTCCTCCCATTCGCTGATGAAGGTCTTGATCGGGTGCCGGTTCGGCGGGGGTGTCGCGATGATCGAGATGTCCCGAAGTCCCGCCAACGACATGTTCAGCGTTCGGGGAATCGGTGTTGCGGTCAGCGTCAGAAAATCCAATTCGGTGCGAAGTTTCTTGAAATGTTCCTTGTGGCTGACGCCGAAACGGTGTTCCTCGTCGATGATCACCAGGCCCAGCCGCTTGAAGCCTAGATCCTTTTGAAGGATCTTGTGGGTTCCGATCAGGATGTCGATCTGGCCTTCGCGTACCGCTTCCGCCAACTGCTGTTGTTCCTTCTTGCCGACGAAGCGGGACATCACTTCGATCCGGATCGGCGTCTCGGCGAAGCGGTCGCGGAAATTCTGGTAATGCTGCTGAGCCAGCAGCGTGGTCGGCACCAGCACGGCCACCTGTTTGCCGTTCTGAGCCGCGAGGAACGCGGCTCGCATCGCGACTTCGGTCTTGCCGAAGCCGACATCACCGCAGACCACCCGGTCCATCGGCTGCGGCGACGTCATATCGTGGATGACGTCCTGGATGGCTTGCTCCTGATCCGGTGTTTCCTCGAACGGGAAGCCGGCCGCAAACGCGGCGTAATCGACGTCCGGTGGCCGGTACGCATGCCCCTGCTTGGCGGCCCGCTTGGCGTAGATGTCCAGCAGCTCGGCAGCCACGTCCTTGACCCGCTCCATTGCCCGGCGCTTGGCCTTTTGCCACTGATCGCTCCCCAGCTTGTGCAGCGGTGCCGTTTCCGGGCTGCCTCCGCTGTAGCGGCCGATCACATGCAGCGAGGCGACCGGAACGTAGACCTTCTCTTGGTTCGCGTATTCCAGGGTCAGGAACTCGGCGTCGGTGCCGCCGACTGCCAGGCGTTGCAGCCCCAGATATCGCCCGACGCCGTAGTCCCGGTGAACCACCGGTCCGCCAATCTCGAGATCCTCCAGATCGCGCAAAAGCTGTTCGAACGTTCGCTCGCCGCCCTTGCGGCGTCGCCGGCGTTGTTGGGCCTTTTCGCCGTGCAGTTGGGTTTCCGTGATGACCGCGAACGGCGGGTCCTGGCACCACACACCGTGATCCATCGGCGCGACCAGCAGGCAGAGCGGCAGGTCGGCGGCGCGGAAATCGGCCCAGCGTTCGATGGTTTTGGGGCGAATGCCGTGTTTGGCCAGGGTCTCCCGAACGGCTTCCCGGTGCCCCGCCGTTTCCGCGACGAACAGGGCCGGGCCGGATAAACCGGCCAGGAATTTCTTTAGCGCCAGAGCCGGTTCCGGCTGCCGGGCATCGAGATGGATCGGCGGCAGCGGTGCACAGGCAAATTCGACAACCGTCGACTGTTGAGACGAACGATCGTCCGATGCCGGTAGCGTAATCCGGCGCAGGTTCTCGATCCGCTGCTGGAGTGCATCCGGTTCCAGGAAAAGCAGGTTCGGGGCCAAGGGCGGCCGGTCCAGGTGACCGCGGCGTTGCTGATAGCGCTCCTCCGCCTCGCGGAAGAATTCGGCGGCGGCCGACAGGATGTCGTGGTGCAGAATCAGCGTCGTCTCAGCGGGGAGGTAATCGAACAAGGTTTCGGTCTGCGCGACGAACAGCGGTAGGTAGTATTCCAGTCCGCCCGGCGCGAAACCCTTGCTGACGTCCCGATACAGTTCGCTGTGGTGCGCGACCTCCGCAAACTGGTCGCGGAACGCCCGGCGAAACCGTTTGATGGCGTCGTCATCGAATGGATATTCGCGCGCCGGAAACAGTTCGATCGCGTCGACCTTGTCGACCGAAAGCTGGGTTTCGGTGTCGAAGGTCCGGATCGATTCGACTTCGTCGTCGAACAGTTCGATTCGGTAAGGAATCGCCGAGCCCATCGGAAAAAGGTCCAGGATCGACCCCCGGACTGCGAAATCGCCGTGTTGCAGCACGTGGGACACGCACTGATAACCGACGCTTTCCAGACGCTGTCGCGTTTCATCGAGATCGACGCGTGACCCGTGCCGGATCGAGAACGCGTTGGCCAGTATGTGTCGGCGCGGCGCCAACCGCTGCAGCAGGGTCGCGACCGGGGTGATCAGAATCCCATCGCGTACTTGGCCGAGTTGGGCCAGTGTCTTCAGCCGCTGAGAGACGATTTCCGGCAGAGGTGAAAATACGTCATAGGGCAGGGTTTCCCAGTCAGGAAACGGCAACAGCGAGGTGGGCCGCTCCAGAAAGAAGGCGAGTTCGTGTTCCAGTCGCAGCGCGGCCGCGGAGTCGGTCGTGACGACCCAGTAAAGCCCTGGGCGGCGGCTGACCGCGGCGGCGATTGCCAGCGAATCGGCCGACCCATGTAACGCGCGCCAGGTGATCGGTTGTCCGATGCGGTCGGGTAGCGGCGGCTGCAGCGGTGAAATTCGGTGCATGGTCGGGGGTGATCGAAGCAGCGGCGAAGGCGCGAGGCGGCATCGGCACGGCCGGAGCGTCGCGCGGTTGAGTGCCGTAAGCGATCCGCTATTGTCGCAAGCGATGCCCGGTCCGGCAATGCGTGCCGCAGCCTGACGGATGGACGCTCAATTCAGCGCGACGCCGGAGGTGCAAGCCGGCGAGCGCAGGCGCAAGACCGCGTGCTGGCGGAACAGGCTGCGATAGCGCATGATCATGTCCAGAATGATGTGGTTGATCGGTTCGCCATCGCCATGGACGATTTGGACGACGTGCACTGGTTCCTGGACCCTGTGTCCTTGCACTGAAGTCCAGATGCCCGAGGCGGTCCAATGGGTCGCGCCGGCCAGCGGGCCGGAGGCCAGAAAGGACTCCCAGTCGAGCGGCTCGACTTGCCCGTTCGGCCGCTTTGTGCCGAAGTACAAGGTGTCGACCGTGGCCGGTTGTTCGCCGCTGTTGCAGGAGAGGCCGGTGGGAGCCTGCGCGGCACAGCCGAGGAGCAGCATCGTCGACGCCATCAATGCGCCGAGTGACGCCCGCTTCGAGGCGCCGGCGTGGGGATGTGCGGTCGATCGCATCAGCCGGTTCCCGGCCGCGAAGCGGTTTCATCGTGGAACGTGTCTTCGCCGAACAGGTCATCCTGCGCTTGATGCACGATGTCGCCGACCCGAATGGTTCCGCCGCGTACGACCTCGGCGGTGATGCCGCCGTGTCCCAGCATCGCGCTATAGCCGCCGGGTCCGAGCGCGGATTCCATTCTTGTGCACGGATGGCACCGGCCGGTGCCGCGAAGCACTGCGGAGCCGATCCGGAATACGCGGCCGTGCAATACGAGCAGATTGACTCCGGCGACGGCGATGTTGCGCCGCAGGAGTTCCGGCGTCACGGTGCGACCGGTCAGCGCCGCGATGACGGTGAGATGTTCGTGCTGGATCAACGTGACTTGGCGCTTGCGCTGAGTAGGTCCGGCGTAGTGGTCGCCCAGCAGACCATCGACCGGATCGAGCCGGACCTCGGTGCATACCCGCATGCCGATCAGACGGGCCGGGCGCACTGCGATCCAGACGACTCGCCCGGATGAATGCGGGGTTCGTCGTGGTGGCCGGTTGGATCTCGGTCGTTCGTGGTGGGACATGCCGGTTGGGGGAGCCGTTCCGTGAGGTTCCGGATAAAATAGCGTAAACACTCGCGATGTGCCTTGTTTGGTATGAACGACGCCGATCCCGTGACACCCTATACCCTGCTTGGCGGACAGGCCGGTCTGCGTGACTTGGTCGAACGCTTTTATCGACACATGGAGACGATGCGCGAAACGGCCGGCATTCGCGCCATGCACCCGGTCGATCTCTCGGGCTCGAAGGAGAAGCTCTTCATGTTCCTGTCCGGCTGGCTCGGCGGGCCGAATCTCTATTGGGAGGCCTACGGCCATCCCCGCCTGCGCATGCGCCATCTGCCGTTTACGATTGGTCGCGCCGAGAGTGAGCAATGGCTCGCCGCCATGCGCCGGGCATTGGATGACACGCCGATGGACGCCTCGCTCCGGGAACGGCTGTTCGCGGCGCTGACGCAGACCGCGCATCACATGCGCAATCAGCCGGATTGACTGCGCGCCGTCGCAAAGCGAACGAGTTGAACCATCGTCATGCGGATGACTCCTCAGCAGTTCCGAGACTCCGAGCGGAAATGCGTCACGCTGTTGGGCATGTCCGGTGTCGGCAAGACCACGCTGGCGGACAAGCTGCCGAAGGATCAGTGGTTCCACTATTCCGGGGATTATCGGATCGGGACCCGTTACCTGGTCGAACCGATCCTCGACAACATCAAGCGGCAGGCCATGGACGTCCCGTTCCTCCGCGACCTGCTATTGTCGGATTCGATCTTCATCCGCAGCAACATCACGGTCGATAATCTGGCACCGATTTCGACCTTTTTGGGCAAGCTGGGCAGTTCCGAACTGGGCGGTCTGTCGTTCGAGGAGTTCAAGCGTCGTCAGGATCTGCATCGCCATGCCGAAATCATGGCGATGCGGGATGTTCCGATTTTCATCGAAAAGGTTTACGACATCTACGGCTATCGGCATTTCATCAACGATGCCGGCGGCAGCGTCTGTGAACTGGATGATCCGGATACGTTGCAGTGTCTGGCCGACAGCACGATCATTCTGTACATCCGCACTTCGGCCGAGTTGGAGCACCTGCTGATCGAACGTGCGGCGAGCGATCCGAAACCCTTGTATTACCGGCCGGAATTCCTGGACGAGCAGCTTCCGGTCTTCATGCGGGAACGGGACTGTCAGCGGGTCGACGAGATTCCGCCGAACGAGTTCGTGACCTGGATTTTTCCCCGGCTGTTCCGGTCGCGTCTCCCGCGTTATCAGGCGATCGCCGACCGGTTCGGTTACACCGTCGATGTGAACGAGGTCACGCAGGTCAGAGATGAACAGGATTTCGTGACCCTGTTGACCGATGCGTTGGCGCGTTGATCACTGTTAGCCAGGCGTCGGGAGAGAGTCATGCCACTGGTTGCCCACACCGACTTGCCGACTTTTCACCGACTGCGTGAGGAGGGGCAGGATGTCCTATCCGTCGAGACGGCGGAACATCAGGACATTCGCGAGATGCACATCGGGTTGTTGAACATGATGCCCGATGCCGCGCTGGAAGCTACGGAACGGCAGTTTTTTCGGCTGGTGGGTGCGGCCAATCCGATCGTCCAGTTCCACATGCACCCGTTCACGATCGAGGGCCTGCCGCGGGGTGAATCGGGGCATGCGCATGTGGCGCGGCACTATGAGACATTCGAGCAGATCCGGCACGATGGCCTGGATGGACTGATCGTCAGCGGCGCGAATGTGTCGCAGCCGACCCTGCCGCTCGAGGATTTCTGGTTGCCGCTGACGGAAGTGTTCGACTGGGCGCGGGCGAACGTCACCTCGATCTTGTGTTCCTGTCTGGCGACGCACGCGCTGATCCAATATTGCTACGGCATCCATAGGACCCACCTCGGATTCAAGCGGTGGGGGGTTTATTCGCACCGGGTCGTCGAGAAGCGGCACCCGCTGGTGGCCGACATCAACACGCGCTTCGACGTGCCCCATTCGCGGTTCAACGAGATTTTCCGGGAGGATTTGGAACGTGCCGGTCTGCAGGTGCTGGTCGAGAGCGAGGAGGCGGGGGTCCACCTGGCGGTCAGCCCGGATCTGTTCCGGACCGTGTTTTTCCAGGGGCACCCGGAATACGACACGATCAGTCTGATGAAGGAATACAAGCGGGAGGTGATGCGCTATTACACCGGCGACCGCGAAGATTATCCGCCGTTCCCGGAACATTATTTCACGCTGGAGGTTTCAGGTGTGCTGAACGAGTACGGTCAGCATCTCCGCAGCGCGAAGCGGTTCGGCCGGAAGCCGCCGGAGTTCCCCGAGCAGTTCATCCTCGATCATCTGGACAATACCTGGCGCGATTCTGCCAAGGCCTTGTTCAACAACTGGCTGGGTCGAATCTATCAGGTCACCGATCAGGATCGGCGCAAGCCGTTCATGGATCACATCGATCCGGAAGATCCGCTCGGCCTGCGCTGCGCCGCCGATCGCAGTTAGACTTCCGGGGGCGGCGGCGCCAGCACGTCGCGGCTGCCGTTCGTTTCGGCAGGGCCGACGATGCCGGCCTTTTCCATGTCCTCGATCATCCGCGCCGCGCGGTTGTAACCCACCTTGAAACGGCGCTGGACGCTGGAGATCGATGCCTTGCGGCTTTCCGTGACGAACCGCACGGCTTCATCGTACAGCGTATCCAGGTCGTCACTGCTGTCGCCGGCACCGATCCGGTAGCCGGGGAAATCGCCGCTATCTTCACTGAAGCGGGTGATTTCCTCGAGATAAGCCGGCTGCCCGGTCTGCCTCAAGAAGTCCACGACGTCGTGCACTTCCTGGTCGGACACGAAAGCACCGTGCGCCCGCAGCGGGAAGCCGGTCCCCGGCGGCAGGTAAAGCATGTCGCCATTACCCAGTAAGGCCTCGGCTCCGCCCTGATCGATGATCGTGCGCGAGTCGATGCGCGAGGAAACCTGGAATGCGATGCGGGTCGGGATATTGGCCTTGATCAATCCGGTGATGACATCCACCGACGGGCGCTGGGTCGCGAGGATCAGGTGGAGTCCGGCCGCGCGCGCTTTCTGGGCCAACCGCGCGATCAGTTCCTCGACCTTCTTGCCGACGATCATCATCATGTCGGCCAGTTCGTCGATGACGATCACGATGTACGGCAGCGGTGCCAGCGGCGGCGCCTCGTCGGCCGTGGTCAACCCGTCCGGCGACCAAAGCGGGTCGCGGAGCGGCGCGCCGGCCGCCTGCGCGTCAGCGACTTTCTGGTTGAAACCGGCGAGATTCCTCACCCCGACCAGCGACATCAGCTTGTACCGCCGCTCCATCTCGGCGACGCACCAGCGAAGCGCGTTCGCGGCCTCCTTCATGTCGGTGACGACCGGCGTCAGCAGATGCGGTATTCGTTCATAGATCGACAGTTCCAGCATTTTCGGGTCGATCATGATCAGCCGGACTTCGTCCGGTCGGGCTTTGAACAGCACGCTGAGGATCATCACGTTGATCGCGACGGACTTGCCGGACCCCGTCGTGCCGGCAACCAGCAAATGCGGCATTTTCGCGAGATTGGCGACGACCGGTTCGCCGCCGATGTCCTTGCCTAGCACGATCGTCAATGGCGAGTGGCTGTGCCGATAGACCTCCGAGTCGATCACCGAGTGCAGCGGTACCAGTTCCCGCTCCTGATTCGGGATCTCCAGACCCACGACCGACTTACCCGGGATCACCTCGACGACGCGGACGCTGGTGACCGAAAGGGCTCGCGCCAAGTCCTTGGCCAATCCGCTGATTCGGCTGACCTTGACGCCCGCTGCCGGCTGTAATTCGAACCGCGTGATCACCGGTCCCGGATGGACTTCCACGACCTCGGCGTCGACTCCGAAGTCGCCGAGGATCGTCTCGACCAGACGGGACATCTCTTCCAGCGCCGTCGATGTATAGCCGCGCACCTTGGGGGCCAGCGTGCTGAGCAAAGACAACGGCGGCAGACTCGCCGGATCGATGTCGCGAGTATGCGATGCAGTCGACATCGAAGGTGTAGCGGGCCGCGTCGGCGCCTCCGGGCGAAACACCGGTGCGGGCGCTTCGCGTCGCGCCGCATCCTCTCGCTTGGTGACATTCCGCGGTGCAGGTGGTTTTTCCGGCTTGGCCCTGGGGCGGCTCTCGGCATTGTTCGTTGCGCTCGACGGCCGCTGTTCGGGCGGCGGACTCGCGGTGGCGTAAGCCAGTCGCGCCAACAGAGCGCTGACCGTGTGCGTGGTGCGAAGCGCCGACTTGCCGAGTCTGTCGATCAGACCGACCCAGGATACCCCGGTATACAGCGAGATTCCGGACAACACGAGTGCAGCCAGCAGCACGGTCACTCCGGCCGTGCCGAACGATGCGGACAGCAGTTCGACCAGCTCCGTGCCCAAGATGCCCCCGCTACCTCCGCCGCTCTCCGGCAGCGCGATCGACGTGTTCGGCGAATGCAGCCTGGTCAACCCGGAACCGGCCAACAGAGCGAGGAACAGGCCGAACCAGCGCACCGGGCGATACAGCGGATGGCCGGCTTGCCGCCTCGGCGCCCCGCGGAACAGAGAATAGGCGTTGGCACCGAGCAGGAAAGGAAACACAAACGCCGTGATGCCGAACAGCGAAAGCAGCAGGTCCGAAAGCCAGGCGCCGAATTTCCCGCCCCCGTTCGATATCGCGTGGGTGCCGCCGGTGTGGGTCCAGCCGGGATCGGCCGGGTCGAAGGTCAACAGTGCGATCAGAATAAACAAGCCGAGAGCCGAAAATACCAGGAAGCCCGTCTCGCGCAATGCCTTAACCAGGGAATAACCGAGGTCCTGCTCAACCAGCGATTTCTTTTCCGAAGAGATCAAAATCTTCACCGAATCAAATGCGTAACGATTTGAAGTATTCTGTCAAACAGTGTGGGGCAATCGCAATGCCGGACTTTACCGGCGGTCTGACGCAAGTCATACTAGGTGGCATCGAAAAGTAAAGGAAACAAGGCGACGAGTCCATGGCAGAGGCGAAGCATACCAGATTGCTGATTTTGGGATCAGGGCCGGCGGGCTACAGCGCGGCCGTTTACGGCGCACGTGCCAACTTGGCACCGGTGCTGATCACCGGGATTCAGATGGGCGGCCAGTTGACGACGACGACCGATGTCGACAACTGGCCGGGGGATCATGCCGGCGTTCAGGGCCCGGAACTGATGGAACGCATGCGGCAGCACGCGGAGCGCTTCGATACCGAGATCGTGTTCGATCACATTCATACCGCCGGCCTGTCTTCGCGCCCCTTCCTGCTGACCGGGGACTCCGGCAGCTACACCTGCGATGCATTGATCATCGCCACGGGGGCGTCTGCCCGATACCTCGGTTTGCCGTCGGAGCAAACCTTTGCCGGGCGCGGTGTGTCCGCCTGCGCGACTTGCGACGGCTTCTTTTACAAAGGCAAACGCGTCGCCGTGATCGGCGGCGGCAATACTGCAGTGGAAGAAGCGCTGTATCTGTCGAACATTGCCTCCGAAGTGACCATCGTCCACCGGCGAAACAAGTTCCGTTCGGAGAAAATCCTGTCCGAAAAGCTGCTGGAGCGCGCCAGGACCGGCAACATCACGGTCGAATGGGACCATGTACTGGACGAAATCCTCGGCGACAATTCCGGAGTGACCGGCATGCGTATCCGGCACGTGACCTCCGGGGCAACGAAGGAGAAAGAACTAGAAGGGGTCTTCATCGCCATCGGGCACTCGCCGAACACGGAAATCTTCGCTGGACAACTGGACATGAAAAATGGCTACATTCTGATCCGCAGCGGACTCGAGGGAAATGCGACGGCCACCAGCGTACCCGGGGTCTTTGCCGCCGGCGACGTGGCCGATTCCGTTTATCGCCAGGCGGTGACATCCGCCGGTTCTGGCTGCATGGCGGCGCTGGATGCGGAGAAATACCTCGACAGCCTGGATCCGTTGGCAAGTAAATGACGCTGAAATGTGTCTGAGCAGGGATCGCGGAGGTTAGTCGCGTCCTCTCAAATGCCACTCCGGGTACCCGGGTGCATCACCCATAGCGCTTCCGCTTCCGGCGTTGACGTCTGAAGTGGAAAGAACAATACCCTTTGCAATGGCCGGGGCTCCGAATCGAGTCCAGGGAAAGTGGTGACTCAAATATTGCCCGATGAGGGCCGGTTTAGATGCAGTCGCTCGCGCAGACGCGAGTTTCATCAGGTTTCAGGGGGGCGAAGTTGGAGGGTGCCACAAGGACAGGTGAGCCGAGACCCCGGCGATTTTGGAAGTTTGACCCATGGGACGAAAATCATCCGGCGGGATCGCTCAGGACGCTGGCTCGAACGTGGTAGGACAAGCTTTATTACTGCGAGGTGTTGATCTCCGCAGTACACGAATACCACGGTTCGGCCATCCTGGGATGGCTCCACTTCATCTTGGAAAGGTGCTTGCTTGAATTGGTGGATTCCTTATAGAAAGGCGATGACAGTAGGCTCTAAATCGATGAAGACCGCGCAGCAGAGGCCGAAGAAGCACGCGCTGGAACAGGACTCGCTGTCAGCCCATTCGTACCGCGTCTCGGCCTTGGGGCGGATGCGGGGCTCTACGGCGGTGGATTTTCCGCTGGTGTCCCTGGTCAAGAACACTCTGTTCCCGACCGTGGTCGTCCTGGCTCTGGTGTTTGCGATCATCTGGAGCGGCGAGTCCTTCTCGAATTACTATACGGTTCTGGCGATATTGGGGTTTCTGATTTCCGCTCACGTCTTCGATGAGGTGAGCTTCTATCGGGCGCTGCGAAAATTTCCGGTGATCGTGGCGTTCAGCAATATCTGCATCCGCTGGCTCGCAGTGGTCGCAATCATACTCATGCTGGGTCACTTGACCCAGTTTCAGAATCAATTTTCGCTGAATACGCTACTGCTGTGGTTCATCATCACCCCCCCATTCTTGCTGGTGTCCCAGATTATGGCCAGGATGGCGGTCTACCACGTGATTGCAGCGACGCAGCAATCGAGAGCCGCCGTGATCGTTGGGGCAAATCAGCTTGGTTACGAGTTGTTCAACAAGATCAATGATGACCGACTACTGCATATCCGAGTCACCGGTTTTTTCGATGACCGGCATATTCAGCGCCTACCGTTTGTCACGGCACGGCAAAAGCTCGGAGAACTGCAGGATCTGGCCGAGTATGTCAAAAAGAATTCGGTCAATATCATTTATATCTGCTTACCGATGGTGGCGCAGCCGCGAATCATCAAGTTGCTGGACGAGTTGAGAGATACGACGGCATCGATCTACTTCGTCCCGGATATCTTCATGTTCGATCTGATCCAGGCGCGTATCGACAGAATCACGGGAATTCCCGTGGTGGCAATTTGTGAGACACCGTTTTTCGGTTTTCGCGGTGTTTCGAAGCGCATCAGCGACATCGTGATCGCCAGTCTCATCCTGCTGCTGGTTTGGCCGGTGATGCTGATGATCGCGATTGCGGTGAAGCTCACGTCGCCGGGGCCGGTCATTTTCAAGCAGAGGCGGTATGGCCTCGATGGCGAGGAGATCCTGGTCTACAAGTTCAGGACCATGCGCGTCTGTGAGGACGGTGACACGATCGAGCAAGCGAAGCGCGGAGACAGCCGGGTGACCCCGCTGGGTGCCTTTCTGCGCAGGACATCCCTGGATGAGTTCCCGCAATTCTTCAATGTGCTATCGGGTACGATGAGCATCGTAGGGCCGAGACCGCATGCGGTCGCGCACAACGAAATCTATCGCAAGGTCATCAAAGGATACATGATCCGACACAAGGTTCGACCCGGCATCACCGGTTGGGCGCAGGTGAACGGATTTCGCGGGGAGACGGAGAGTCTCGACAAGATGAAGGCGAGAGTGGAGTTCGACCTGGATTATCTCCGGCACTGGTCCCTGGCTCTCGACATCTGGATCGTGATCAAGACTGTTTTTCTGGTATTCCGGGATACCAGGGCGTATTGATGCGCATGCAATTCCCGTGGCCGAGGGGCGCGGTGATGCCTGGTGGCCCAGTGGCCCATCAGGCAGCCGTAGCGTGCGGTGCCGGTCCCTGCGACACTCCGGTAACACGATACCTTGGAGCCGACCGTATTCGGCGGCGCGCGACTGTCTGACGATATCCTTGGCAGGTACTTGATGTAATGAGCATTGCACATTTGCTTCGAATCCTGGTGGCCCGGCTGAAGCTGGCGGTGATCATTTTTACGCTGGTGGTGGTGACCACTGCGGTCGTGAGTCTACTCAGTCCGAAATCCTATACCGCGAAGACGACGTTGATCATGGACTTCGCCGGTATGGACCCCATCACCGGCGCGGTGATCAATGCGCAGCAGTTACTTCCGACTTACATGTCGACGCAAGTGGACGTGATCACCAGCCACAAGGTCGGACTGCGAGTGGTCGACGCTATCAAGATGATGGACGACCCCAAAGCCAAGAAGGACTTCGAAAAGGCTTCCAAAGGGAATGAAAGTTTTCGCGACTGGTTGGCGGATAGTCTGATCGGGGGATTGGAGGTGACGCCATCCCGTCAGAGCAACATGATCGAAGTCAGTTACACCGCTGAGACTCCGGAATTGGCGGCCAAGCTAGCCAATGCGTTTACGCAGGCGTACATCGACACCAACCTGGAGCTGCGGACGGATCCGGCGCGGCAGACTGCGATCTGGTTCGAGGATCAGGTGCGCGGTTTGCGAGAGAACCTGGCGCAGGCCCAGTCACGCTTGTCCGCGGCACAGAAAGAAAAGGGGATCGTGTCGATCGGTCAGGAGCGTCTCGACATCGAAAAGTCGCGGCTGGGTGAATTCGGCAGCCAACTGGTCGTGGCACAGAGTCAGACCTCGGAGGCCATTTCGCGCCTCAAGCACCTGGAAGAGGCGCGTGCCCAAGGCCGCTCCCTGGAGGATCTGCCCGAGGTACTCGCCAACCCCCTGGTGCAAAGTTTGAAGTCTTATCTGAATCAGGCGGAAGGACGGCTCGCCGATATCGCCGAGCGTGTCGGCACGACCCACCCCAGCTACCAGCGGACGAGGGCAGAGGTTGCAAATCTGAAGGCCAAGCTGAAATCGGAAATTGACCACGTCGTCAACGGTATCCACGCGCAAGCCCAAATCGCACAAAAGCGGGAAGCGGAACTGCGGGCCGCCTTGGCCGCGGAGAAGGCCAAGGTCCTGGACTTGGCCAATCAGCGCGACGAAGTCACCGTGTTGATCCGTGATGTGGAGAATGCCCAGCGGGCTTATGACGCGGCGTTGAAGCGCTTCAGCGAAACCCAGTTGGAGAGCGAGGTGAGTCAAACCAACATCTCGGTGCTGAACAGCGCAAGGCCGCCATTGAAGCCGTCTCACCCGAAGATCAAGATGAACATCGCATTGGCGGTGCTGTTCGGGGCGGCGCTCGCCGCCGGTGCCGCCCTCGCGGCGGAGATGATGGATCCGCGAATCCGCGGGGTCGAGGATCTGGAACTGGCGCTGGATCTGCCGGTGCTGGGCGTAGTGACCGGACCGAGCCGCACGCTTCCGGCCAAGAAGTCCGTCGCCGTAAAAAGCCTGCCGTGGCTCACGGCCGATTCATCATGATGGCTGCGGATACCGCCTTCGTGCCGGCTGCCGCTTCGTTATCCCACCGCCAACGGCGGGTAAAGGGGGTGATGGAGCGGAGGGCGAGTCAGCAGCAGCGATGCGCCAAGCGGCCGGCTGATTCAGGGCAAGACCGTGGAACAATCGCCGAAGCTGAGCGCTTCATCTAGCCCCTCCCGGATGATCCGCTTGGCATCCGAGGCGCACTTGCCACATTGATCGCAAGCCCCGAGTTCCTTGCGCAGCGTACGGAGGTTGTGCACGCGCTGTTCCGCGACCGCCCTCCTGATCTGCCCGTCCGTCACCTTCTTGCAAATGCAAACGTACATGCTGCACCCGGGAAATGCTTCGATGGATGCATCTTAATACGGTTACGAACAATTATCAATAAGTGGCGTAATGAACTTCTGGGGTGCGGTGGCGGGCCGTTCGGCGGAGAGTTCAGATCTGGGCTTGCAGGTAGAGGGGGAGGCCGAGTTTTTCGATCAGTGCGAGCTGGGTCTCCAGCCAGTAGGCGTGATCTTCTTCGGTGTCCCTCAATAGCGGTAGCAGAATCCGGCGGGTGTCATAGTCCTGAACCGACTCGCAGAACGCGATGACGGTTCGCAAGTGCCCCACGACACGGTATTCGACCGCCAGATCATTGCGGAATATCTCGGGCACGGAAGTGCCGACCTGAAGAAGCTCGCGCTGAGCGAGGTCCGGTCGACCTTCGAGGAACAGGATTCGTCGGATCAACGTGTCGGCGTGCAACCGCTCTTCCTGCATCTCGTGATCGATGCGCGTGAACAGCTTGGTGTACCCCCAGTCGTGCAGCATCCGGCCGTGGATGAAATACTGATCGATCGCCGTCAATTCGCCGGCGAGCAAGTCGTTGAGGTGATCGATGACTTTCGGGTGACCTTGCATCAGTCGTTTCTCCAGCGTTGGCTGTGTGGGGACGCGCCCAACCGCTCGTGAGGCCGGGTACGACCATCAGTCGCGGCATAATCCCGTATACTATCCGATCAGCCGACTCCTGACATAGCGTCCATTATACGCACAATGGGGCATGAACCGGATGGAGTCCGCGATTTCTTCCCTGACGAAAACTCCAAGAAATGAACGAAATCGAATACGAGGTCCGAGAACAGGATCTCCTCGCCTTCAGTGAGCACCTCGCCTACGAATCAGCACAGGTAAAAAAGCACTTGCGCCGTCACCAGGCACAGGTGCCGGGGTTCATGGTGCTGGTGTCCCTGCTGCTGTGGTTTTACTACAAGGACACGCTTTCGGCGCTGTACGTCGCGGTGCTGGCGCTGGCGTGGGGGTTCGGGGTCCCGGCGTATCTGAAGTGGAGCATGCGGAGGCAGTTCGCCAGGCTGTATTCGGCGGACGACCGGGACACGGTACTCGGTACGTTCAAGCTGCGCATCGAAAAGGGTGAGCTAGTGGAAACCAGCCGCCGGGGTGAGACCCGGACGTCGTGGGCAGACATTCTCCGGGTCGAAGTCACGAAGAAGTATGCGTTCCTCTTCGTGACACGTGATTCGGCGCTGATCATTCCGAGAGCGACGGTTCGGAAAGGCAATCTCCACGAGTTCGTGAAAGCAGCCGATGAGTGCATCGAAAAGGCCGATGGCGTCGTCTAGTCGCGGCTGATGTTGGTCGGCGGGGATACCGTTCGCGGTCCGGTCAAGCGACGATGATCCGGTTTCAGGCGGTCGCGTTGCGGCGAGGGGCCCGTTTGCTGGTCAGCGACGCGAGCTTTACCATTCACCGGGGCCAAAAGGTCGGATTGACGGGCGCGAACGGCGCCGGGAAGTCCAGCCTGCTGTCCGCCTTGTTGGGCGGCCTGCCGCCTGACGCGGGCGAGGTGAGTGTTCCCCCCGGTTTGGTGATTGCCCACGTCGAACAGGAAGTGGCGACCGGCACCGGTCGGGCGATCGATCAGGTGATGGACGGTGATCGCGAATTCCGCGAGCTGCAAGCGCGGCTGGCAAGGGTCGATGCCGATCGCGACGTGCGAGCCTTTGCGGCGGCGCAGAATCGCTTTGAGGCCATCGGCGGCTACTCGGCGACTGCGCGGGCCGCGCGTTTGATGAGCGGGCTCGGCTTCGGAGCCCAGGATCAGGAACGCCCGGTGAACGAATTCTCCGGCGGCTGGCGGATGCGGCTCGGGTTGGCCAGGGCGTTGATGTGCCGATCCGATCTGCTGCTGCTGGATGAGCCGACGAACCATCTGGATCTGGATGCCATCCTGTGGCTGCAGGACTGGCTCGTACGCTACGAGGGAACCCTGATCCTGATTTCGCATGATCGCGAGTTTCTTGATGCGGTCGTCGATCACATTCTGCACATCGAGAACCAATCCGCCGAACTGTTCCCGGGCGACTACTCGTCGTTCGAAGCGCGGCGTGCCGAGCGTCTCGCTCAGATTCAGACGGAGCGGGCCAAGCAGCAGCGCGAAGTCGAGCGGATTCAGCACTTCATCGATCGGTTTCGGGCCAAGGCTACGAAGGCCAAACAGGCACAGAGTCGCATGAAGACGCTGGCGCGGATGGATCTGATCGCCCAAGCCCATGTGGATTCGCCGCTGGACTTCACGTTTCCGCCACCCGCCAAACTGCCGGTGCCGCTGCTGCGCCTGGAGCGGGCTTGCGCAGCCTTCGGTAGCCGAGTCGTGATCGACCAGGCTGATTTCAGTCTGATGCCGGGTGACCGGATCGGTCTGTTGGGAGCGAACGGTGCCGGTAAATCGACCCTGATGAAGCTTCTGGCCGGCGTTCTGGCGCCGACGGCCGGTCGGCGGCTGTTTGGCTCCGAACTTGCAGTGGGGTATTTTGCTCAGCACAGCATGGAGCAACTGCATCTTGCCGATACCGCGGTCTCACACCTGCAACGCCTCGATCCGCGGGCGCCGGAAAAGGACCTGCGATCATTCCTGGGGCGTTTCGGCTTCTCCGGCGACCGGGCGACGAGTCCGGTAGAAACCTATTCCGGCGGGGAGAAGGCTAGGCTCGGTCTGGCGCTGCTGGTTTACCAGAGACCGAATCTCCTGCTACTGGACGAACCGACGAATCATCTGGATCTGGACATGCGCTTCTCGCTGGTGCGTGCGCTGCAGGACTACGACGGCGGGCTGGTCTTGGTATCGCACGATCGCTATCTGTTACGCTCCGTCGTCGACGCGTTCTGGTTGGTCGAAGGGGGGCAGGTACTGCCCTTTGCCGGGGATCTGGAAGATTATCGGCGTCGTGTGGAGCAGACCCGCACGGAAAATTCTCTCGCCGCGGCAGGAGCGGGAGAATCGGCTCGCGACCGACGCCGCAACGGGGCAGAACGTCGCGAGCGGCTCAGACCGATGGAGATCGCCGTGAAACGGGCCGAAGAGGAGCTGGAACGCATCACCGGGACGCTTCGGCAGCTCGAGCTGGATTTGGCGGACCCTGAACTCTATCGGGACAAGGCGAGCGGCGAGCGGCTGCGGTTGCTGGCAATCGAGAAATCGCGCGCCGATCTGGATCTGCGCCGGGCCGAAGAACAATGGATGGCCGTCAGTGAGGCACTCGAGTGTGCCCGGCAGGTCGATGGGCGGGAAACGAAACATTGAACCTTGGGGCGATCGTGGTGGATTTTCTGGTACTCTTCATCGACATCTGTCTGTACCGTAAAGGGCCGCAGGACGTGCCGGCCTCCTGGTTGCTGTTCGGACTCGCGCTGTTCGCCTATCTGGTGGTCGGCGAACTGCTGCTGATGGTCGAGTCGGATTGGCTCGAAGCCGCGCTGCAGGCGGTGGTGGAAGCGGTGCTGCTGCTCGGGCTCTGCTGGCTGCTGCTTTGGTTTCACGGCAAGCGCGCGCGTTACCTGCAGACCGCCACGGCGCTGGTGGCGGCCGATGCAGTGATCAGCACGCCGGGCGCACTGGTGCTGCAGTGGTGGACCGCTCATCCGGAGATCCGGCTGTTCCAGATGGCGCTGTTGGCGTTGATGGTCTGGCACATCACCGTGGTCGCGCACATCCTCCGCAATGCCTTGTCACGCCCGCTGTTTCACGGATTGGTATTGGCGGTGGGGTACATCGTGATCAGCTATCAGATCATGTCGGCATTGTTCAG
This sequence comes from uncultured Methylococcaceae bacterium, assembly GCA_964644665.1. Taxonomy (GTDB): domain Bacteria; phylum Pseudomonadota; class Gammaproteobacteria; order Methylococcales; family Methylococcaceae; genus Methylotetracoccus. Next base: position 64,827 of record CAZXXC010000006.1, read on the forward strand.
CCCGTCCGTCGGCGGATAGCCGGCCTGGGGTCCGCGATGCCGATCGGCGCGGTGCAGGTTTGCGGCGAACGGCGGGCTGCTGCGGGAGGTGGCGGAATGACGGTCGAGGCGGATTTGGCATTCATCAACGACATTCGGAGAGCGTACCGTGAAGGGATACCAGCACATTTTAATGGCGACCGATTTTTCCGACGGGGCACCGCAAGCGGTTCAGCGCGCCGTTGAACTGGCGCAGCACTATCAGGCCCGGCTGACACTGCTGCACGTGGTGGAAAGTTTTCCGATCGTCGATTCGACTTACGGTCCGATCATGCCGTTCGAGATCGACCTGACCGAGCAGATGGTCGCAGCGGCCCGGACGCGGATCGATGCGCTGGGCGAGCAGTTGTCCGTTCCGCCGGAACGTCGATTGGTCGAGGTGGGTAGCCCGAAAGTGGAGATCGTGCGGATCGCGGAAGAACAGGGCGTCGATCTGATCGTCGTAGGGTCACACGGCCGCCACGGTGTCGGCCTGCTGTTGGGATCGACCGCTTCGAGCGTGATCCACCATGCGGGTTGCGACGTGCTGGC
>CAZXXC010000006.1:65496-72508 GCA_964644665.1 uncultured Methylococcaceae bacterium
AGGGCTCGGCTCACTTCCGCCAGAACGCCGGCGTGAAGATGATCAGCGCGGTAAACACTTCGATGCGCCCGAGAAACATCGCCAGCGTACAGACCCAGGTCTGTGCATCACTGAGGCCGCCGTAATTCGTGGCCGGACCGACCGCATTCAAGCCGGGACCCGCGTTGTTGATGCAGGCGATGATGGCAGAGAACGCCGAAACGAAATCCAGGCCGGTGACTACGAGCACTAAAGTGAAACCCACGACGCTCATGAAGTAGACGAAGATGAAGCCCAGCACCGACAGGATGATGTTGCCGGGAATCACCATTCGCCCGACTTTCAGCGGGTTCACGGCGACCGGATGCGTCAGCAGGAACATCTGCAACTGACTCTGTTTCACCAGGATCAGTGTGCGCATCATCTTGATGCCGCCGCCGGTGGATCCGGTCGATACGCAGATGCAGCTCAGGAACAGCATCCACAGCGGTGCGAAGGTCGGCCACTGGTTGAAATCGACGCTGGCAAAGCCGCAGTCCGTGGCGATCGAGACCAGATTGAAACTGGTATGACGGAGGGCTGTCCAGACACTGTCGTAGGTTCCCTGTGTCCACAGGTATATGCCGATGCCGAGGCAGCTTCCGAGGACCAGAACCAGAAACGGGGCGGCTTCGATGTCGTGCCGGTATGGGCTCCAATTGCGGGCGCGAATGGCCAGGAAGTGGGTGGCGAAGTTCATGCCGGCGATCAGCATGAACACGATCAGAACGAATTCGATCGCGGGTGAATTGAAATAACCGACGCTCGCGTCGTGGGTGGAAAAACCGCCCAACCCCATCGTCGCAAACGCGTGACAGACCGCATCGAACCAGGACATGCCGGCCAGCTTCAACGCGAGTACGCAGGCCAGTGTAATGCCGGCATAGACCAGCCACAGGTTCTTGGCCGTCTCGGTGATCCGCGGCGTCAACTTGCTGTCCTTCATCGGACCGGGCGTTTCGGCCATGAACAACTGGCGGCCGCCCACGCCGAGGACCGGAAGAATGGCGACGGCCAACACGATGATGCCCATGCCGCCGAGCCAGTTCAGCTCATGCCGCCACAGGTTCACGGCGGGTGGCAGTTGATCCAAACCGGTCAGGGTCGTTGCACCGGTGGTGGACAGCCCTGACATCGTCTCGAAGTAGGCGTCGGTGAACGAAAGGCCGGGGATCGCGGCCATCAGCGGGTAGGTCGAGAAAGCCGCCATGCCGGTCCAGGCCATTACGACGATCAAGAAACCGTCCTTCGCTTTCACCTCCCGTTCGAACGGTCTCCCGATCAGGTACAGCACGAGTCCGGCGAGCGCCGTCATCGCCATGTCGTGAATGAACAGGTGCACGGTCCCGTCGCGATAGATCAGCGAGCAAACGATCGGTAGCAGATCGGCGGAACTGGAGACCAGCAGCATCGCGCCGAACACACGGACCAGGGCGAGTAGACGTGTCATCGGGACAAGGGTTGGCGGGACAGCGACCCCGGGCGGCATGATCGAGTCTGGCCGCCCGGATTTCGTTCTACAGCAAGAGTGGCGCGCAGCGATCGACGATTGCTTCCTGTCCCGATTGCGAACCGGGTCACGGCCAGCGGCGCATCGCGTCGCCCACACCCGGGCGGACTTGTGTCTTGGCGCACGCTCCGTACGCCCGGGACGCTGAGGCACGACACACGAACGGACGACTTCCGGCACACGATCATTCCGGCGGCGGGTTGGAGCCGGGCAGGGGGGCTGGCGGCACCCGGCCAGCGCTCGGCCACGATACGCGGCCCGCTACCGTGAAGACTTCAACTGCCTGGCCGGTGCGCCGCAGCAGGCCGTGAGTTCCGTACTTGCAGGACCGGTCCGGCAAGTTTGGGGCGTCCGGGCTGCGGGCATCGTCAGCGCGGCAGATCGGAGCGGCCCATCAGGAATTCATCCACCGCTCGTGCTGCCTGGCGTCCTTCCCGAATCGCCCAGACGACCAGCGATTGGCCGCGCCGCATGTCGCCGGCGGTGAACACCTTCGGCAGACTGGTCTGATAGTGCAGGGTGTCCGCCTTGACATTGCCGCGATCGTCGAGTTGCACGCCGAGTTCCTGTATCAGCCCTTCGTGCACCGGATGCAGAAAACCCATCGCGAGCAGCACCAGGTCGGCCTTCATCGCGAAATCGCTTCCTGGCACCTCGGTCATGACCCAGCGACCGTTGTCCTGAGTCCACTCCACTTTCGCACAATGGATGCGGGTGACGCGGCCGTCTTCGCCTTCGAAGCGCTTGGTCGTCACACACCACTGGCGTTCGCAACCCTCTTCCTGCGAAGACGAGGTCCGCAGCTTGTTCGGCCAATTCGGCCAGGTCAGTTCCTTGTTCTCCTTCTCCGGCGGCTTCGGGAGGATCTCCAACTGCGTGACACTGGCTGCGCCGTGACGGATCGAAGTACCGATGCAATCGGAGCCGGTGTCGCCGCCGCCGATCACGATGACATTCTTTCCGGTCGCCAAGATGCCGGCATCGTCGGGGATCGAATCGCCGGCGACCCGGCGGTTCTGCTGGCCGAGAAACTGCATCGCGAAGATCACACCGTCCAGTTCCCTCCCGGGTACCGGCAGGTCGCGCGGCTTCTCAGACCCGCAGGCCAGCACCAGCGCATCGAAATCATCGGCCAGGCGGCGGGCCGGTATGTCCTTGCCGATATGCCAGTTCGGCCGGAATACCACCCCCTCGGCCTGCATCTGCGCGATCCGCCGATCGATCAGATACTTCTCCATCTTGAAATCCGGTATGCCGTAGCGGAGCAGTCCGCCGATGCGGTCCGATTTCTCGAATACGACCACGGTGTGTCCGGCGCGGGCCAGTTGCTGCGCGCAGGCCAGACCGGACGGCCCCGAACCGATGACGGCGACCTTCTTGCCGCTGCGGTGCCTCGGAATGTGCGGTTTGATCCAACCCTTCTCCCAGGCCTTGTCGACGATCGCACACTCGATCGTCTTGATCGTGACCGGCTCGTCCGTCAGATTCAGCGTGCAGGCTGCTTCGCATGGGGCAGGGCAGATCCGCCCGGTGAACTCCGGAAAGTTGTTGGTGCTGTGCAGCACCTCCAGTGCCTCGCGCCAGTTGCCCTGGTACACCAGATCGTTCCAGTCCGGAATGATATTGTTGATCGGGCAGCCTTGATGACAGTAGGGTATACCGCAGTCCATGCAGCGCGCACCCTGCCGGCTCACCTCTTCATCGGTCAGCGGCACGGTGAATTCCCGATAATGGTGGACGCGGTCGGCGACCAACGTATAGCGGCGATCCTGCCGTGCGATCTCCATGAAACCCGTAGGCTTACCCATCGTGCTGTTTACCTCATTGCCGTCTTGTCGATCACGGCTTCAGATACCTGGTTGTGATACGCCCGCCGAGCGGAACGTGCCGCCGCTCTCGCCGCGGACGCTGCGTCCCATCAATGATGGGCTTCCGATCGGCTGCGGCTTCGCTGCATCTTCTCCAAGGCCTGGCGGTAATCGACCGGCATCACCTTGATGAATTTCGGTGCGTAGTGAGCCCAGTTTTCCAGGATTTCCCGGGCGCGCTCGCTGCCGGTGTAGCGCCGGTGGTTCTCGATCAACACCCGCAGTCGACGCAAATCATTGCCGGTCATGTCCTGCATGATGTCGACCAGACCGTGAGTTTCCAGGTCGCCGCCCTGATGTTCCAGGCTCTCCAGCGCGACATCCTCGGCCAGGATCGGCTCCAGTTCGACCATCGACAGATTGCATCGCCGCTGGAAGTCGCCTTGGCCGTCCAGCACATAGGCCACGCCGCCGGACATGCCGGCCGCGAAGTTGCGGCCGGTCTGGCCGAGCACCACGACGACGCCCCCGGTCATGTATTCGCAGCCGTGGTCACCGACGCCTTCGACCACCGCGATTGCTCCGGAGTTGCGGACCGCGAAGCGCTCCCCGGCGACGCCGCGGAAGTAACATTCGCCGCTGATCGCACCGTACAGCACGGTATTTCCGACGATGATGTTCTCTTCCGGAACGATCGGACATTCCTTCGGCGGGAAGATCGCCAGCCGGCCGCCGGAAAGCCCTTTCCCGACGTAGTCGTTGGCTTCGCCCTCGAGCTCGATCGTAATGCCGGCGGCCAGGAAGGCGCCGAAACTCTGGCCCGCGGTGCCCTTGGCACGAATGTAGATCGTGTCGTCCGGCAATCCCGCGTGGCCGTACCGCTTGGCGACCTCGCCGGACAGCATCGCGCCGAAGGTCCGGTTGTAGTTGTGGACCTCGGTCTCGATCTGGACCGGCTTCTTTTTCTCCAGGGCGGGTTTGGCCTGGGCGATCACCACGTGATCGAGTGCCTTGTCCAGGCCGTGATCCTGCGGTTCGCAGTTGTAGATTGCGACATCGGGACCGGCTTCGGGCTTGTAAAGGATGCGCGACAGGTCGATCTTGGCGGCCTTCCATTGATTGATTGCCTTCCGCATGTCGAGCCGGTCGGAACGACCGATCATCTCGTTGAACGTCCGGAAACCCAGTTTCGACATCCACTGCCGGACTTCCTCGGCCACGAAGAAGAAGTAGTTCACGACATGCTCCGGCTGCCCGGTGAAGCGCTTGCGCAGCTCCGGGTCCTGGGTCGCGACGCCGACCGGACAGGTGTTCAGGTGGCATTTCCGCATCATGATGCAGCCGGAAACGACCAGCGGCGCGGTCGCGAAGCCGAGTTCGTCGGCGCCGAGCAGCCCGGCGATCACGACATCGCGACCGGTCCGCATGCCGCCGTCCGCCTGCACCGAGATGCGGCCGCGAAGCTTGTTCAGCACCAGCGTCTGATGGGTCTCGGCGAGACCGATTTCCCAGGGGAGGCCGGCGTGCTTGATCGAGGTGACCGGGCTCGCGCCGGTCCCGCCGTCGTAGCCGGCGATCGTCACGTGGTCGGCATGGGCCTTGGCCACGCCCGCGGCGATCGTGCCGACTCCGACCTCCGACACCAGCTTCACGCTGATCCGCGCCTGTGGATTGACGTTCTTCAGATCGTGGATCAACTGTGCCAGATCCTCGATCGAGTAGATGTCGTGGTGCGGCGGCGGCGAGATCAAGCCGACACCTGGCGTCGAATGCCGGACCTTGGCAATCACCGCGTCGACCTTGTGACCGGGTAGCTGGCCGCCTTCGCCGGGTTTCGCCCCTTGCGAAATCTTGATCTGGATGTCGTCGGCATTGACCAGATACTCGGTGGTGACCCCGAAGCGTCCGGAGGCGACCTGCTTGATGGCCGAACGCAGAGAGTCGCCGTTCGGCAGCGGAGCGAATCGCTCCGGCAGTTCCCCGCCTTCACCGGTGTTGGACTTGCCGCCGATCCGGTTCATCGCGATCGCCAGCGTGGTATGCGCCTCGTACGAGATCGACCCGAACGACATCGCGCCGGTCGCGAATCGCTTGACGATTTCCTTCGCCGGCTCGACTTCCTCGATCGGTACCGGTGTCTCGGCGTACTTGAAGTCCAGCAAACCGCGCAACGTCAGCAGGCGCTCGTTCTGCTCGTTGATGGATCGGGTGTACTCCAGGTACTCCTTCCAGTCGTTCTTGCGCGTCGCATGCTGGAGTTTCGAAATCGTCTCCGGAGTCCAGGCGTGGTCCTCGCCGCGGACCCGAAACGCATATTCGCCGCCGACATCCAGCGCGTTGCGATACAGCGGCGCATCGCTGTAGGCGTCCCGGTGTCGGCGCACGGTTTCCTCCGCGATCTCGGCAAGACCGATCCCGTCGGTGGTGCAGGCGGTTCCGGTGAAGTAGTGATCCAGAAGGGCGTCGCTCAAGCCGATGGCATTGAAGATCTGCGCGCCGCAGTACGACTGATACGTGGAGATCCCCATCTTCGACATGATTTTCAGCAGGCCCTTGCCGATCGCCTTCACGTAGCGCTGGTGGACTTCCTCTTCCGATAGCCGCTCCGGCAGGATTTCGCGCAGATCGGACAGCGTGTCGAAAGCCAGATAAGGATTGATCGCCTCGGCGCCGTAGCCGGCAAGCAGCGCGAAGTGGTGCACTTCGCGCGCTTCGCCGGTTTCGACCACCAGGCCGACCTCGGTCCGCAATCCGGCCCGGATCAAATGATGGTGGACCGCGGAGGTCGCCAGCAACGCGGGAATCGCAATGTGCTCGGCGTCCATCTCGCGATCGGACAGGATCAGGATGTTGTTGCCCTTCTGGACGGCCGTTTCGGCGCGCTCGCACAGAGCCTGCAGTGCCGGTTCCATGCCGGATGCGCCGCTGTCCGCCAGGTAACACATGCTGAGTGTCGTGGTCTTGAAGGCGCCGCCGGTACGCGCCTCGATACGTCGGACCTTCTCCAGATCGCGGTTGCTCAGGATCGGCTGATGCACTTCGAGCCGCTTGTTGTGGCCGCCGGCATTCAGCGCCAGCAGATTCGGCCTCGGACCGATATGCGAGACCAGCGACATCACCAACTCCTCCCGAATCGAATCGATCGCGGGATTGGTGACCTGGGCGAAGCCTTGCTTGAAGTAGTCGTAGAGCAGACGCGGCCGGTTCGACAACACCGCCAGCGCCGCATCGGTGCCCATCGAGCCGACCGGCTCCTGTCCGCTGACCGCCATCGGCCGGAAGAACACCTTGATGTCCTCCTGGGTGTAACCGAACGCCTGCTGGCGGTCCAGCAGCGTCTGATGGTCCGGCGGCATCGCGGCGACCTCGGCCGGCAGATTCTCCAGATGGATCTGCGTCTGATCCAGCCACGCGTCGTACGGCGCGCGCTCGGCCAGGCTCGACTTGATTTCGGCATCGTCGATGATGCGTCCCTGCTCGAGATCGATCAGGAACATCTTGCCCGGCTGCAGGCGCCATTTCTTGATGATCTTGTGCTGCGGCACATCGAGCACGCCCATTTCCGACGCCATGATGACGTAATCATCGTCGGTGATCAGGTAACGGGCCGGACGCAGGCCGTTCCGGTCCAGGGTCGCGCCGATCTGCCGGCCGTCGGTGAAGGCCACGGCGGCCG
>CAZXXC010000007.1:0-5513 GCA_964644665.1 uncultured Methylococcaceae bacterium
AATCTCCACCCGGAAAACCGGCCGGTGATTTGCGAATCAGCTGGGGAAACAACACCGTCGATCGGCAGTGAAACGGAAACGCCTGTCGCCACTGAGACGCAGACAACCCGAGAGCCGGAGATAGGGTCCGCTTGAACGCCTATCGATGTCGAACTAGCCGCCGGTCGTGGGAAATCGGATAACGCAGGCGCCTGAATCACGGAATTTTGCCGTTGATCCGAGGCGGCGACAGCCTGACCGCACCGGGTTCGAGGGACTACAGAGACGATACGTAGTAGTACGTATTCACAGGTTCTGCGCAGTCGTGCTCCAATCTTGCCACAACGGCTGGCCGTCGGTCGGGTCGTTTCCGGCGCAGACGGTGAGCACCGAGGCTAGGGAGCCGAAATTGACGCAGTCGGGCCAAAGACTGTCTGCGCATTTCGGTTGGCGCCGCCTCGAAGGTTGACGAAGCGCGGCACGCCGTAATGGGTACGGAGTAGGGACAGGCTGTGATCAACGACTTGGACGAAACCTTGGCTAACCTATTGCGCCACCACCTGCCGCGAGGGCTCGCAGAACAGGTGCAGGTCAGTTTCGCTAGGCCGGACGATCAGTTTCCCCCACAGTCGGTGACGCTGCCCGCCATCGACCTGTTCCTTTATGACATTCGCGAGAATCTCGAGCTGCGCAGTAATGACGTGAGCTTCGAACGCCAGAGCGACGGCACTGCGAAACGCACGCTCGCGCCGGCGAGGGTGGATTTCTCCTATCTGATCACGGCTTGGCCCAACTCGAGCGTTCCCGACCCTTCCGAGGACGAACATCGGCTGCTCGGGGAAGTTATGCGGGTGCTGCTGCAATACCGGACGATTCCGGAAGATGTGCTACAAGGATCGCTCGTCGGGCAACATCCGGCGCTGCCGGTCAGTTCCCTTCAAGCCGGTCGGTTGCAAAGCCTCGGAGAATTCTGGCAGGCACTTGGTGGCAAGCCCAAAGTCGCTCTGAATTATCAGGTCACCGTTGCGGTGGACGTCGCCGCGGCGGAGACCGTGCCTCTGGTCACCGAGACGACCCTCAAACTGCGAATGCGGCGAGGATCGTCGGCATGACGAATTGGACCGAGTGGGAAACGCTTGATCACCGGGTCGTCCTGTCCGGACGGGTTGCCGATAGCGCCGATCAGCCGGTCGGCAACGTGGAACTCACCGCCGAACACCTGTCCGTGTCGCCGAAGTCCGGATCATCTGAATCTGGGCAGGATTTGGCCAAAGAGGGACGGGCGAGAATCGGCACCAGGCGCGCACGCTCGCGGGCGGATGGACTCTATTACTTTCTGGATCTTCCTGCCGGGGAATACAGGCTGCGCCTGCAAGGTGATAACTCGAAGGTGGTGCAGGAAAAGCGTATTTCGCTGAGGGTTGAGACCGAGGGCATTGTGCGGTCCAAAACGGTGAATTTTTCCATCGAATAAGGTGCGGAGAGAATGCATTATTTTACCGGCGTGAGTGACGGACTGCAGCAGTCGTCTTGGTTGCTGCCTGGCTCGGTGTATTGGGGCATGGAAATGGCATCATTGGAAGGGTTGGATAAGTACTCTTCGACAACAAGAAGAACGGCCAGTGGCAAGATTTACCGCAGTTCCTTCCCTCGGGAAGGATGAAAAATCGGTATAAGGCGTCGTGGCCCCGTTCGCGGATGGAAGGTTTGGGTTCCTGACTCCTTAGGCATGGCCTGTGGCCTAGTTAACGGCGTGATATGGAGGATTGACGATGGCTAGAGCAGTGTACTTCGCTCCCGGCGTTTACGTGGAAGAGGTTCCGTCGGCCCAACAGCCTATCGCGGGGGTGGGAACCAATACGGTTGGATTTATCGGGGCAGTCCCGAACACCATTCAATGTCCGGTGCCGAATCCTGATTATGATCCGGTTCTCGCGCAACTCGTCCAAAATGTTCGTGGCCTTAACGGTCAGAGGGCACCGGAGGACATCGCCGCCGAACTCGACGCCGGTATCTCGCACGCCCGGGAGAGGGTCAACGCGCTAGGCTCTCAGGTGCAGGAAAAGGAAGCTGCACTTACGGACAAAACCAGCCAACTGCCGGCGCTGCAAGCCAGGGTGCAGGAGTTGGAAGGGAGACCCAGGGAGGAATTGTCGGATGAGGAAAGAAGCGGCTTGAGAACCAGCCGGAGGGAACTCGAGCGCCTGACTCAGGAGATCGCCAGGCTCGGACCGGAGGTCGAAAGCCTCCAGCAGCAGCGTGAGGTGCAGCTGAATACCCTTCAGCAACTGGAAGAGACCAGAGTCGGTACGCCGCCAGTCGGTGCTACCCCGCAGATTTCCGCGCTGCAGCCCTATCTGTTGCGGGACGTGGTGATCGATGTCGCACCCTGCGACACCAAGCTTTGCACCAACTTCACCGAATACACCAATCGCTTTGGGCCGTTCTCGGCCTATGGCCCTCAGCCCGACGACCCGAAAAAGTCCGCCGAACCTTTGTTTCCCGGTCACCAGGCGTTGACTCATGCCGTCAAGGGGTTCTTCGACAACGGTGGCACGCGCTGTTTCGTCGCCAGGATTGACCCAGCGAATCCCGATCTGGAACGGGCGCTGGCAACATTCGAGTCCATCGACGAGATCGCCATCATGGCGGCGCCGGGGCTGGAACCAACGAGGGAGATCTGGGATGCGCTGGTGACGCATTGCGAAAAGCGCGAGGATCGATTCGCCATTCTCGATCCGAGCACGGATGTCACCGATAGCAATGGCGATCTCGACATCGAAAAACTGAGTTATACGAATCCGGACAACGTCCTGCCGCCACCGAACAAGAATGCGGCCTGTTATTTCCCCCGCATCGAAGTTCGCGATCCGGCGAAGGCGCTCCAGGATCTGGACCCGGCGCGGAACGTGGCTGCGAAGTACCGCGGACGCACATACGTGCCGCCGAGCGGACATATGGCGGGCATTTATGCGCGCACCGACGAGACGCGGGGCGTGCACAAAGCTCCGGCCAATACCCCAGTGCTGGGCGCCCTCGATGTGGAATGGTACATCGGCAAGGCGAAGCAGGAGATGTTGAATCCGCTGGGTCTGAACTGCATTCGCAGTATGAACGGCAACATCACGGTCTGGGGCGCCCGCACCATGGGCGGAGACCGGAACGGCGAGTGGAAATATCTGTCGGTGCGGCGTTTCTTCCTGTTCCTGCGCGAGTCGATCGATGAAGGCACGCAGTGGGCGGTGTTCGAGCCGAACGACCGCGCTCTGTGGGCGAAGATCTGGCGCAATGTGACGTCCTTCCTGACCATCGTCTGGCGTTCCGGCGCGTTGTTCGGTTCGACGCCGGAAGAGGCGTTCTACGTGAAATGCGATGACGAGACGAACCCGCCCGAGACGCGTGATTTGGGGCAAGTCATCACCGAAGTCGGCGTTGCGATCGTCCGTCCGGCCGAGTTCGTGATTTTCAGGATCTCCCAGTCGGCCGGTGGTGCCAAGGGCTAGGATCGAAGGGCTTCGCGCGCTGAGGCAAGTCCAGCATGGCCGGTTACCAGAGACCGGGTGTCTATTTTGAATGGACACGGCGGGAACAAACGGGGTGGTTTCAAACCGGACGGCCGGTGTTCGTGGGCTTTGTCGAGCCGGAGAAGGAACCAGACGCGCAGGATTGTCCCAGACCATGGCGATATCTGAGCCATTGGAGCCCTGACCAGTTTGCCCGGGTGGTTGGCCGAGCAATCCCCGGCGGCTTCCTGATTTCAGCAGTCAGAGGGTTTTTCGAGAACGGCGGGGACGGCTGTTTCGTGGTGCCGCTGCCGCTTCGGAAGCAGCGGAAGCCAGAGGTATTGCTGCTGGAATCTTTCGCGGATGGAGGCATCCTGGACGACGTTGAGGACGCTGATTTGGTCTGCGTACCAGACCTGATGCAGGAAACGGTTGGCCCGAACGTTGTGGAAATACAACAAGTAGTCCTAAGACACTGTCAAAGAATGGGCGACCGATTTGCGATTCTGGATGCCGTGCCTCCGAAGTCAACCGAGGGTGAGCCGGCAGGTCCTACCGTCCAAGAAATCACCCAGCAACGGCAGATGCTCAACTCCGACTTCGGGGCGCTCTATCATCCTTGGCTGCGGGTGTCTCAACGCGCCGACAGCCCGAGGCGGAGTGCGGTAGCGACAAGGTCGCCTCGGGGTCCGGCGGCGCTGACGACTGTACCGCCCTGCGGCCATGTGGCGGGGGTCTACGCCCGGACCGACAGGGAAATGGGTCCCCACAAAGCGCCGGCCAACGCCGTGGTCGAAGGGGCCCTCGAATTGGCGTCGAGCGTCGCCGATCGGGACCAGGGTATCCTCCATGAGGCCGGCGTCAACTGCTTGTGTTACTTGGATGGACGAGGACTCCGGGTTTGGGGCGCGCGCACCCTGAGCTTGCGGCCGGCATGGCGGTACATCAACGTGCGCCGGGTGGTTTTGACCTTGACCCGCTGGCTCGAACTGAATCTGACCGATTTCGTATTCGAACCCAATGAGCCGTCACTATGGGAGCGAATCAGAACGCGTCTGGCCGGATATTGCCAGACGTTGTACCGACAGGGAGCCTTGCAGGGGCGCGACAGGGGTGAAGCGTTTTTCATCAAGTGCGACGCCGAATCCAACCCGCGGGAGGAACGGGAAGCCGGGCGGGTAGTGGCCTACCTGGGCCTCGCCGCCTTGGCTCCCGCCGAATTCGTGATCCTCAGGATCACCCAGAGCGTGTCCGAGGGGATCCGTATTGCGGAATCGCCCTTTGAATCAACCTAGAGGAGAAGCGCCATGCCTGCATCTGGACAGCGACCACAAGACCCGTATCGCGGCTACCACTTTCGCATCGAAGTCGATGGCATCGATCGCGGCGGGTTTCGGGAAGCCTCGGGTCTCGACGTCTCCCAAGACGCCATCGATTACCGCGAGGGAAGCGATCCGATCCACTCGCGCAAGATGCCGGGACTCAACAAGTACTCCAACATCACGTTGAAGGTCGGCGTCACCGACGACGCATCGCTATGGGAATGGAGAAAAAAGGCGATCGACGGCAAGGTGGAGCGAAAGACCGGCTCGATCATCCTGATCGACGAAGCCGGCGAAGAGAAGATACGTTGGAACTTCAAGGAAGCCTGGCCGACGAAATGGACCGGCCCCAGCCTGAATGCCACAGGCAACGAGGTGGCCATCGAAACGCTGGAGATCGCGCACGAGGGACTTGAGAAGGCATGACCTTGCAAACGGAGTTCAATTTCACCCTCCCGCGGGGGTACGTGGATACCGACGGCAATCTTCATCGCGACGGCGTGATGCGTTTGGCCACCGCCGCCGATGAAGTGCTGCCTTTGAAGGATCCTCGGGTGCAGACGAACCCGGGTTATCTGGCGGTGATTCTGTTGTCCCGCGTGATCTTGCGTCTGGGAGAACTGTCCCAGATCAACCCAAAGGTCATCGAGGGCCTATTCGCGGGGGACTTTGCGTTTCTTGAAGACTTTTACCGCCGGATCAATGAAAC
>CAZXXC010000007.1:5523-71967 GCA_964644665.1 uncultured Methylococcaceae bacterium
ACAACCGGATCCAGGTCACCTGTCCGCATTGCGAGGCGACATTTCAGGTCGAGGTAACCGGCTCGGGGGAAGCATAGGCTACCCCTCGGATCGCTTGTATGAGGAGGTAGCCTATGTCGCCTATCACTTCCATTGGCCATGGGAGCAGATCATGGGACTGGACCATCTGGAACGGAAGCGCTGGGTGGAAGAGATCGCCGCGATCAACAGGCGGATCAACGATTCGATGAATCCGTAGGAGACCGAAGCATGGGAACGAGTCAGCGTCAGGATCCTTACCTCGCCTTCCGGTTCCGCGTCGAATTGGACCAGCAGGTGGTGGCGGGTTTCAGCGAGGTCGGCGGACTGGTGTTCGAAACCGAGTTGGAGACCTTTCGTGAAGGGGGAGTGAACGACTACGAACAGCGGCTTGCAGGACCGGTCAGGTTCCCATCGCACCTGACGCTAAAGCGCGGGTCCGGGGAGCAATACACACTTTGGACGTGGTACCAGGACATCGTCAACGGCCGGATCGAACGCAAGGACGTCGCCATTCTGCTGCTAGACGGCCAGGGCGAGGAAAAGCAGCGCTGGACTTTTCGGAAGGCCTTCCCGGCCAAGTGGAGCGGCCCCGAATTCAGGGCCGGCATCTCGGAAGTCGCCTTCGAGTCCCTGGAATTGGTTCACCAGGGCTACCTAGCGGTTTGAAAACGGTCATCTGCACATCATGAGGGGCACGTGAACGGCCGACCCAGCAACGCGAACGATCCCTTGCTGCTGCCATGGAATCATCCGGCGGGGCTGGGTCAGACATTGTGCTTGCGTCATGGGCACCCCGGCTTGTCGACCATCCCGCTGCGTCGGGTCGGTTCCCTTCGCGGTTCGGATACCGGTCTTGCAGTCGGGTACCGTCTCCGCCGTGGAATCCCGCGCCTTGTCGATGGCCTGGATCTTCCACTGGTTGACTACACGATGGAGAACATCTGGTGCCGCCCGACGTCCGTGCCGATCACACGCGCCGCAGATGCCGGTGTTCGGAAGTCCGGTGTGCAGCAGACTCCTCTCATTCACAGCCTGAGGCCTCAGGCGCGGGTTTCCGGATGGACGGGGATCGAGAACCGTCCGTTCCGCCGGTTCACCGCGGTCGGTCTTCATACCCTGGAGGCTGATGTTGGCCCCGAGGCGGCGACGATGGGGCGACCTTCCGGGGCACTGTCTGACGACCTCGGCGTTCGAGCGCGGGCCGGAATGGGGCGCAAGGGGGGGATTCAGTCCGGTTGCATATGGCCAGCCAATTCTGCGGTCGCATCGGCATCCACGAACAACCCGGTGGCGCCAGGTTTCCATTTCACCGGCTTCGCGTCGGATGCCTTTTCAGGCGAGGCAAGTTTCGACACTTCGTCGAGATCACGGCGGGTCTTGTCACCGTCTCGTGCATTATCGGTACGCGCCGTCGCCGCAGTGGCGCGAAGGGTGGAGGGAAGCGAAGGACGCACCGGGGCATCGCCAATGCTGCGGATCGACCCCGAGTCCCTTCGGGTGGACCCAACCTGGGGGCTGGAAGTGGATTCGACGCCTGGCGATGATATTCATCGCAAGGCCGGCATCCCCGCAATCGATGGACGAATTCGCGTAACCTCGAGCGCCCTGGTTACAGTCCGCCCGAGATCTCTTGCGGCTGTTACCCCTGCCCCTGACCACGACGCGACTAGGCCGTCGCGTTCCCCGGTGGTCGACGCCAACTCCGTCGCTTCGACGGCGCTCGGTTCCGACTGGCTCGATCGGGCATCGAGAACCGGTCCTGGCGCGCCACACAGACGCCGCGCCGATCCGTCTTGGCTATCAATTCCCACCGCGATTATGGGCATCGTGATTCCTCCCGATGCATCAGCAACGGCGAAGTGCAACCCATCGATTTCGTTTGGATCAGACGCTCTGGGCCGGCAATCCGATCGACGTAGAGGCGGGTTGTCCTGGACCGTTCCCCGCCTCGATCATGCACCGATAGGCACTCAGATTGGCTCACCCGCCGATCTGCCGATCATGGCCTTTGCGGTCAGCCACCGGAGTAGCGCAATGCCGGTCGGACCCGGGCTTTCGCCCTGCGTATCGTGGCCCGGCGCAGCTGTAACGAGTGCGCAGAATCCGGATGTTTGGCATCAGCATCTCGCGCGGCAGGTAGGTTTTTCCTCGCGTTCGCCGGTGTCGGGAAATGGGAGTGACGGGGCGTCGTCGCGCGAGCTTTCCGAAGTTCCCGCCGCGCGAAGAGCAGGGCACACGGATGTCCCGCCTTCGAGCGGCGGCCCGGGACAGTGGCGCGAGTCGATCCTCGCCGCGCCGCTCCTCCACCGGATCTATTCACCTGAAGGACGCGCGGCACAATCCGCCCTGCAAAACGGCACACACATGGCGGTTAGGGGGAGAGCCGAGGCGACATTCGGATCGAGCCTCAGGATCGATACGGCTCGGCGCTCCGTGATGACAGGGACCTTGCGAGGGTCGGATAGGCCGGATCAGACGAATCGCGCCGCAATCCACACAGGGATTTGTCGTTTCGATCCGACTTCGGCGCGCCCGATGCACTCCGCTGATCCGGCCTACCCGTTTTCATGGTCGGGTTTGAGTCACGTGCGATGCTCATCTGGAGCGAGTCGGGCCGTCGTCCGGAACTCAGCCGGGCCGCGAGAACAATCCGGACGCACCGCACCGCCGGATCTGCCGGTGACTCCGGGCGGCGCTGCGGCTGGCGATGCATCTCCGGGCCGGTTTGCCGTCGGTGCCGCTGTGGCGGAGCCGCTCGTTTCGTGGAACAACCGCACCTCTGCACTGCACCCGAAGGCTTGGCCGGGCATGCCCGGTTGCTTGGGTCTTCGGCCATGTGCCGGCACTGATAAGGCCCGGGACAACGGCCGCTTGGTCGTCGTGCCGGCGGCGCAGGTCCCGATGAGCGCTGCGCGACAAGCCGCGAACGTGGCCGACACATCCGGTGCGGATGTCTGCTGTGCAGCGGTCCCCCACCCGGTCCAAGGCGGCATTTTCCCCGGTCGAGCGGGTTCAAAGGCGAGTCACGGGTCTGTGCTGGAAAGCGCGCCGATTGTGCGGCCGCTGTCCCGCAGGGGCGACACGATGCTCCGAAGCGTCTCGAACGGCCGCCAGCCGAAGGGTGTGGAAACCACCATCCTCTCGTCGCCCGGCGCCGATATGCCCGTGGCGGTGCGTCATGACAAGGGGACGATGACCGCCATCGCGCCAGCGGCAGCGGAGTACGACACACCGCGCGCCAACCTTCATCCGATTCGCCAATGGCAACCCTGCAACTCGGTACCCGGCAGCGCACCCATCGGCGCCGATGCCGTTTCGGCCGGGCTCGCGGACATCGATGAACTGCTCGACAAGCTCTGGTTCCGCTTGCTGCGCCGGCTTACGCTGGAAAAGGAACGCCGGGGGTGGACGCGATGGAACTGAAGAAGCTGACCATCTCGGTCGAAGCCAAGAGCAGTAACGGTGCGCGCCCTGAATTCGACCAGAGTTCCGAAAAGATTTTGGCCCTGTTCAACCCCGACAAATTGGTCTTTTCCAAGACCGCGAACTGGCAGAAGCAGGACGCGAAGACCCAGGACAACCCGGAGCTGCAATTTACCAATTCCGAACCTACTACGCTTGCGCTGGACCTGTTGTTCGATACCTATGATTCGCCGGATTCGTCCAAGGCCGACGTCCGGGTCCACACCGAGGCGGTCGGCAAGCTGATCACGGTCGACGGGGCCAAGCACAGGCCACCCGTGTGCCGGCTGTCCTGGGGGGCCGCCGGGGTTTTCTTCCAAGGCGTACTGCAGAGTCTGGAGCAGCAGTTCACGTTATTTCTTGAAACTGGCATTCCGGTCCGGGCACACCTGCGGTGCACCTTCAAAGAATGGTGGACCAATTACGATCAGCTCAACAGGCAGAACCGGCAATCCGTCGATCTGGTAAAGCAGCACACGGTCAAGCAGGGGGACTCCCTCGCCGGCATCGCGGCGAAGGTTTACCACGATCCGGCCCTTTGGCGGCCGATCGCTGAAGCCAACGGCCTGGACGATCCCTGCGGCTTGGAGCCGGGTAGCATTCTAATGATTCCCGAACTGGCGTCCCGGAGCCGCTGATCCCATGCCCAGGATCAGCATGCGTCGCGACTTCGATACCCTGACCCCGGAGGTGGGAATTCGGGTCCGGGGGCAGGAGTTACCGCTGGCGGCCATGGCGGACCTGATTGCGGTCAGCGTTTTGGAGGATGTGGATGCCAGCTCCACCTTTTCTTTCCGTCTACTTTCCTGGGACGGAGTCAAGATGGAGGCGCGGTGGATCGACGACGATCTCTTCATGGAAGGCAACCCGGTGGAAGTGCGGATGGGTTACAGGGATCAGCTGGAACCGCTGTGCCAGGGTGAAATCACCGGCCTTGAGCCCGAGTTCGTCCATTCTGACCCGCCGACCTTGACGGTGCGAGGGTATGACCGCCGCCACCGTCTGCGGCAGGGGCGTAAGACTCGTTCGTTTCGCAACATGAAGGACAGCGACATCGCCAACGACATTTGCGCCAAGGCGAATCTGACGCCGGACATTCAAGATAGCGGACTGATTCTTGGCTATGTGCTCCAGCACAACCAGACTGACCTCGAATTTCTTCTGGAGCGGGCGCACCGGATCGGGTTTGAGGTGGTCGTCAGCGATAGGACGCTGTATTTCGGCCCGCGGCGCAATCAGAAACCCGATGTCCTGACTCTGAGTCCGGGAGTGGAGTTGCTGGAGTTTTACCCGATCCTGAACATTCTGGATCAGGTGGACGAAATCCAGGTTCGCGGCTGGGACCCGAAGGGCAAGGAGGAATTTGTGGGTCGGGCGATGGCGCGACCCCGCTTGATGAAAGGGGACCGGTCCGGGGTCGACGCGATGCAGCGGAGTTTCGGATCCCGCGGCGGTGTCGCAGTAGACGTGCCGACAGAGAGCCAAGCGGAAGCCGACTCACTGGCGAAGGGGTGGTTTGCCGAAATGGCCTTGAACTATATCCGGGGTCACGGCCTCTGCATTGGCCAGCCGAAGATTCGGGCCGGAACGGTGGTGAAGATCGAGGGATTGGGCAAACGTTTCAGTGGGGATTACTACGTGACCTCGGCGGAGCACAGCTATAAGCCGGGTTCCGGCTATCGGACGGCTTTTTCCGTCAGGAGGAATTCTTCGTGACCGACAGTGACGTGTTCGAGACCCTGCTCGGCGGTTGGAACCGGGACCAGCGGTATTTCGGTGTGGTGGTGGCGATCGTCACCGACAACGAAGACCCTGAAAACATGCACCGGGTGAAGCTGCGTTTTCCCTGGCTGGCCGAGGGGGAAGAAAGCAATTGGGCTCGGGTGGCCACTCCAATGGCCGGCGCGAACCGCGGAATCTATTGCCTGCCGGAGGTGGATGACGAAGTGCTGGTGGCGTTCGAGCACGGGGCGGCGAATTTTCCCTATGTCGTTGGCGCGCTGTGGAACGGCAAGGATATGCCGCCGGAGTCCAACCGGGATGGAGAGAACAATTGCCGCACTTTCCGCTCCCGCAGCGGCCATATCCTGCGCCTGAACGACCAGGCAGGCAGCGAGTCCATCGAAATTGTCGACAAGAGTGGCCATAACAAGCTGGTCATTCATACGGCCGACAATTCGCTAAGGATCGAGGCGCAGGGCGATATCGGCATCCACTCGTCCGGCGGCAAGGTGACGATTTCCGCGGCCGCCGGTATCGAACTGAAATCGGATGCCGGGGCTGCGATCGAGGCCGCCATGTCCATGGAACTGAAGGCCGGTGCGCAGATGAATCTGAAGGGCATGATGATCAATCTGAACTGACTGTCCCACGAGGTCGCGATGGCCGGAAAACCTGCTGCAAGAGTCGGCGACAACCTGACTCATCTGTTACCGCCCTTGCTCGGTCCCGGGCCCGGAAGCATGAATGTCTTGATCGGCTCGCTGCCGGCCTGGCGCGGCGTTCCGGCAGCCGCGGCGGCGGCGCTGCAGGCCGCTAAGCAAGTGTCCGACGGGGCCATTCGGGTGGCGGAGGCAGCGACAGTGGCCGCCGCCGGAACGCCAGGCGCCCCCGCTGCCAAAGCCGCGGAAGAAACCGTCAAGGCGACGGCCGCGGCGCAAATGGGGAGCTTGGTTACGAGCACTGCCGGCGGTGCCGACGTACACCTGTGTTCCACCCCGCTGCCGCTGCCGCCCCATGGTCCCGGCGTCGTGATCGATGGTTCGCAGACCGTTCTGATCAATGGCCTGCCGGCTTGCCGCATGGGTGATATCGTTCTCGAGGCGGTTGGTCCTCCCAGCAAGATCGCCAGGGGGGAAATGACGGTGTGCATCGGCGGCTAGCCCGAGCAGACCATCGGAGAGAGGACGCATAGTCATGTCCGCGAGATTTCTCGGCGTGGGTTGGCATTGCCCGGTCACGGTCGCGGCTGATCGCGACGGGAACCACCATGTCGTGCACGCCGAATATGAAGAGAGCATCCGGCAGGCGATCTCCATCATCCTGGGAACGGCCAAGGGCGAGCGGGTCATGCGGCCGGATTTTGGTTGCGGGATCCATGACTTGGTATTTGCGGTGAACGACAGCGGTACCCGCGGTCTCGCCGAGTTCGAGGTCCGCCAAGCCCTGCTGCTGTGGGAGCCGCGGATCGAAGTGCTGAACGTGCGGGCAACTTCCGGCGGAGATTCCGGCGAGCAACTTCTGATCGTCATCGACTATCGGGTTCGCGCGACGGATCACCGATTCAATCTGGTCTACCCGTTTTACCTGGAGCGAGGTTTGCCGTGATCAGCCCGCCGAAGATCGAATGCCGGACGACCGCGGAAATTCTTGCCGAGACGGCCGCGAGGTTGGAAGCCCGGTGGCCGGGTCTTTCAAAAGACCCGTTCGCCTCGGCTCTGGCGCAGATCTTCGGCCGTTATTGCGAAATCGTCATCGAGCGATTGAACCGGGTTCCGGAAAAGAACCGCGTCGCTTTCCTTGACCTTCTCGGTCTTTCTCCGGTCCCGCCGGTGTCGGCGAGGGTGGCGCTGAGCTTCGAGCCGGTCCGACAGATGCCGGGCGGTCGAGGTACCGTTCCGCGGTACACGAAGGTGGCGGCGGCCGGGCCGTCGGGTCCCGTGGTATTCGAGACCCAACGTTCGCTGGAGCTGACCGCCGCGAAACTCGACCAAGCCATCAGTTACGATCCGTTGCGGGATGGCTGGCGCGACCACTCCGCGCTGCTGTCGGTCGAGGGGAGTTTCGGCGAACAGATTTTCACCGGTCAGGTGGCGGCCATCCACGAGTTTTTCATCGGGCAACGCGAAGTATTCGGGATGTCGGGAACGGCCGATTTGCGGCTGGAGATCGCGCTCGAAACGGAATTGGACCCGCCGCTACATCAGCGCATTCAGTGGTTTATCCCAACGCCGGGCGGTGAGATGGCATTGATCCCGGCCGTCGATGAGACGGCGGAACTGAGTCGGAGCGGTTTCGTCGTGTTTCGGAATCTGCCGCCTTGGCCTACGCATTCACTCGGCGGTTGTGAGACGGCCTGGCTGGGTTGCCGCTGGCTCGCCGCGTTGCCGGCGGTCGGGGACAATTCGGCGCGACTGCCCAAGATACGGTCAATCTGCATCGCCGCATCCAGGCGGGTAGAGAATCTCCCGATTGCACGCGCCTGCTGCAATGGCCAGATCCTGGACATCAGCAAGGATTTCTTTCCGTTGGGCGAAATGCCGCGATTCGGTGACGTGTGCTATTTGAGCAGCCCGGAATTCGCCTATACAGGCGCGGAGCTGTGCCTCGCCATCGCACTGACAAACCCGGCGTCCGCGGGAGGCAAGAGCCCGATACCTCCCACCACCCGTCAAGGTAACCCGGTGATTCAATGGGAAGCCTGGAGCGGTGAACGCTGGGTGCGCCTGACTTGCCGCGACGATAGCCAAGGACTGACCGAAGACGGAGTCGTGAGTTTCCGTCTGCCGGAAACCATGGCCGAAACCGTTGTGGCGGGTCTGGCCGGCTACTGGCTGCGCGCCTGTCTGGTCGGAGGATCCTATCCGATCGATCCGGCTGACCGGGGTTCGGCCTGGCCGGCCGCTGCTGCGGCGCCTTGCATCCGGCGCATCGTGATCGCTTCGTGCCTGGAACTTGGTCCGCGGCCGGCCGATGCGGTCTTCAGGCGCGACTCGGTCCGCGCGGAAACCGCTGAGATCATTGCGGGCCGGGCCTTCGAACCCTTTTGCGGGGCGGCAGAGCCCACTCCAAGCCTGTATCTGGGTTTGCGCGCCGACGCGCCGATCGCAGGTCCTCGGCTCGATCTGTATTTTCAGGCGGCGGAACCGGAGATTTCCACCGTCCACAGCCGCCAGTCCCGGCAGTCCTCGCTGATCTGGCAGGGCTGGAATGGTGGCGAGTGGATGGAACTCTCCGTAAACGACGAGACCCGGTCGTTGGCGCGCTCCGGCATGGTCCGGCTGACTCTGCCGGAACCGCTGCTCCCTTGGCGAGCATCCTACCGCGGTTCGGAACTCTGTTGGCTTCGTGTGAGGAGGGGCGACGGTGAACCATCGCAGCCGCCTCGACTGCGGCGGATTCTGCTGAACACGGCTCCGGCGGAACATGTCCTGACGCTAGAGAACGAAGAACTGGGTTCGAGCAGCGGGCTGGCGTTCCAGATGTTTCGTACTGCTCGTAACCCGATTGTCGGAGAACTGAACCTGGAGGTACGGGAACGCGGGCGACCGGGCGCAGCGCCTGACGCCGGAGGAGCGGGCGGACGAACCGAATACTGGGTACCCTGGCAGGAAGTTTCGGACTTCCTTGCATCCGGCCCAACGGACCGCCATTTCACCGTGGACCGAATTACCGGCGAGATCCGTTTCGGTGATGGCCGGCGAGGCTGCGTACCGCCGCCCGGCGGAAATAACATCCGGCTCGCGCGTTACCAGAGCGGCGGCGGTGTGGTCGGCAATCTGCCGAGCCAATGCCTGACCCAGTTGCGCAGCGGCATGCCGTTCGTGAAGGCGGTGACGAATCTCGATCCAGCCAGGGGCGGACTGGACCGAGAAACCATGCAGGCCCTGTTGGAGCGCGGGTCACGGCAGTTGCGCCATCGTCGTCGGGCGGTGACGACGGAAGATTACGAGGATCTGGCTTTGGAGGCGTCGCCGGCGGTGGTCAAAGCCAAGTGCTATCCCTTGCGCAATCTCGCCGATGGCACAGCACGATTAGACCGTGGGGTGATCAGCCTGGTGGTCGTGGCCCGCGACGGGGATACCTGTCCCAAGGCCGAACTGCTAGGCCGAGTAAGGGCGTATCTGGAGCGGTACCGGGCGCCGTTCGCTGAACTCATCGTGGTATCTCCTGCTTATGTCGCGGTATCGGTTCGCGCTGCAGTGGCTGCAGAGCCCGATACCGGCGCGGCGGCGCTGCTGGCGATTTGCGAGCAGCGCTTGTCGCGATTCCTCGACCCGCTGGACGGCGGTGACGATGGCCGCGGTTGGCCCTTCGGGTCATTGCCGAAACCGTCCGATTTCTACGCGGTGTTGGAGGCCATTCCGGGGCTGGCCTATGTGCACAGTCTGGCCCTACAGACTGGTGAGGAGCGTTCGGGCCTGCTGAGAGACGGTACCTATCTGGTTCGTTCCGGCACCCATCGCATCGATTTGGTGACGTGAAGGGTTCCGCCATGTATCCGGGTCTCGCAAGCAATCCAGCCGAGTAATGCCATGCCACTGGTGATTCCGAATCTGGACGATCGCACCTATTCCGACCTCGTTGAGGAAGGCCTCGGGATGATTCCCCGTTTCGCGCCGGACTGGACCAACCACAACGCCTCCGATCCGGGGCTTACACTGGTGGAGCTGCTGGCCTATTTCACCGAACTGATGATGTATCGGCTGAACCGGGTCAGCCGCGAGAACCGGCTCCGATTCCTGCAACTTCTGCGCGGGGCGCAATGGGACGGCGCGGAGGCGCTGCGGGATGCGCTCGATGAAACGTTGGAGGCCGAATGGCAGAAGGCCGTCAAGGCACTATGGGAGCCGCAGCGGGCAGTGACCGTCGAAGACTTCGAGTATTTGGCGCGGCGGATCCTCGGTGAGGAGATCGCAGGATCCGAACCACCCGTGGTCCGCTGTCTGATGAATCAGAATTTGGCGGCGCAGCCACCGCAACAGGTGTGTCGCGGTCATGTCAGTCTGGTGGTTGTGATACCGCCTGAGACGGAACACGAACAAGCCATGCGTCTTCGTGAGATTCTGAAGATCCGGCTCGCTCCGATGTGCTTGCTGACCGTTCGGCTGCACATCGTGCCGCCCTCGGACCTGTTCGGAAGCGTTCGGTTTCGGGTCATGCCACGCCGCGGGTTCTCCGAGGAAGAAGCGCAACGGGCGGCCGATTCGGCATTGAGACGGCGATTCGATCCCGCGTTCGCCAAGGAACAAAAGAACAACTCGCTGGGCCGAAACCTCTATCTTTCCGAACTCATCGAGTTGCTGGAGCGGGTACCCGAAGTCGATGCGGTCGAAGGGGTCCGGCTCAGCCGGGTGTCTCACCATCGCGATACGCTGCAACGGGACGAGTCGGCATTGGGCGTGCAGTTGGGGCTTCACTCGACGCTCGGTCGGGATGCGCGGCTCGGGGTGCACCCTAAGCTCGGCCGGCAGCGTCTGCTGCGCAATGACGCGGGCGCCCTGATTGGCTTCGCGCTGAGATCGTTTGAAGTATTCCGAGTCGTGGAGGCCGAAGCCGACCGTCCTCCCGTGTACGAGGTTCGGGAGGATGGGTGGCCATGAGCGAAAACGGTGTGCTGCTCACGCATCTTCCGGCGCTGTACCGGTCGGAGCGGAACCCCGATCTCCACGCTTTCCTGTCGGTACTGGAAGCCGTTCTGTTCGAGGACACGCCCGACAAGACGCTGGACGATCTGTACGAGGACTTGCGCAATAAGAACGAAAAGAATAAGCCGCCGCCCGGCATCGAAGCCTGGATTACCCGAATCCCGGAGCTCTTCTCGCCCGAACGGACCCGCGAGGATTTCTTGCCCTGGCTGGCCGAATGGGTCGCCTTGAGTCATACCGAGCAGTTACCCAACGAGCGACTGCGGAGCCTTTTGGCAGACATCGTGCCACTGTATGCCAAACGCGGTACCAGGTTGTACCTCGCTCGGTTGCTGGATTATTTCATTCAGGACGGACTCGAGGTATTGATTGACGACCAGCGGCAGCCTGGTTGTCAACTCGGTTATTCGACGTTGGGAACGGAATCAAGGCTGGAGGCTGAGAACCCGTACTGGTTCGGCCTGAAGCTGCGTTATCAGAAACCGCTGTCCAAGCATCGTCGTGGATCGCTGGAGCAAACGGTGCGCGCGGTGACCGATCTGGCGAAGCCGGCCCATACCGTCTATGACATCGTTTGGGAAGAGGGGTAATGGACAGAGCGGCAACCGGCAAAATGGGGCAGCGCCAGTCCCTAGCTTGAAGGGGAATATCATGCTCAGGAAACCTATCAACAAAGAGAAACGACCGAACTACTTCCGGGGCCAGCTGCTGCTGGAAACTGATCTCCTCGCCGAGCAGGAGTATCACCGGAACCAGCACCACCTGCACAACAGGTTGCTGCATGGTAGCGGCGTGGTGCAAGGCTTGACCGTTTCCGCCCGCTCGGACACATCGGTGCTGGTTGAGCCAGGCCTCGCGATCGACGAAGTGGGGCGGCAACTCGTTCTCGAACAGGCGGAACCTCTGGAACTGGCCGATTTCCATCCGAATGATCGAATCACGCTAGGCCTGGTCAGCGAGGACTCGGATCCGGAGAGCCTGGAAGCCCGATTCCGCGAGCGTACCGTTGTGCTGGCGGCAACGGCGGACACTACCGAGGGGAGGCCGGATGTCATTCTTGCGACGCTGCAGCTCGATGCGGCCGGCAAGGTGATCGCGGAATCCATCAGCCGTGCAGCAACCCGATATGCCAAGAGTCGGTTGGGCCCGGGTTCGGTGGAACCCAGTCACTTGGCCCCTGATCTCAGAACCGGCTGGATCAGGATGCCGTTTCATCCTGAACCGCTGGTCGACATTCCGAAAGGAGAGAACTCCATCCCCGAGCCGTTTCGCGTCGGAATCACCCGGGCCTTGTCGCCCACTCCCCAGGGTGCCGGCGCCAAGGATCCCGGTGCCGGCGGCGCGATGGCGATTCCGCTGCCGCCTGCGGTGCGCCGGTTGACCCGGTTCCGAATTGCGGGGGAGGAGAACGAGGGCGATATCCATATCAAGTTGTATCTGGGGGGGTGGGACATCGAGAACAACAAGCACTACCGGAGAGTCCTGCTGGAGAAAACGATTTGCCGCTGCGAATCCCACTTTCTGCACACCTACGACATCGGCGATCCCGCCATCGATGGGGAATATCACGCGGCGGCGTTATGGCTCAGAAGTACGCGCCGCGCTTCGATCTCGATGATCGCCGTGGAATGTGGTTATTGAAGATCGTTTGATCATGGGCTTGAGAGCGGGTATCCGAGTCAAGAGCTATCTCATCAACGATTTGCTCGCCAAGGGCGGCATGGGGGAGGTCTGGCGGGCATGGGACTCCCACAATAACTGTCATGTGGCCGTCAAATCCGTCGCAGCTGATCTCGTAGACGATGCCGAATTCAAGACGCGCTTCGCCGATGAGCTGCGCCGCCACGGCCGACTGTCCCATCCGCACATCGTGCAGGTATTGGATACCTTCGAATGGGGCAGTAATGTCTGTTGCGTGATGCAGTTGATCGAGGGCGAATCGCTGGCCAGCTACCTCAAGCGCCGAGGCCGGCTGACCGTCGAGGAATCCGCTGCCATCCTTCGCGATGTGCTCGATGCATTGGACTATGCCCATCGGCAGGGCATCGTGCACCGCGATATCAAACCGTCCAACATCCTGCTCGACCGGCAGCACAGGGCGTATCTGATCGATTTTGGCATTGCGTTGGCGATTGGCGAAAAGCGGCGGACGCGGGCCGGGGTCGCAGTGGGAACGCCGGAGTACATGAGTCCCGAACAGATCGTCAGGCCTTACAGTCTGGATCAACGTACGGATATCTACAGCTTGGGCTGTGTGTTGTATGAGATGCTCACCGGGCAGCCGCCTTTCCGGGGCGATCGGGAAACCGGCGCGGAGTCCGACATGGCGGTCAAGACGGCGCATGTCAAAACGCCACCAGTGCCGCCCAGCCGCCGAGTGCCGGGATTGCCGGTTGCCACGGATCGCTTGGTCCTGTGGGCTCTGGAGAAGAAACCGAACGACCGTCTGCCTGACTGCCGCGTGTTCGCTTGCAATCTGACCTTGTCGAACGTCATCGCGTCCAGCGATGTGAAACCACGCGGCACAGGGCTTTGGCACAACCTGATCTTTCTGTCGATCGCGGTCTATGTCTTTGCTTTCGGGGGGTTCTATTTACTGCTTCGATATTTGGGATTGTGAGTTCTGCGGCCAGCTCGCGCGGAACCAACGCGCCGCCGGTAGGTGTGCAGGTGCCCGACCGCGCGCCGGGCCGAGTGGTGGTCAAGCGATCGCGTCCGAAGTGTGCAGGTTGGTGACGGTGTGGATGGCGCCGCTGCGGCGCACTACGAGATTCGGCCTTGACAGCATGCCATTTCGCGGCTAAACAGCATCGGCGGCATTGGAAAACGTCATACGGTCATATTGGTGCGCCGGTGCGCACACGGCCAGACGAGAACCGCAGACGGGCGAGAGCGAAGCAGCGGGAGGGTGAAAAATGAAACGACTGTATTATCTGACCGGGAATCTCGACAGTACGGAACGGATCTCTGCCGATCTGCATCGAGAAGGGATCAGCGACTGGCATTTTCACGTCTTGAGCAAGGATGAGGCCGGTTTGTACAAGAGACATGTGCATTCCGCCAACTTCATCCACAAGTTGGACATGGTGCGCTATGCTGAGCGTGGCGCGTTGATCGGGTTTGTCGTGGCGTTGGTCGCGACGGCCTACGTGGTGATGGCGGAACCGTTCGGCTCCTCAGTCAGCGGTCTGGTTTATGTGGCGATTTTCGGTTTCATCACGCTGTTCGGTGCCTGGGTCGGCGGCCTCAGCGGTATCGCCAAGGAGAATCAGCAGATTGCCGCTTACCACGATGAGATTGCCGCCGGCAAGTATCTGTTGCTGATCGACGTTCATGCGACGGAAGAAGATCGCGTCAAGGCGTTGCTGGCGCAACGTCATGCCGAGGCGCAGTTTCTGCGCAGTGGCTCGACCTTCATCGCGCCATTCCAGTTGACGCGTTCGACCGCCACCTGACCGAGATGGCCGGGGGTCGGGCCGGCGCCCGAGTCGTCCGCCGGCGATCTGTTACCGCGCAGGCGAGCGGGGGGAAACTTTGCTAAAATACTGCGCCTCGTTGCCCGGTGTTCCGGCGGCATGAACCCGAGACTGAATGACGCAGAAGCTTTACATCGAAACCTTCGGTTGCCAGATGAACGAGTACGATACCGCGAAGATGCGGGACGTGCTCCGCCAGTCGCACGGATTGGTGTGGACTGACGATCCGGGACAAGCGGACGTTCTGTTGTTGAATACCTGCTCGATCCGCGAGAAAGCCCAAGAGAAGGTGTTCTCGCAGTTAGGCCGGTGGCGGCCGCTCAAACAGCGCCGACCGGAAGTGGTGATCGGAGTCGGCGGCTGCGTCGCGAGCCAGGAAGGGGAGGCGCTGCAGCAGCGGGTGCCGTATGTGGATCTGGTGTTCGGTCCGCAGACTCTGCATCGGCTGCCGCAATTGCTGGATGCCGTGCGTACCACCAATCAGCCAGCGATCGACGTATCCTTCCCGGAAATCGAAAAGTTCGACGCGCTGCCGGAGCCTCGCGCCGAGGGGCCGAAGGCCTATGTCTCGGTGATGGAAGGCTGCAGCAAATATTGCACGTTCTGTGTCGTACCCTATACCCGCGGGACGGAATTGAGTCGCCCGCTCGACGACGTGATCGGCGAGATCGCGACTCTGGCCGATCAGGGGGTGCGCGAAGTCAATCTGCTCGGCCAGAACGTCAACGCCTACCGCGGCTGCATGGCGGACGGAGGTTTCGCCGACTTTGCCCTGCTGCTGCACTACGTTGCGGCGATCGACGGCATCGATCGGGTTCGCTTCACCACCTCGCATCCGGTCGAATTCGGTGAGCCGTTGATCGAGGCATTTGCCGAGATTCCGCAACTGGTCGATCATCTGCATCTGCCGGTGCAGAGCGGCAGCGACCGGATCCTCGGTCTGATGAAACGCGGTTACACGCGCGACGACTACCTCGAAAAGGTTCGCCGGCTCAGGTCGGTGCGGCCGCATCTCAGCCTGTCCTCCGATTTCATCGTCGGTTTTCCGGGTGAAACCGATCAGGATTTCCAGGACACGCTGGATTTGATCGACACCTTGCAGTTCGATACATCGTTCAGTTTCCTCTACAGTGCCCGCCCAGGAACGCCCGCGGCCGAGATGGTCGACACGGTGCCGGTGGAGACGAAACGGGCGCGGCTGGCTTCGTTGCAGGACCGCATCCAGCGGAACGCCGCGGCGATATCGGCCGGGATGGTGGGCAGTCGGCAGAAGGTCTTGATCGAAGGACGTTCCAGGAAGAACCTGGCGGAGTTGTGCGGCCGCACCGAAAACAATCGGGTCGTGAATTTTGCGGGCGATCCGCAGTGGGTCGGACAGCTCATCGAGGTCGCGATCACCGAATCGCTGCCCAATTCGCTACGCGGGCGTGCGATCAATGGCACTCCCGGCTCTTAGTCCGGAATCGCTGACGGCGCAACTTGCCTAGTTATCCAAACGCCCTGCACCTGACGCTGGAACCGGCCGACAACGATCGGCTCGCCAGTGTTTGCGGCCAATTCGACGAACACCTGCGGCAGATCGAACGCCGTCTCGGCGTCGAGATCGCGAGTCGCGGCAATCAGTTCGAAGTGATCGGTTCCGACAAGCCGGCGACCGCCGCCGTGAAGCTGCTGCAAAGCCTGTTCGATGCGAGTCGGTATGAACCGATCACGCCGGAGCGCGTGCACGTCTCGCTGCAGGAAGCAAACGTGGATGCGCTGGTCGGCGAGGCGGTGGCGGGGCCGGCCGAGGCGTTCAACATCCGGACCAAACGGGCGCTGATCGTGGCCCGCGGCGCCAACCAACAGAACTACCTGCGCAGCATCCAGAAACACGACATCAATTTCGGCATCGGTCCGGCCGGGACCGGAAAGACGTTTCTAGCGGTTGCGAGCGCGGTGGCGGCACTGGAACGTGAAGAAGTTCGCCGCCTCGTGTTGGCACGTCCGGCGGTCGAGGCCGGCGAGAAACTCGGGTTTCTGCCGGGCGACATGGCACAGAAAGTCGATCCCTACCTGCGACCGCTGTACGATGCGCTGTATGAAATGCTGGGGTTCGAGCGCGTTGCGAAGCTGCTCGAGCGCAATGTGATCGAAGTGGCGCCGTTGGCGTTCATGCGGGGCCGGACTCTGAACGATTCGTTCATCATTCTGGATGAAGCGCAGAACACCACGATCGAGCAGATCAAGATGTTCCTGACCCGGGTCGGCTTCGGATCGAAGGCGGTGGTGACCGGGGACATCACGCAGATCGACTTGCCGCGCAACAAGATGTCGGGCCTGCGGCACGTCATCGAAGTCTTGCGCGATGTCGAGGGCATCAGCTTCACTTATTACACGACCCGGGACGTAGAACGTCACCCGCATGTGCAACGGATCGTGGCTGCCTACGAAGCGTACGATCGATCCGCTGCAACCGAAGAATGATCCGGTTGGAACTTCAGAATGCATCGGCGGGGGCGGAGATACCGAGCCGGGACGATTTTCAGCGCTGGGCGGAGGCCGCGATCCGGCGGTCTTCTGCGGAACTGGTGATCCGGGTGGTCGATCGGGCCGAGGGAGCCGATTTGAACCAACGCTTTCGGGGCAAGGAAGGACCGACCAATGTGCTCAGTTTCCCGTTTCAGGTCCCGGCGGGCGTCCCTTGCGACCTGTTGGGAGATGTCGTGATTTGTGCGCCGCTGGTCGGGGAGGAGGCCGGCACTCAAGGTAAGCCCGTGCGTGCGCATTGGGCTCATCTGACGGTCCACGGCGTGTTGCATTTGCAGGGTTACGACCATCTGGAGGAGCGGCAAGCGGAAGTCATGGAGGCGGAGGAAATCGCGATTCTGGCGGCACTGGGATTTCCAAATCCTTACCAGGAGCGCATCGCCGAATGAAGGACGAACACAGCGGGGAACATCGCAGCTGGCTGGGCCGACTGGGACATTTCCTGGCCGGCGAGCCGGAGGATCGGGATGATCTGATGGAATTGCTGCGGGATGCAGAACGGCGGGGGCTGCTGGAGAGCGAAGCGCTGACCATGATCGAGGGCGTGCTGCAGGTGGCCGAACTGCGCGTGGCCGACATCATGATCCCGCGCGCACAGATGGTGGTGGTGCCGCAGGACGCCGAATTGGAGACGATTCTGCCGCTGGTGGCCGAATCGGCGCATTCGCGCTACCCGGTGATCGGCGAGGACCGCGCCGAGGTCGTCGGCGTGCTGCTGGTCAAGGATCTGCTGGCTCGCAGCCTGAAGAACCGCCACTGCCTGGTGCGGGAGATCATGCGTCCTGCCCAGTTCGTGCCGGAGAACAAGCGGCTGAACGTGCTGCTGCAGGAGTGCCGGACCAACCGCAGCCATATGGCGATCGTGGTGGA
Organism: uncultured Methylococcaceae bacterium; assembly: GCA_964644665.1. Lineage (GTDB taxonomy): Bacteria > Pseudomonadota > Gammaproteobacteria > Methylococcales > Methylococcaceae > Methylotetracoccus. The sequence goes on from CAZXXC010000007.1 coordinate 23,249, forward strand.
CGAGTACGGTGGGGCGGCAGGTTTGGTCACGATCGAGGATGTGCTGGAGCAGATTGTTGGCGAAATCGAGGACGAGCACGACTTCGGCGACGAGGAATACATTTTCCGCAAAAACGATCGGGAATATACCGTGAAGGCCTTGGCCCCGATCGAGGAATTCAACGAATACTTCGGTACCCGCCTGAGCGATGCGGTATACGACACCATCGGTGGGTTGATCGTCCATCATCTCGGCCACGTCCCGCGCCGCGGCGAGCGCGTGGATCTTGATGAATTCCGATTCGTCGTGCTGCGCGCCGACAATCGCCGGGTCCATTTGGTCAAGCTCATCAGAATGTCGGAATCTCCGGCCAGTCAGCTCAGTCAGGGCGATCCGGACTAGCAGGCTGTGCGGTTCGAACTGGCAGCCGCTTTCGGCGGGCTGCTGTTGCCGCTGGCCTTCGCGCCATTCGGCTGCGGAGTTCTCGCGGTCGTGTCGCTGATGCTGTTGTTCGGCTCGTGGCTGGATGCCGATGCCGGTTCCGCTTTTCGGCGGGGCTACTGGTTCGGGCTCGGCCTGTACGGTATCGGTATCTCCTGGATCTTCGTCAGCCTGCATGATTTCGGCGGCGCCGGTGCGGTGTCGTCGGCATTGCTGACGGCGCTGCTGGTGGCGTTTCTGTCGCTGTATCCCGCCGCCGCAGGCTGGCTCGCGCGGCGCGCATTTCCAAATAGCAGTGCAACGGTTCAATCGGTCTGCCTTTTTCCGGCGATCTGGGTCGCGATGGAATGGGTGCGCGGCTGGTTCTTGACCGGTTTTCCGTGGCTGCTGGTCGGCTACACACAATCCGACACAACGCTGCGCGGCTTGGCCCCGGTGCTCGGCACTTTCGGAGTCAGTCTGGTCGTCGCACTGCTCGCTGGCCTGTTGTTGGCCGCCCTTCGTGGCCGCGGCTGGGTTCGCCGCGGTGCCCTATTCGGCATCCTGGCGTTGCTTGCGTTGGCGTCCGGTTTGGACGCAATGACATGGGTGCGGCCCGCGGGGGAGCCGTTTACCGCTGCGGTACTGCAGGGGAACGTTGCGCAGGACCAGAAATGGGAGCCCGAGATCCAGCAGACGACGATGCAGATGTACGTGGACCTGACGCGGCAGCACTATGGCGCGCGGCTGATCGTCTGGCCGGAGACCGCCGTGCCCGCCTTCTATCAGCAGATCGAAGCCGCGGTGGTGCCGGCATTGGAAGCCGATGCACGGCGTCATGCGACGGACCTGATGATCGGAGTGCCGTACTTCGACCGCTCTTCGGAAAGCTATTTCAACGCGGTTGCCGTGTTGGGCGAGCGACGCGCATTCTATTTCAAACGCCATCTGGTGCCGTTCGGCGAGTACCTGCCGCTGCGTCCGTTGCTCGGATTCATGCTCGATCTGCTACGGATCCCGCTGTCCGACTTCTCGTCCGGCGTCGAACGCCAGCCTGCGATCCGTGCGGCGGGCTATCCAGTGGCGATCACGATCTGTTACGAGGACATCTTCGGACAGGAGGCGCTTGCAGGACTTCCGGAAGCGGCTTACCTGGTGAACGTGACCAATGATGCCTGGTTCGGAAACTCCATTGCGCCCCACCAGCATTGGCAGATGGCACGCATGCGTGCGATGGAGGCTGGCCGCTTCATGGTGCGTGCCACCAACACCGGTATTTCCGGCATCATCGCTGCGGACGGCGCGCCGGTCAGCGTGGTGCCGATGTTCCGTCGGACGTCCGCAGTCGGTCGGGTGACACCGCTGTCCGGCGCAACGCCTTACGTCCGGTTGGGAGACTGGCCGGTGCTGTTGCTGGTGTTTGCGGTTCTGGCCGCAGCGGCAATTCATCCGCGATTGCGGTCATCGCCGTCGTCGGCAAACCGGCAATGATCGGAGCCTCGGGATCGGTGTTCGGTACGCGACCGGTTGGAGCGAGCGCTAGGCTCCGCAGTCGTTCGCATCCGAGCGTCACGCGCCGACCCGTGGAACGCGTGTTCGACTCGAACCTTGCCGCGGATTGCCGGTCGAACTTCGACGACAAGGGCGACCCGGAAGGCGGCGATGGTTTTTGAAGACTTTGATGACATTCCCGTGGTGGATGAGTTGACGCGCTGGTTCATCCGTCGGCTCGATGAACTCGACATCCGCGTCGAAGACGAAGCGTGGAGCTACGACGGAAACTCCGATTATGATGCCCTGTTTTTCCGGCTGCAGGCCGATGCACGCTGCCACTGGGAACGAGTCTACGGCGTGCAGCCGTCTCCGGGGGAACTGACCAAGGCCTTCTTCGGTGCAGAGTACGAGCGTGCCAGGCGTGACCGCTTGGCTCAGCGCAGTTGGGTCGCTAAATTCAGTGACTACCTCCGCCGACGGCACCGGTCGCTATGAGCCGGCCATCCGCTGTGCCGGGTCACCGAGGTGGAGCGGCATGCGCGCTGACTGCGGATACCCGAGGTGACCGCGTTCGACTGCCGCCGCGGATATCGGGCGGCCTCGGTGATCACATCCGATCGTGCCACCGGCACACCATCTATTAGGGTATCCTGATATTTGGGGCACATTTTCTATCAGAACGCGTCCGATACCGTTCGTGCAATGGCGATTCGGACACGCATTGGTTGCGGAGTTTCAGATGTCGATCACCACTTACCATTTCAATGTCGGCGGCATGCAATGCTCCGGCTGCGAAAGCGTCATCGAAGAAGCCTTGTCCCGCATCCACGGGGTGCGCCTGGTTCGCGCCGATTATGCTCGCGAAGTGGTCGAGGTCACATGCGACAGCCGACGGACCGGCAGCGAACAACTGATGCAGGCCATTGAAGCGGTGGGCTACAGCTGCGCTGCGAAATCGCAGGCCCATGGCAGACGTTTGGCACGGACGTTGTTGTCGGTACTGGTGGGTGTGGCCGGCATTGCGTTGCTGCTGTCCGCCGGGCATTGGGTGGAAAGTGTCCGGCTCCCGAATTTCGACCAGCACCTCAGCTACGGCCTGCTGTTCTTGGTGGGGCTGTTGACCGGTTTCCACTGTATCGGCATGTGCGGCGGCTTCGTGCTGGGATACACCGCGCGCAATGCGGCACAGCGACGCCATTCGGCTGTCTCGTCCCATCTGATGTACGGCGCTGGCAAGACGCTGTCCTATACGGTGATCGGCGGACTGTTCGGCCTGCTGGGCTCGGTGATCGCGTTCACACCGATGCTGCGCGGTGTGGTCGGGGTGGTCGCTGGCGGATTCCTGGTCGCGATGGGTCTCAGCATGCTGAAGTTGTTCCCTGCGCTGCGACTGGGTCTTCGGATGCCCGGCTTTCTGCGCCACTTCATCCAAGGTGAGGCGCGTCGCCACCGCAGTCCGCTCGCCATTGGCTTGCTCAATGGCCTGATGATTGCATGCGGGCCTTTGCAAGCCATGTATGTGATGGCGGCCGGAACCGGCAGTTTCGTCGAGGGCGCAAAACGCCTGTTCGTGTTTGGATCCGGCACACTCCCCGTCCTGTTCGGCTTCGGCATGATGGCCAGCCTGGTGTCACACCGAGCCACGGAGAAGATCCTGAAGCTTTCGGCGGTGTTCGTGATGCTGATCGGCCTGATCATGGTCAATCGGGGACTGATCCTGACCGGCACGGGTTACGACGTGAAAACTTTGTCGGCGATTGCCCGGGTCGAGTTGGCCCAGTGGCTGGACCGATTGAAGGCCAGGCAGCCGGTGGAGGCGGGTTACCAGGTCATACAGATGACGGTCACCAGGAGCGGCTACCGGCCCGATTCGTTCGTACTGCGGCAAGGCATGCCGGTAAAATGGGTGATTGACGGGCGTGAACTGACCAATTGCAATCGTCGAATCCTGGTGCCGGCTCTCGATCTGGACATCGAGTTGGGTGAAGGCAAACAGACGATCGAATTTGTCCCATCGGAATCCGGCGTGATACCGTGGAGTTGTTGGATGGGAATGTTACCGGGTTCGTTCGTGATCATGCCTGCGGAGGGCGATCCCGAATCCGGTCCCGCTGACCATGATTCACCCGGCCCTTGATAGGCCGGGTTGATCCGGGGCAGGGGTCGTCGCGCGGCGAACAGCCTCACGAGCCGAGGCCGGGCGTGTTACCGGCCTTGCCGGCGACCGGAACCACCAGCAGGGTATTGGCGCGCCTGATGGATGAGTCGTATCGGTCGAGAGCGATTCCAGCGTCTCGATGCGGTCGTCCGGCCTTGCCTCTGTGGTCTGGACGGCGCGAAGGCCGCGGCTACCTGTCGGTCCGTTAGAATTCATCAACATGCGGAGAATCCCGTAATGCGGTCTAGTTTCGTCGAGGAATATCGGCAACAGCGCCTTTCGGTGCTGGGCATGCGCTGCGCCGGTTGCGTGCAAGCCGTTCAGGATGCCTTGAGTTCGGTTCCGGGGGTGGTCCGGGCCGAGGTCAATTTCGCCGATCACACCGCTTCCGTCGAAGGAGATGTCGATCCTTCGGTGCTGAAGCAGGCTTTGCAGGACGCCGGCTATGACGGTGCGGTGATGGAAGGTCTGGATGACATCGGGGAGCAAGAGGGCTTGGAAGCGCAGCGCTACCGCGATCTGTTGCGCAAAGCAGCCGTGGCCGCGATGCTCGGCATTCCGTTGATGCTGGGGGATCACCTCGGATGGTTGCCGCATCTGGGCACCGTTGCCGGGAGCCGGTTCTGGTCGATCGTTTCGCTGCTGACACTGGGCGTGCTGTATTACGCTGGCGGGCATTTCTTCCGCGGCGCCGTGAAGACGTTACAGCATCGTCAGGCCAACATGGACACGCTGATCGCACTGGGAACAGGGGCCGCCTGGTTCTATTCGACCGTGGCGATCGATTTTGCGACGCTGCTGCCGCCGGAGGCGATGCACGCCTATTTCGAGGCAGCCGTCGTGATCCTTGCCTTCATCAATCTCGGCCAGGCGTTGGAGACACGGGCGCGTGGCAAGACGTCCTCGGCGATCAGGGAACTGATCGGTTTGCAGCCGCGGACGGCCAGGGTGATGCGGGATGGTCAGGAGGTCGATATCCCGATCGCCGACGTCGGTCTCGACGAAACTGTTCGGGTGCGTCCGGGTGAGAAGATTCCGGTCGACGGCGTGTTGATCGAAGGGCATTCTTCGGTCAGCGAATCGATGCTGACCGGGGAGCCGCTGCCGGTGGAAAAGACCGTCGGCGATGAAGTGGTCGCCGGCACGTTGAACCAAAGCGGCACATTTCTGTTGAAAGCAACCCGAATCGGGCGCGATACAGTGCTGGCGCAGATCATTGCCAGTGTGCGCCAAGCGCAGGGCAGCAAGCCGGCCATCGCCCGACTGGCCGACCGAATCGCCGCGGTGTTCGTGCCGGCGGTCGTCGCCATCGCATTGCTGTCGTTCCTGATCTGGTGGATTTTCGGTCCGGCACCTTCGTTCGGCTATGCGTTCGTCGCGGCGATGACGGTTCTGGTGATCGCTTGCCCCTGTGCATTGGGCCTGGCGACCCCGATCTCGGTGATGGTCGGTGTCGGCAAGTCGGCGCAGAAGGGGATCTTGATCCGCAACGGCGATGCGCTGCAGACGGCCGGAAAGCTCACCTGTGTGGTGCTCGACAAGACCGGAACGGTCACCGAAGGTCGACCGCATTTGGCGGTGGTCGAAGCGAACGAAGGGTGGGACGAGTCTCGCGTGTTGGCCTGGGCTGCCGGCTTGGAGCAGGGCTCGGAGCATCCGCTGGCGGCAGCGGTGTTGGTCGAAGCCGAACGACGGGCGATCCAACCGGCGAAAGTCGAGAAATTCAGTGCGGTGGCGGGACATGGTCTCGAAGGTGTCATCGACGGGCAGACGGCGCTGCTCGGCAATGTCGCGCTGATGTTGCGGAATGATATCGACCTCGGCCATTTTTCCGGCCGGCTGACCGAACTGGCGGAACAGGGGCAGACCCCGATGTTGCTGGCGGTCGGCGGGCGGGTGGTGGGTCTGTTGACGGTGACCGATCCGATCAAACAGGATTCGAAAGCTGCGATCGATCAGCTCAAGGCTCTTGGCGTGCGAGTCCTGATGGTGACCGGCGACAACGAGGTCACGGCGCGAGCGATCGCTCGGGCTGCCGGCATTCGCGACGTTCGGGCGCAGGTATTGCCGCAGGACAAGGCCAAGGTCGTCAAGTCGTTGCAGGACAGCGGCGAAATCGTCGGCATGGTCGGCGACGGTATCAACGACGCGCCGGCGCTCGCGCAGGCCAATGTCGGGTTCGCGATCGGCACCGGTACTGACATTGCGATCGAGAGTGCCGACGTGGTGATCATGGCCGGTTCGCTGTCCAAGGTCCCGGATGCGATGTCATTGTCTCGGGCGACCCTGAAGAACATCCAGCAGAACTTCTTCGGCGCGTTCTTGTATAACGTTCTGGCCATCCCGATCGCCGCCGGACTGCTGTACCCGATGTTCGGGATTCTGTTGAATCCGATGATTGCGGGTGCCGCGATGGCGATGTCCTCGGTGACCGTGGTCAGCAATGCGAACCGGCTGCGGTGGATGTAACGGGCCTTCCCGATCGGAGGATCGCACGACTCATGCCGTAACGATCACGCGCAGCGCCTCCAATCGCAGTTGTGCCGACTGAATGGTGCTGTGCAACTCCAGTCCCTCCTGCTTCAGCTGGTCGAGCTCTTCCTGTCTCACCGAGGGATTCACCCGGCGCAGCGCGGCCAGCCGCTTCAACTCGCCGGTCAGTGACGCCAGCATGCGGTCCTGGGCCTCGGCGATCAACTTCGGCAATCGGGCCTGCGCGATCTGCTCGGCGCGCTTCAACAGACGTTCGATCAGCCGCCGCTGGGCGCGCATCAGCTGGCGCAACTCCTCCGGTGCGATCGGCGTCGACTGCTCGTGCAGCGTCTCGGCGACCTGATCGGGGAGCTGCCGGCCATCGCCATCGACCAGAACGCGCACCAAGGTCGGTGGCAGGAAACGGCCGATTTGGAGATGGCGCGGTGCGGGGGATTCGATCAGCAGGAACGCCTCCAGCAGCAGCTGTCCCGGGTCGAGGTCGGGATGGTCGGCCAGGCTGAATGCGGCGTTGCCGTGTTCGCTGTTCAACAGCAGGTCGATGATGCCCCGCACCATCGGGTGTTCCCAAGTCAGGAACAGCATGTCTTCGCGGGCCAGAGCCATGACGCGATCGAGCGTGACGGTCACTCCGTCATCCGGGAGTTCAGGGAAATGCGGGACACGCAGGTGCTCACCCGGAGCCAGGATGTAGCAATGCGCGGAATGATCTTCCACATTGACACCGTAGACATCGAATACGGACTCCAGATATCGCCAGAGTTCCGGATTCCGGTCATAGTGCTCGATCTGCTCCATCAGGCGACGGGCCGGTTCCTGACGACACGAATTCAGTTCCAGCAGGCGGTCGCGGCCCGCGTGCAAGGCTTCCAGCAGGCGATCGTTCAATTCGCGGGTTCGCACGATCAATGAGGCGACGCGCTCCGTCTGGGGATGGCGCAGCAGCTCGATCAATTCGGCCGCCAATTGGTCGAAGGCCTGCTGCCCGGCCGGGCAAGGGCGGTTGAACGCGTCGAGGCCTTCCTGATACCAGCGGCGCATCACGTCCTGCGCGCTATCCCGGAAAAACGGCAGGTGGATCTGGATCGTCGCACTCTGACCGATGCGGTCCAGACGGCCGATGCGCTGTTCCAGTTGATCCGGGTTCAGCGGCAGGTCGAACAGCACCAGATGATGGGCGAACTGAAAGTTGCGTCCTTCGCTGCCGATCTCCGAGCACACCAGGACGCGGGCACCGTCTTCCTCTTGGGCGAACCAGGCCGCGGCACGGTCGCGCGCCACCAGCGTCATGCCTTCATGAAACACCGCGGCGGCAATGCCGCCGAGCACGCGCAATGCTTCCTCGATTCCCAGGGCTGTTCGGGTTTGGGCGCAAATCACCAGTGCTTTGGCGTCTCGCAGCGCCTTCAGGAATGGGACCAACCAAAGAATTCGATTGTCGGAGCGCCACCAGTCGCCTTGGCCATCGGCGGGATCGTAGCAGAGCCGCTCGGGTTGCAGGTAAGCGGTCAAGTCGAGATCAGGGCGCTGCAGACCCGGCAAATACCGTTCCGGCAGCGGCAACGGATAGAGATGAATCCCGCGTCGCGGGAATCCGCCGACGGTCGCGCGGGTGTTCCGGAACAGCACGCGCCCGGTACCGTGCCGATCCAGTAGTAATTGGATCAGCTGTTGGCGGGCCGTTTCGCTGCGGCCGGGATTGGCAAGTTGCGCGAACAGTTCGTCGGCGCGATCATGGGTCAGAAACGCGCGCAACCGGCGAAACGCGCCTTCGTCCAGTTCCTCATGATCCAGCAGCTTGTTCAAGACATCGGCGAGCGACTCGTAATCCCTTTCCTCCGCGAGGAACTGGTCATAGTCGTGGAAGCGATCCGGATCGAGCAGTCGTAGCCGGGCGAAGTGGCCGGACTTTCCCCACTGCTCGGGGGTCGCCGTCAGCAGCAGCAGACCCGGGCACTGGCGCGCCAAACGTTCGGCAAACCGGTATTCGGGGCTGGGATTTTCGGGCGAATAGCGCAGGTGATGGGCCTCGTCGATCACGCACAGATCCCATCCAGCAGCCAATGCGCGGTCCTGTCGGTCCTGCTCGCCCATCACGAACTCCAGACTCGAGAGCACGAGCGGTTCCACCGTGAACGGATTCTCCGCGTCGGTGCTCAGGTAACGGTCCTCGTCGAACAGGCTGAAGCGAAGATTGAAACGTCGTCGCATTTCCACCAGCCATTGGTGGGTCAGCGTTTCCGGCACGATCAGCAGCACACGCTGTACTCTCCCGGTCAACAGCCGGTGATGAATGATGAGTCCGGCTTCGATCGTCTTGCCGAGTCCGACTTCATCGGCCAGCAAGACGCGCGGGGCGTGTCGCGTGGCGACCTCGTGAGCGATGTAAAGCTGATGGGGAATCAGGCTGGTTCGGGGTCCGAGCAGGCCGCGGATGGGCGACTGCTCCAATTCCTGGAGCTTTCTCAAAGTGTCGATGCGCAGCCGAAACAGCGCAGCAGGGTCGATGCGGCCGGCAAAAAGCCGGTCCTGGGGCTTGTTGAACTGCAAAAAGTGGTCGAGTTCGAGCTCCTCCAGTCGCCGGTATTCGCCGTCGCCGCCTCGGCCGACGTAGGTGAGCACCGCATCGCGTTCTTCGACCGAGGACACAGTCATCGTCCACCCGTCCACGCTGGTAATCTGATCTCCCGGGCCAAAGCGTACGCGGGTCAGCGGCGCGTTCCGGCGGGCATAGATACGGCGTTCACTGCTGGCGATGTACAGTACCGTGACACGTTGCGCATCGGCATCCAGGACCGTGCCCAAGCCCAATTCGGGCTCGGTGTCGCTGATCCAACGTTGCCCGGGAACGAACTGTGCCAAGACCACCCTCCTGACATCTCGTTGTAAGTGTGAGGTGCGGCGGCATTGTAACAGGGTGCCTGTCATCTGGTGGGCGGTGTCTCGCCTGCTCCTCCGGCGTTCGCCGCCGCTCGCTCCGTTCCAATGCCGAAACCGCCCGGTTGGAAGCGGCGGCCCCGATCCTCTATACTTCGCGGCTTTCCTGCCGGAACTCAAGATCGTTGCGGCCGGGCTGAGGCCATTGCCTCCCTTTTTGACGTTCGATAGCACTGGCTGATGAACCCCCTGCTTGGCTCGCTGCAGCCCTATCCCTTCGAGAAGCTGGCGAAGCTGAAAAACGGCGTCACGCCGCCTGCGGAATTGCTCCCGATCAATCTGTCCATCGGCGAGCCGCGGCACGCGACGCCGCACGTCGTCACCGAGGCGCTGATCGCCCATTTGCACGGACTCGCCCATTATCCGATAACCAGGGGAATGCCTGCCCTACGGCAGGTCATTGCGGAGTGGCTGTGCCGGCGCTTCGGTCTGCAACAGAAGGACATCGATGCGGAACGGCATGTCCTGCCGGTCAACGGCACCAGGGAAGCCCTGTTCTCGTTTGCGCAGTGCGTCGTGGATGGCCGGAAGGATGCACCACTGGTGCTGATGCCGAACCCGTTTTACCAGATCTACGAGGGAGCTTCGCTGCTGGCCGGTGCCCGCCCCCACTTCCTGAATCTGTACGGCGAGAGCGGCTTTCTGCCGGATTTCGATCGGGTGCCGGATCGCGTATGGGAACGCTGTCAGTTGATCTACATCTGCTCGCCGGGGAATCCCAGCGGTGCGGTGATGCCTTTGGCCCAGTTGCAGCAGTTGATCCGGCTGGCGGACCGCTGGGGTTTTGTGATCGCCTCCGACGAATGTTACTCCGAACTGTATCGCGACGAGAATCGGCCTCCACCGGGGTTGCTGCAGGCGGCACAGGCCATGGGCAACACCGATTTCCGACATTGCATGGTGTTCCACAGCTTGTCGAAGCGGTCCAATGCGCCGGGACTCCGTTCTGGCTTCGTGGCGGGCGATGCGGACCTGTTGCAGGCGTACGCGCTGTACCGTACCTACCACGGTTGTGCGATGTCGCCTCCCATCCAGCATGCCAGTATCGCGGCTTGGGGTGACGAGACCCACGTGCGGGACAATCGCCGGAGTTACCGGCAGAAGTTCGACGCCGTGCAGCCGATCCTGAGCGAGGCGCTCGAACTGGAGATGCCGGCCGCGGGCTTTTACCTATGGCCGCGTACACCCATCGGCGACGCCGAGTTCGCGCGCGGCCTGTTCGCCGCCACCCATGTCACGGTGTTGCCCGGGAGCTATTTATCGCGCGACAGCGAAGGCGCCAATCCCGGCGCCGGCCGTGTCCGCCTCGCATTGGTGGCGCCATTGGACGAATGTGTGGAGGCCGCGATGCGTATCCGAAAATTTGCCCTAGACGTGAAGTAACGAACCATGACCTTAGAACAAGTCATCGAACAGGCCTTCGAACAGCGTACGGAACTGACTCCGACTTCGGTCGGCGCGGAGGTGCGGGACGCGGTAGAAGAGTCGCTCAGGCGGCTCGATGCTGGCGAACTGCGGGTGGCCGAAAGGCGGGACGGCGATTGGGTCGTCAACCAGTGGCTGAAGAAGGCCGTACTGCTGTCGTTCCGAATCAACGATAATCGAGTGATGGACGGCGGGGAGACACGCTATTTCGACAAGGTCGAACCCAAGTTCGGCAACTATGCGCCGGAAAACTTCCGGCGGCTGGGTGCCCGCGTCGTTCCGCCGGCGGCCGTTCGGCGCGGTGCCTACATCGCGCCGAATGTGGTGCGGATTCCTTCCTGGGTGAATATCGGCGCGTACGTGGACAGCGGCACCATGGTCGACACCTGGGCCACGGTCGGTTCCTGTGCACAGATCGGGAAAAATGTCCACCTGTCCGGCGGAGTTGGTATCGGTGGTGTCTTGGAGCCGCTGCAGGCGGCGCCGACGATCATCGAAGACGATTGCTTCATCGGCGCGCGTTCGGAAGTCGTCGAAGGCGTGATTGTCGAGCGCGGTTCGGTGATCTCGATGGGCGTCTATATCGGACAGAGCACCAAGATTTTCAATCGCATGACCGGTGAGGTCAGCTACGGACGGATTCCGGCGGGTTCGGTCGTCGTTTCGGGCAATCTACCGGCCAAGGATGGAAGCCACAGCCTGTACTGTGCTGTAATCATCAAACAGGTGGATGAAAAGACCCGAGGCAAGGTCGGGATCAACGAGCTATTGCGAGATTAGGTCGGCGTAACAGCGCCATCCGACGCCGCGGTCGCGGCGCGAATAATAATGAAACCGAGGGAGCAACAATGAAGAATGTAGTCATTCTCGTGCTGGCCGGGCTGACCTGCGGTACGGCGGCGGCATCGACCGAGCACTACGTGAGGAGCGACGGCGGGCATGTGCAGCACCTGAAAATCACCAGGATCGGCGACGACATCAGGGCGTCGATGGACGTCGATTTCGAGCCCAGTGCCCAGGAGGTGCAACGGGGATTCAAACCGTGTTCGGCCGAAGTCGAGGGCGATGGAAAGATGGTCAGCGAGAACGAGTTGGTGTTCAAGGAGCAGGTTCCGGAAGAGCGACGGTATTGCGAGGTGCAGGTCAAATTGAGTGGTGACGAAGCACGAACCACCGCATCCAGGGAGTGCGGATATTTTCTCGCCAATTTCTGCCGCTTCGATTCCGAAGGCAAGGCTTTGTTGCGGGTCAAGTAATTGGTGCGGTTGCAGCCGCCGGCCTCAGCCGGACTGGCCATGTGCCACGGTTCGCCGAGGTTACGCCGCTGTGTGACGAAGACTGCCTCACGGATCGTTAAGCTGCGGGTCGGGGTGTCGTTTCTGGGCTGGTCGTTTAGTTGAAGAGGTCTGTCATGGGTATCGGTATCTGGGAGCTGCTGCTCCTCTTCCTGATCGTACTGTTGATCTTTGGTACGAAGCGCCTTCGCAACATCGGCGGCGATCTCGGTGGCGCGATCAAGAGCTTTCGCAGCGCGATGAGCGAGAACGACGAGAAGACCGAGAAAGGCCAGACCATCGACGGAGAGGTGGTGCCGGACAAGAAGGACCAAGCCTGAAGCTCCGCCCAGTCGCATGTTCGACGTCGGCTTCTGGGAAATGGTTCTGGTCGGAATCGTGGCGCTGCTCGTGTTCGGACCGGAACGCTTGCCGCGGGTGGCTCGGGAGACGGCTCTTTGGATTCGCAAGGCGCGCTCGATGGTCGCTTCCGTGAAGCACGATATCGATCACGAACTGCAACTGTACGAGCTCCGGGAATCGCTGCGGCAAGAGAAAAAGGCGCTGGGCGCCGCGCTGGAACCGGACGAGCCGCATGCCGCCACGTCCGTGAGGCGCTCCGAGGAACGTGATGAAGCCGATCCGAAATCGCATGACGAAACGAATCGTCGATCCGCGGGACGGTGACGCCGAGGAGTTCGACGACTCCACCCAAAGCTTCGTTTCACACCTGGTCGAGCTTCGGGACCGACTGATTCGCTGTCTCGTCGCCGTGTTGCTGATCTTTCTCGGTCTCGCCTATTTCGCGAATCAGATCTACGCGCTTCTGGCCGGGCCGCTGCTGCAGCACATGCCGTCGGGCACGCAAATGATCGCGATCGAGGTCGCCTCTCCGTTCCTGACGCCATTCAAGCTCACCTTGGTGGTCTCGGTCTTCCTCGCGATGCCCTATGTGTTGTATCAGGCATGGGCGTTTATCGCGCCGGGACTTTATCGGCATGAGCGCCGACTGGCGTTCCCGCTGCTGCTCGCGAGCGTCGTGCTGTTTTATTGCGGCATGGCATTCGCCTATTTCGCGGTCTTTCCGTTGCTGTTCGGCTTCTTGTCGGCCGCTGCGCCTCCGGGCGTCGCGGTCATGACGGACATTTCGCATTATCTCGACTTCGTGCTGACCATCTTCTTCGCCTTCGGTGTCGCATTCGAGGTGCCGATCGCAACGATCCTGCTGGTCTGGAGCGGGGTGATGCCGCGTCAGGCCTTGAGCGACAAGCGACCCTACGTCATCGTTTTGGCCTTCGTGGTCGGCATGGTGCTGACACCGCCCGATGTGGTGTCCCAGACGCTGCTAGCGGTGCCGATGTGGATGCTGTTCGAGGCCGGCTTGCTGTTCTCGCGCTTCTTCGTGCCACCGGCTGACCGGCAAGCCGGCGCAGCGTCGGACGACGTGGCCGATTCGTGAATCGGGACGATCATCGGCATTTTCGCTTCCGGGATTGTCGCCGATGATTTTCCTGTTCAGCGATTTCGGCGCCGAGGGGCCTTATACCGGGCAGGTGAAGGCAGCAATCCGGTGCGTCGCCGATGATATTGAAGTGATCGATCTGCTCAGCAATGCTCCGGCCGGCGACCCTGAATCGGCGGCCTACCTGCTGGCCGCTCTGGTGGCGTATCTCCCGCCGGCGTGTGTGGTGCTGGGTGTGGTCGATCCCGGCGTCGGCGGCCGGCGCGACCCCGTGGTCGTGCACGCCGATCGGCGCTGGTTCGTCGGGCCGGACAACGGTCTGTTCGATCATGTCGCACGGCAGGTGGACTCGGTTACATGGTACGTGATCGACTGGCGGCCGGAGCGGCTTTGTGCGACCTTCCACGGACGCGATCTGTTCGCGCCGGTTGCAGCGCGCATCGCGCAACACGATTTCTCCTGGGCGCACCATCAGCGGCCTGCGCCCGACCTGGCACGGCGAGCGCCGGACAGTGACCGGATCATCTACTTCGATCACTACGGCAACGCCTATACCGGCCGCCGCTACGAGCCCGCACTGGCAGGAAAGCGTCTGCTGGTGAAACAATCCCGGCTGGCCGAAGCGACGACCTTCTGTGAAGTGCCGACCGGCACGGCGTTTTGGTATCGGAATTCGATTGGTCTGGTGGAAATCGCCGTCAACCGGGGAACCGCGCGGCTGGATCTCGGTCTCGAAGTCGGGACTCCGATCCGGTTCGTCGATTGAAGTCCGCCGCAGTCGTCCGGCGGCGAGTGGCCAAAGAGGGGGATAGCCCGCGTGCGCTTTCGCCGGCAGCGGTTCCGGAGCCGGCTCTGTGGCCATCGGCGGTCCTGGCCTTCACGATTCCGATGGCCGGGCCCGCGCACGGCGTTCCGCGAGGTTGTGGAGCCAGGCCGCCAACAACTGATAGGCCAGCACCGTCGTCAGTGCCATTGCACAAATCAGCGCGCCGCCGATCAACGCCTTCCGGAACGCGTAGTCGACCACATCCCGGCTTCTCGTTTCGACTTGCCGGCTGAGGGAATCCAATCGTGCGGTCAGCGTTTCCATGTTGTCCGGCCCGATCGTCCGGTCGAACGCGACGAGCAGGTCGGCCAGCCGTTCCGACGTCTGGCCGACCTGCGCGGCGGCGGCGGTATAGTCGCGGATGCGGAAAGGCTCGGTGTCCGAGTCCGCGGGTCTCGCATCGAGCTGAGCGATCACCGCCTGGAACGATTTCAGCGTGGCGTTGGCGGCATCGGCCATCTGCCTGCCTGCGGTCAGCGCGTGTTTGGATTCGGTCGCCAGCGCGGTCAGACCCTGGCGCTCCGACTTCAGAGTTGCGACCAGTTGCGCCCGTTCGCTGCTGATCAACGAGGGCAGCTTTTCCGAAACCTGGCTGAATCGGCTGGCCGACTCGGACAGCGTCGAGGCATCGGCCAGCAGCTTGGCGACGTCGGGAATGTCCAGTGTGTTCATCGCCATGTATTCGGTCTCCCACCGAATCAGTTCCGGCAAATGGCGAGCGAGAAACAGAGCCCGCTCCGCCATCAGTCGCGTCTCGGCCAGTTCCTTGGCCGCCGGGTCGAGGCCGGACAGCGGATCGATCATCAAGAGGCTGAATACGCTGGTTGCGGAACTCGACGACCGAGTGCGGCTGAACTGCTTGATTTCTGCGACGAAATCGAGGTCCGACAAATCCGGGGCCAGGCGGATGCCGGGACTCTGTTTGAGCCAGTTGGCCAACGCGGCGCGGAGTTCGGCCTGCTGTTCCGGCCGCAATGCAAGCGAGCTGATTCGCCAGATCTCGGCCTCGGAATCCTGGAAGACCTTCTTGATGGCTGCCGCGTCGACGACGCGGGCGTGCTCGGCCACGCTGTTTTCCACCCGCATGCGCGTCAGCGTGACCAGCACGATCATATCGAGCAAATTGGCATAGGCATTGGAGCCGGTGGTGATGGCCAATACGTCGTTGGTGTACTGGATGCGTCGTCGGACCAGTTCACGCCGACCGATCGGTTCTCCCTTGTGCCGCAGCTTTCGCATATTGCGGGTGACCGCTTCGAGGTAATTGTCGGCGAAGCGGATCAGCCTCGCCTGGACTTCGACCGGGTCGGCCGTCTGGGTCCGCTGGTTGAACGGAAGGATCGACTGGATGGCCAGGTCCGGCAGTTGCAGCGCACCTTTGATCAGCGTGCAGCCGCCGACAGACACCAGCGCCGCAGCAAGGATCAAGCATGAGCCCCAGGTTCGAATGCCGGACCCGCGTGTCCGTCCGGGAATTCGCGGAGGACTCATGCGTAGGATTACGGCTCGAATGGGAAGACCCGCTTCCAGTCCTGCCGCATGTCGACCACCAGCCAATGCCGGCGCGCCGCTTCCGACAGTGCGGCATCGAGACGGCCGACCCGGGACTGTCGGTCATAGGCCCACTCCCGGCGGCTATCGGTGTGATGAACGAGTGCAGCGAAGTGCGGTCCGGTTCCGGTGGCGGTCCATTGCAGCATCTGCAGGTCGCCATCTGAATTGCCGAACGCCAGGATCGGACGCCGGCCGATGAACTTGTGTATCGCAACCGGTTTGGCTGCCTGGTTGTCGATGAAATCGATCTCCGGCAGGCGAACCAGCATGGCCCGGTCACCACGGTATTCGAACCGAGTCTTCAGCGTGCTGCCGATGACCTGTTCGGGCGGAACGCCGTAGACGCGCTCCGACCATACCCGCATGAAATCCGCACTGCCGCCGGAAACGATCCAGATCTTGAAGTCGTTGGCCCGTAGGTATTCCAGCAACTCCAACATCGGCTGGTAGACCAACTCGGTATAGGGCCGCCGGAATTGCGGATGGCGTGCGACGGCCAGCCAATCGCGAACGACTTGATCGAAAGCGTCGGTGGTCATTCCGGCGTGGGTCGCCATCGTCAACTGCATCAGGCCCAAGGTCCCGCAGTCGGCCAGGGTCGACAGATCGCCTTCGATCGCGGCCTTGAACGGCTGCCTGGTCCGCCATCCGGGAAATCCCGCCGCGAGCGCCCGAACGCGATGTATCACGAAGGTCATCTGGGCATAAATGGGCTGTTCGGCCAACAGCGTCCCGTCGTTGTCGAACACCGCGATTCGTTCCGGTAGCGGGACAAAATCGCTGGTGCCGGGTGTCGTCACACGGTTCACGAACGCCAAGATTGCGTGCTTGCTGGCGCCATCCGCCCAGGATGGGAGCGGTTCGGGGCCGGGAGCTTGCTGCGCGGCGGCCAGCGAGATCCAGCACAGCAGCAACCAACAGCGGGTCAGCAGGCAGATGGGGCGGGAGAGGGTTCGCTTCATGATGTGATGAGTCTTCGACGTTCGCAAGATGCGCCATTACTCGAGTTCGAGTCAACCTTCAAACGGTGTGCAGGAGGCGTTTCCCGGTCCGATTGCCGCGGCGGAATCGCTGCAAGCGGGACCGCACCCCAGCCGGTGTTCGGCCCTGGTTCGATCAGTCCGTCGGGCGACTCATGGATAGTCTTCCAGTTGTTCCTCCAACTGCTGCTGCAACGCCTGCTGCTGGGTACAACCGCAGGCGGCCATCACCAAGTAGCCGATCTGTGACCCGTTGAAGACCCCTTCCGGGCCTTCGCAACTGATTTGCTGCTGCTGTTGGGAGAGGGTGCAGGCGATGCGCCAGCCGTTGTTCGCGCACCGTCCTTCGACGCCGTAGTCGACACCCAGGCGGGTTTCCCTCTTGTCCACGATGGAACAGGCCTCCGCAATGTCGGATGCGACCAGCATCGCCGCTGTGCAACAGATGATCGAGATTTTCATGGTCGTCACTCCCGAATGGATGGAACAGGTCGACTGGGTGGTTCCGGAAATCGCAACGGATGCGATCCGAATCATGCCTGTTGGTTACGCCGACGAATCGGGTTGCATTGTCGCAGAAAACGCCCGTTCGCGAAGGGTGTCCGGCGATCGCCTGGCGACCGACCCGTGATCGGGTCGGAACATCCGCCCCGCTGGTGATCGAGATCAAGACCTGATACCTTGCATCGGCCGAATCGGACCGGGCCTCCCGGTGGCGATCCGGCGGTGACAAGACCAACAGATTGACTTGGAGGAGAATCCCGTGAAGATCAAATCCGTTCGCCGGCTGGTTCAATTCTCGCTGATCGGACTGTTCGTGGTCCAGGGGGCGGCCGCCGAGGAGCCGGCCGCGACTGCTACGGCTCCGGATGCCTCGGGCCAGATGGGCGGAATGCAGCATTCGATGGGAGGTGCCAACACCGGCCAGCCGTCGGACAAGGCGATGGGTGGCATGCAACATGGCGGAATGGGCGGTGGGATGATGGGCGGTATGCAGCATGGCGGCACCGGTGCGGAGGCACAGGGAGGGATGGGTGGTATGCAACACGGCGGAATGGGCGGTGGAATGATGGGCGGTATGGGCGCCATGACCGAGCAGCAACAGGAAGAAGCGTGGAAGCAATTGCAGGCCCAGGACATTCGGCTGGGCGAGTTGCGTCGTCAGATTCGAGAGGCGACTGATCAGTCCGTTCGCGACAAGCTGAAGACGGAGCATCGGTCGGTGCTGAAGGAGCAGCTGATGCTGACACACAAACTGATGATGGCTGAACACATGAAAGGAATGATGGGGGCGCAGAAGCCGGGGGGCCAGGCTGCTCCACCGACCTCGCCTTGATCGTCGATCGGCGATGGCGTATCCCGCCGTGTTCGGGTAGGCCAGGGCGGTGCCGTGACCGGTTGCGAGCACGACGGGCCGGGTTGCCGAAGTGAGGGAAGCGTCGGTTCGACGGCCGAACGAAGAACCCTGGTGTGGCTGTTGTGGATCAACTGGCTGATGGGGGTGATCGAGGCGCTCTCGGGGTGGTTGGCGCAGTCGACCGGGCTGTTGGCCGATTCTCTGGACATGTTTGCCGATGCTGCGGTATACGGCATCGCGCTGTATGTCGTGGGAAAGAGCTTGCGCAGCAAGACCCGGGCCGCGCTGTTCAGCGGCAAGTTCCAGGTTCTCTTGGGAGCCTTGGTGGTCGTGGACGTTGTCAGGCGCTTCGCCGACGGCGGGGAGCCGATGTCGCTGGTGATGTTTGTCGTGGCGCTTCTGGCGTTGCTGGCCAACACGGCCTGTTTGACGCTGATTGCCAAGCATCGTCACGGCGACGTGCACATGCGAGCCAGCTGGGTCTTTTCCGCCAACGATGCCCTCGGCAATCTGGGAGTGATGATCGCCGGGGCCGCGGTGCAGGTCACCGGATCACCTGTTCCCGATCTCCTGATCGGGCTGGTGATCGCCGCGCTAGTGATGTACGGCGGGTGGCGGATCGTGGCGGACGCGCGGGGCGCCCCGGGGTCCTCGACCCGGGCAGTCGCTTGACCCGACTGCCGTCGCCCGATGGACTGGCGCGTTGCCGCGCTTCGACGGGGTCAGTCGGCGTTGAGACGGTCGCGTAGAAAATCGACAACCCTGCCGATCGCGACCTCCTGGCTTTCGGCGTCTCGCCGCCCACGGTATTCCAACCGGCCCGATTCCAGTGCGCGCTCGCTGATCACGATGCGGTGCGGGATGCCGATCAGTTCCATGTCCGCGAACATCACGCCCGGTCGCGCCTTCCTGTCGTCGAACAGTACATCGATCCCGGCCCGCAGCAGTTCCTGGTACAACTGCTCGGCGGCGCTTCGCAGCCGATCCGAGGTCTGCATGTTGATCGGCACCAGCGCGACCTGAAATGGTGCGATTGGCGTGGGCCAGATGATGCCCCGCGGATCATGGTTCTGCTCGATCGCCGCGGCCACGACGCGGGAGACGCCGATGCCGTAGCATCCCATGATCATGGTTTCACTTTGTCCGTTTTCGTTCAGCACCTCCGCCTGCATCGCATCGCTGTACTTCCCGCCCAGTTGGAAGATGTGGCCGACTTCGATGCCGCGGGCGATGCACAAGTTACCCCGACCGTCGGGGCTGGGGTCGCCGTCGACCACCTTGCGAAGGTCATGGATCCGCTGCGGTTCCGGTAGATCATGGCCAAAACTGACGCCGGTGTAATGGAAGCCGGTTTCATTGGCGCCGCATGCGAAGTCGTTCAACGGGATCACGTCACGATCGACGACGATTTCGATGTCGGGTGCCACACCCACCGGCCCGATGTAACCCGCCCGACAGCCGAGGCGTTGCTCGATCTCTTCCTCGGTTGCGAAGCGGAAGTCGGGCAGTCCGACGAGCTTCCGGACCTTGACCTCGTTGAGTTCGTGATCGCCGCGCAGCAGCAACAGCAGCATCCGATCCTCGACCACAATCGCGAGCGTCTTGACGATCCGGCTGGGCGGGACGTTCAGGAAGTCGCTGACTTCTTCGATCGTACGTTGTCCGGGCGTCGCGATCTTCTCTAGGCGGCAGGCGCCGGCCGGCCGGGCGATCGCCGGCTTCGCGGCCTCGGCCATTTCAACATTGGCGGCGTAATCGCTGCCGTCGCTGAACGCGATGGCGTCTTCGCCGGATTCGGCGAGCACATGGAATTCGTGTGAGGAGCTGCCGCCGATTGCGCCGGTGTCCGCTTCGACCGCTCGGAATCGCAGGCCCAGTCGGCTGAAAATTCGGCCGTAGGCATGGAACATGGCGTCATAGGTCTGCTGCAGCGACTCGCGGTCCAGATGAAACGAATAGGCGTCCTTCATCATGAATTCGCGCGCGCGCATCACGCCGAATCGCGGTCGGATCTCGTCGCGGAACTTGGTCTGAATCTGGTAATAGGTGACCGGTAGCTGCTTGTAGCTCTTCAGTTCGCTCCGCGCCAGGTCGGTGATGATCTCCTCATGCGTCGGACCGAGGCAGAAGTCGCGTTGATGGCGGTCCTTCAGTCGCGCCAATTCCGGACCGTACTGTTCCCAGCGGCCGGACTCCTGCCACAGTTCGGCCGGTTGCACCACCGGCATCAGTACTTCCAGTGCACCGATTCGGTCCATTTCCTGGCGGACGATGGTGGTGACCCGATGCAGCACGCGAAACCCGAGTGGCAGCCAGGTGTAGAGTCCGGCGGCGAGCTTCCGGATCAGGCCGGCACGCAACATCAGTTGATGACTGACGATCTCCGCGTCGGCTGGAGTTTCCTTCAAGGTGTATAACGGGAACTGACTGGTGCGCATGGGTGACCGCGTGGGGAAGGCGTGAACGAAGGCCCGGATATTGTAGGATACCGGTGTCGATGCGTCAGCCTCCTACACCCGCGCTTGCGGCAACGGCGGCGGCCGGGGGGGCAAAGTGGGGATCGGCCTCGCTAGCCGTTTCGCGCCGCACTGGGCCGGTCCACGCAGCGGATGTCGCCGCGGGTACGCCGTTGGCGATCACCGGATGGCCGCGAGCGTTCGGAAACCACGGATGGCTGCTCGAGCCGCATGGACGGCGATTGCGTTATCATGGCGGCGGACGACCTCAGCGGGGCAACCGCGTTGCGGCGCTGTCCAATTGCCGTGGTTTCGGCCGCTCAACGTGGCCGTTCCGGGCGAGCGCCGGCTTCCGTGGGGAATTTTGGCTGCGAGTGCTTGTCTGTTGATTCAGGCCTGCCGGCACCTCGGCCAACCCGTTCGGACACCGAACGATTCAGGGGGAAAAAGTACACTCATGGCTTTTCTGCCTTTTCACCTGCCGAGCAACAGTGCACCGAATGTGGTGATCGTTGGCGGTGGCTATGCGGCGATCGCCGCGTTGATATCGCTGCAACGCTACTCTCCGGCGACCGGCATCACATTGATCGATCCGCGTGAGTCCCACGTCAAAGTTACGCACTTGCACGAGACGTTTCGGCGTCGGCTGGATGAGTTCATCGTGCCGTTCGACAGGATCGAGCAACGCTTCAATTGCCGGCATGTGCAGGCGGCCGTCGCATTCACCGAGGACGACTTGCTGGAGTGGCAACAGAACGGTGGTCTTCCGGTCGGCGATGAATTCATCGAGTTCGACTACCTGCTGATCGCGACCGGGTCCGGGGCGCCGCAACTGACCACGGGAGAAGCGGTCTATGGCCTGGACGATCTGATGACCACCGCCGGTTCGACGTTACTCGAGCGGCATGCGAGCACGGTCGATGCCCCTTTGACCGTCGTCGGCGGCGGAGCAACCGGGATCCAGTTCCTGTTCGAAATCGCCGATTTCCTGCGCCGTCACAAGCTGCCTCATCGTCTTCGGCTGGTCGACGGGGAGGATACGGTGTTGAAGCAGTTCGCGCCGGACTTGGGGCGCTATGTGCGGATGCGTATGGCGGATCTCGGGATCGAGTACCTGCCCCGGACTTTCTATCGCGGCCAGCAGGGTGGACGCCTCCGGATCGAGATTCGGGACAGCGGTGCCGTGGAGGAGCGGGAGTCCGGCGCCACTTTTCTGTTTCCCGGCAAGGTGACCGAGCCGACGCTGCAGGTCGATGTGTTCGGGCGTGTGACCGTCGGCGGGCGGGCGTTGCAGCGTGTGTTCGCGGCCGGGGATTGCGCGCGTTTTCGGGGTATCGGTTCCAACTCACTCACCGCCCAATCTGCCGTCCGGAAAGGCAAGCTGGTCGCCCGGAACATTCTTCGGTCATCCGGCAGGTTGAAGATCCTGGAACCTTATCTGCATCGAGATCTGGGTTACGTGATCAGTCTCGGCCCCACCGATGCGATCGGTTGGCTCGCGATCGAGGGAAATGTCGTGGCAGGACTTCCTGCATTGGTCGTGAAGGAATTGGTGGAAGCGCAGTACGACCTGTTGCTGGCGGGAATCGACACTTACCTGATCTGAGGATGAGGATTGCCGATGCATGGCGCCCCGTCTCCGAGTCAAATACCGTGGTCACAGGACAGGACGATGCAACGAGTGCATGTCGGGATGTGCTGTCGCCGTAACGATCGAGAGGAGGGTCAGAGATGTTCGGATTAGGCGAGTGTTCGCCGGTCGTGGCCAAGGCCAGTATCGTCATCGATCGACCAGCCGACGAAGTATTCCACTTTATTGGCGACAATTTCTTTGTGAACTACCCGCGCTGGTCGCCGGAAGTGAAGGAACTGAAGCAGATCAGTCCCGGCGATGTGAAGCTGGGAACGCGGGCGCGTCAAGTCCGGGTCGACCAAGGACACCGCACCGAATCGATTTTCGCCGTCACCGTCTTCGTCCCGGGGCGGCGGATCTGCTTCGAAGGCATCTCGAATCCTTACCGCTGCGATTACGAACTGAAGGCCGATGGTGGGGATCAGACGACCCGCGTGATCTTCACCTTTGAATTGCCCAAGCTCGAAGTGTTCATGCGACCGTTCGAAAAGCTGATTCGCGTCGTCGTTCAGGACGGCGCCGAGCGGACCGTGCGCAATCTGAAGAATTTGATCGAGGCGGAAAGCATCGTCTGCGCGCCCTGAGGGGCGGTCGCGCATGCGGCCTACAATCATGCGAAAGTCGGAGGAGCCAAGCCATGAGTTTCGTCGCTGAAAAGGACCCCGGATTGATTCCGCAGGTCTTGTCCAAGATTCTCGATTCGTGTGTCAACGGCGTCACGCTGGCGGACCCTGACCTGGATGACATGCCGATTGTCTACGCCAACAAGGCATTCGAAAACATGACCGGCTACAGCCTGCAGGACATCATCGGTCGGAATTGTCGCTTCCTGCAGGGCGAGGATCGCGAACAGGACGCGCGTTATCAGCTCCGCCGCGCCATCGAGAACAGCGAGCCCGTCGAGGTGACCATTCGCAACTACAGGAAGGACGGAAAGCTGTTTTACAACCATCTGATGATTTCGCCGCTATTTGACAGCAACGGCAAAGTGATCTATTTCCTTGGGGTCCAGTATGACGTGACCAACCAGGTGACGGCGGCGGACGAGATCAAGCGGCTGAGTGAAAGTCTGGAAGTGCTGTCCCGAAAGAAATCTGAACAAATCAAGGCCTGAATCGAAGCCGTTGCCCGTTCGTGATTGACCCGCCCCTACGCCGGCCGGGTTCATCCAGGGCGGGTGCCGGCCTTGGCGGCGACCGGAAATACCAGGAGGGTATTTACGGGCCTGACTAAATGAAACTTCTTGGATTCGAGGGCGTCATGCCAACAGTAAGTACCAGCGTTTGCGTCGACCAGACCCCCGAGCAAATGTATGATCTGGTCAATGATGTGAGTTCCTACCCGCAATATCTGCCCTTGTGTGCTGGTGTCAAGGTTCTGTTCCAGTCACCGACCGCGCTGCGTGCCACGCTGACGCTGGCGAAGGGAAAAATCAAATTTTCGTTTACGACTGCGAATACCATGGTGCAGGGCAAGAGCATTCAGATGAATCTGGTGAATGGCCCGTTCAAACGCTTCCGGGGTGCCTGGCAGTTCGAGCCGTCGGCGCGCGGCGGATGCGAAGCCAGCTTCCGATGCGACTTCGAATTCTCGAACAGTTTGCTGGCGCTCGCGTTCGGCGGCTTTTTCAAGGAAGTGATGGAATCGTTGGTCGAGGCATTCTGCCGCCAGGCGGAGATCCGTTATGCGAAAGCCGTGCCTCCGGTGTCGGCCCGCACGCGGGGCGTCTCCCAGGCCGAAGGCGTTTCGTAGGCCATCGGCTTTTCGGCGTGGACGGGTTGCTGGTCCGGCCACACGGGCGCCGGAATTCCGGGCTGTCCCGCTCTCCTCTGGCTCCTGGGTCCGTTGCAGGCGGAGTCACTGTGGGTCGGCGATGGGCCGCGGCTCGCCGAAAGATACGAGAATGCTGGCGGAAAGTACGGGTCATCGACCACCGTATGATCGATTGCATGAGCGGCGGCTGACTGTCGGCCAAGCCCCATCACTGCGTTCGACCAGCATCGTGGGTGCGCATGATCGACGGGAATGTCCAGTGGCTGCCTTGTGGTCCGGGCAGCCATGGCGGCTCCGCTTGATCGGGCCGGCGTAGCCATCATTCTGTTGTTACAATGTAGCGGACGATGCGGACGACCATTTGGCACCAGAAAGCGATTCGATTGCGGCCGCGAGCGCGAGGGTTCTTTTTGATCACCGATGAGGTTGTCGGGCAATTGCCGGAGATGGGCAGAATCCGGACCGGCCTGATGTCGCTGTTCATCCAGCACACCTCGGCTTCGTTGTTGATCAACGAGAATGCCGATCCCACGGTCCGTGACGACCTCGATGCATTTTACCGGCATCTGGTTCCCGAGCGCCTTCCGTACTTCCGGCATACGCTCGAGGGCGACGACGACATGCCGGCGCACGTCAAGGCGAGCCTGCTGGGCAGCAGTGTGACGATACCGATCGGCAACGGTCGCTTGTTGCTCGGGACTTGGCAGGGCATCTACCTGGGCGAACATCGTGAGCATGGCGGATCGCGCTCGGTGGTCGTCACGTTGTGCGGTGAGAGTGACTGATTTTGGGACAGCTTCGACATGATTGACCGACGAACAATGGCGCTCGGGCTGCTCGTTTTCGTGCTGGGTCGCGCGGATGCAGCGGAAAGCCCTTGGGATCGACCGACGGCACCGCTATCGACGCCGACGGAAATCGTCGTGCACCGCAGCGCGAGCTGCAGTTGTTGCGGCAAGTGGCTGAATCACATGAGAAAGCATGGGTTCATAGTAAGAGATGTCCTGGAGGAGGACATGGACGCGGTAAAGGACCGATTAGGCGTTCCTTCGTCATTGCGATCCTGCCACACCGGCGTTGTCAAAGGGCATCTGATCGAAGGGCATGTCCCTGCCGCCGACGTGAAGAAACTGCTTGCTGCGCAGTCGGGGCCGTTCGGCCTCGCCGTCCCCGGAATGCCGGTGGGCCCGCCGGGTATGGAAACGGGACATCGCAAAGACGCTTTCGCCGTGATCGGCTTTGATCGCGACGGCAAGACCTCCGTCTTTGACGACTATCGTGACTATTGATGCCGCTGCGGAACCAGGGTTCGAGACTGGTTTTTGAGCGTCCGCGCCCGGCTTTCGTGGATCAGGCGTAAAGAATATTCTGTCTGAGGAAGACCAAGAGAGGATCATATGAACAAGACTTGGGTCGTTACCGCCGAGAGCAGCCGCGCGCGCATTTTCGCCGCAGTAAGCCGGGTTGCGCCGCTGAGTGAGTTGGAGGATTTCGCGCATACCGAGGGGCGGGCACGGGATCAGGAACTCGTGTCTGACAAGGCTGGTCGAGGCTTCGACGGGACCGTCGAGGGGCGCCATGGCATGGAGAAGCCGTTCGATGCCAAACACCATGAAGCTGTCGCATTCGCACGTCGTATCGCCGAGAGAATCGAATCGGCACGAGCGCGAGGCGAGTTCGCGCAACTGGTGCTGATCGCGGCGCCGGAGTTTCTCGGTATTCTCCGTCAACAGTTGAGCAGCCACACCAGTCGGTTGGTCAGCAAGACCGTCGACAAGAATCTGGTGCAACGCCAGGAAAGCGAAATTCGCGAATACGTTTTCGATTGATGCCACGGATCGCGCCCGTTCCCACCCGAGGGGCTGGGCGATGCGTGAAAGGTCGGGCTTCTGGCGGGCGGCAAGCCCGTACCGGGAGCCCGGGCTGGATCGTCAGTCCTCCCGGTCGTCGAGCAGATCGTCGAGTGTCAATCCCTGCAGGTGCGGTTCGTGGACGTCCGGGTCGCTGTAGCCGAAATCGTCAATTTCCACGTCGTCGAACGGCCCGCTCCAGTCTTCGGGCGCCTCGATCGGCGTGAAATTCGATTCGGCCCACGACGCGAAATCGTATTCGGCCAGATCGCCATTGAAAAATTGAATTTCAATCGAGTCGGAGGCCCGATCCAGTGCCACGACGCGAAAGGCATTCCCGGTCTGAGGGTCCTGGTACCAGCTATCGATTTGAAGGTCGGATAGGTTGCTCATGACATTCTCTCGAGCTCACACGGTGGCGGCGCTTCGATGTGGCATGGCGCGCCAATGCGGAAGCGCATCGCCCCCTGAACTTTAGATCTTGCCGACCAATTCAACAATGGCTCGGCGCAGCGCGTCGCGGAGTTTTTGCGCGTGCAGCGGCTGATTATTGAGATCGGTGATGTAGAAGATGTCCTCGGCGTAAACCCCGATGGTCGAAATCTTGGCATTGTGGAGACGAATTCCGAAACGATTGAACGCCTGGCCAACCTTCGACAACAGTCCGGGGCGATCGGTCGCGACCAGCTCGATGACCGTATACCGCATGTCCGGATCCTCTTTGAAGATGATCTGTGTCGGTACTTGAAAATGCTTGGTGTGCCGGGGCGGCAAGCGCTGCACCTCCAACGGTGCCGAGGTCGGCGACAGCAGACAGTGGCGTAACTTGTTGCAGATGTCAATCTGACGCAACTGATCGCGGATGGGCCGGCCGCTCTGTTCCAACACGTGATAGCTGTTCAGCACGTAACCATTCTTCGCCGTGATGATCTTGGCATCGAAGATGGTCAGGCCGAGTTGGTCGAGCACTGCGGTGCTGTGGGGAAAGATGAAGTCCTGATTGGCGGCGTAAAGAAAGATCTCAGGGCTGCCTCGCTGGCTCATCGGTCGAAGCAGCACCAGCGGAAAGTCGTCTTCGCGGCAGGACGCAATCGCAATCGTGTGCCAGGCGATCTCTTCGGGCAGGTAGCGCAGAAAGTAGTCCTCGTCGAGATCCTGCCAGACTCGGTCGACGGTCTGATCGCGGAGCCCGAAGCAGGCGAGCAGTTCCCGCGCCTCGCGCTTGATTCCAAGGACTTTCTCGGCGCGTTCCAGAGGGTTGTCCAGGCCGCGACGCAAGGCCCAACGGGTCGAGCCGAACAGGTCACGGAGCAACGCGTCCCGCCATGCGTTCCACAATGTGGGATTGGTCGCGCGAATGTCCGCGACCGTCAACAGGAACAGGTGGTTCAGCGTGTTTTGATCCGCGACCATCTCGGCGAACTCGTGAATGACCTTGGGGTCGCTGATGTCCTTGCGCTGGGCGGTCAACGACATCAGCAAATGATTGCGCACCAGCCAGGTCACCAAAGCGGTATCCCGCTTCGATACGCCGTGTCTGCGGCAGAAGTCCTCGGCAATCTGCTCCCCGACGATCGAATGATCGTGGCCACTGCCCTTGGCGATGTCGTGCATCAATCCGGCGATGTACAGCACTTCCGGCCTTTCAATCAGTTCCCAGATTTCATTGCACAGGGGATGCTCGGGGCGGTGGTGCTCCAGCGCGAAGCGCCGCAGATTGCGGATCACGAACAGCGTGTGTTCATCCACGGTGTAGACGTGGAACAGATCGTACTGCATGCGCCCGACCACGCGGCCGAACGCGGGAAGATACGCCGCGAGCACGCCATAGCGGTTCATGCGCCGGAGTTGCCGGGTGATGCCGCGCGGTTGGCGCAGGATGTCCATGAACAGGGCACAGGCCCGCGGCGAGTTCCGGAATTCGTCGTCGATCAGGTAAAGATGCTGACGAATCAGCCGGATGCTGGATGCTCGTACCCCGAGCAGCGCGGTGTTCTGTTCCAGCACCAGAAATATTTGCAGCAGTGCCAGCGGTTCTTCGGAGAAGATGTCGGGGTGAACGGCTTCGATGTAGTTGTTGACGGCCTGGAAGTAACGATTGATCGGCAGGATCAGGAAGTCCTCCATGCCGTGCAGCACCACCTCCTTGAACAACTGCAGCAGCATTTCGTTGAGCCGTTCGATGCCCATCACCGTCCGGAAGTAACGCTGCATGAAATGTTCCACGCACTCGTTGATGTCATGGCCGGCGTACCCGAACTGCCGGGCCAAGTCCTTCTGGTGATCGAACAGTAAGCGATCCTCACATTTTCCGGTCAGCGCATGCAGCGCGAAGCGGACCTGCCAGAGGAATTCCTGCGCCTCGATCAGTTCGCCGTATTCGGCCTCAGTGAGCCAGCCGTGGACGATCAGATCGTGCAAATCTTTGGAATTGTAGTGGCGCTTGATGATCCACCCGACCATCTGGATGTCGCGGAGCCCGCCTGGGCCTTCCTTGACATTCGGTTCGAGGTTGTAGGCGGTGTCGTGGTACTTGGCGTAACGTGCACGTTGTTCCGCCAGTTTCACTTCGAAATAGTCGCGGGAGTTCCACAGGTGCTCCGGGCCGATGCGACTCCACAGGTTGTCGTACAGCGGCCGTGAACCATACAGCAGCCGGGATTCCACCAGGTTGGTGATCGTGGTCTGATCGGCGGCGGCCTGCTCGATGCATTCATCGAGCGTCCTGACGCTGAGGCCCGGCTTCAGGCCGATATCCCAAAGGAAATTCGCAAACGCCGTCAAATCCGATTGATACTGCGGGTGGTTGAGACACTCGACGCCGGGCGCATGGGTCTCGCAGTCGAGCAGTACCAGCAGGTCGATGTCGGAGTGTAGCGAGAGTTCGGACCGACCGTACCCGCCGACTGCAACCAACGCCAGGCGCTCGGCAACCCCCCCGAGGAATGCCCTCCAGCGGTCGATCAGTAATTCGTCGATGAACCCGGCGCGTCGATGCAATAGTTCGGAAACCGGGCAACCGGCCCGAAAGCTGTCGCTCAGTTCGCGGTTGAATTCCTCGACACGTTCCTTCCAGTCCTTGAGTTCCGTCGAAACGTCGGCCCCGGGGTCAACCGCTAGCGAGCCTTTTGCCGGCATTTTCTTGCAGTTCCACTTGACGGAGCGTCAGGACTTCGTGACCGGTGGCAGTGACCAGCACGGTATGTTCCCATTGGGCCGAAAGGCTGTGATCCTTGGTTACGGCGGTCCAGCCATCCGGCAGAATCTTGACCTGTCGCTTGCCGAGGTTGATCATGGGCTCGATCGTGAAGATCATCCCGGGTTGCAGCACGGTGTCGACCTTGGCATCGTGGTAGTGTAGGACCTGCGGGTCTTCATGAAATGCGCGGCCGATGCCGTGCCCGCAGAATTCCCGGACCACCGAGTAGCCCAGCGATTCGGCATACTGCTGGATGGATTTGCCGATCGCGTTCAGCGGGCGTCCGGGTGCCACTTCGGCAATGCCCCGATACATCGCCTCCTGTGTCGCCGCCACCAGTCGCCTGGCCTTGATCGACGGATCGCCGACCAAAAACATCTTGCTGGTATCGCCATGATAGCCGTTCTTGATCACGGTGATATCGATATTCACGATGTCGCCTGATTTCAGCTTTTTCGGTCCCGGGATGCCGTGACACACTTGATGATTCACCGAGGTGCAGATCGATTTGGGAAACCCTCGGTAATTCAGCGGAGCCGGAATGGCGCGCTGGACATTCACGATGTAGTCGTGGCAGATCCGATCCAGTTCGTCGGTGCTGACGCCGGGACACACATACGGCTCGATCATCTCGAGGACCTCGGCGGCCAGACGGCACGCGGCCCGCATCTTTTCGATTTCCTCTGGAGTCTTGATCGAGATAGTCATGAGTGGCAGGCGGGTAGGACGGGACGCCCGGCGTGCGTCGCAGATTGTTGGTCAGATCGAATTATGGTATAAAGCGCGACTCAATTTAGCAACAACACACACCGTCCGGCACGCGCGGTGGGGTGCCGAGGTCGAACCATCGGTCACCACGCGGGGGTGGTGGAGGCGTAACCCTAAGGTCGAATCGCGTCGGGCGCGGCTCGACTTTCTATTATTTGGAGAACGACATGACGACTGTCACCATGCGCCAGATGCTCGAAGCAGGCGTGCATTTCGGCCACCAGACACGTTACTGGAATCCGAGAATGGCGCCTTTCATCTTCGGCGCCCGCAGCAACATCCACATCATCAACCTCGAGCAGACGCTACCGCTGTTCAATGAAGCAATGCGCTATCTGGAACAGGTCGCCGCGAACCGGGGCAAAATCCTGTTTGTCGGTACTAAACGCACCACCCGTAAGGTCATTGAGGAAGAGGCGCTTCGCTGCGGCATGCCGTATGTGAACTATCGCTGGCTGGGCGGGATGCTGACGAACTTTCGGACGATCAAGCAGTCGATCACCCGGATGAAGGAACTGGACGGGATGCGTGCGGACGGCCGTTTGCAGCGCTTCAGCAAGAAGGAGGCGCTCGGCATGATACGGGAACTCGAGAAGCTGGAACACAACCTCGGTGGCATCCGGGATATGGACCGCCTACCAGATGTGCTGTTCGTGATGGATGTCGGTTATGAGAAGAATGCAGTGGCCGAGGCCCAGAAACTGGGCATTCCTGTCGTCGGCGTCGTCGATACCAACAACAATCCGGCCGGTATCGATTACGTGATTCCTGGCAACGACGACTCCATCCGGGCGGTGCAACTGTACGCCCAAAGCGCAGCGACAGCGATCCTACAGGGCAAGGCCAGTGGCTTGGTCGACATGGCGGGGGGCGAGGATGAATTCGTCGAAATGGAGGCCGATGCCGCATTGGCGGCGGATTCCGCCGCCGACGAATTGTACGGAGAAGTCGGCGATTAGCCGATGCTTCGGCGTTTTCCCCCGGTTCTGCCGGGACACCGTACGAAATGCGGATTCGTCTCGCCTCCGCCCGGGGGCTTTTTTTTGGTGTCCCGCGAGAATTGAATTGAATTTGAAGATTGGTGAGGAATAATCGATGAGCATTACGGCGGCGATGGTGAAGGAACTTCGGGAGCGTACCGGTTCCGGCATGATGGAATGCAAGAAGGCGCTGGCGGAAGTGAGCGGCGATCTTGATGCGGCTGTCGCGTTGATGCGCAAGGCCGGCCTCGCAAAGGCCGACAAGAAATCCGGCCGGACCGCTGCAGAGGGTGTACTTCGGGTCAGTGTCAGCGACGACGGCAGGAAGGCGGTGATTGTCGAGGTGAATTGCGAAACCGATTTCGTGGCCAAAGGCGATGACTTCTCAAACTTCTGCGACGCGGTGGCCAAGACGCTGCTGGGCAGTGAAATCGATGATGTCGAAGCGCTGCTTGCGAGCCCATTGCCCGGCCACGCTGGTACTGTCGAGCAGGTGCGCCGGGAACTGATTGCCAAGATCGGTGAGAATATCGCCGTTCGCCGCTTCCAGAAGTTTGTCAGCGAGAGCGGGCGGATTGCCAGCTACTTGCATGGAAGCCGCATCGGCGTGCTGGTGGAATATGAAGGCGATCCGTCTACGGGCAAGGATGTCGCCATGCACATCGCCGCCAGCAAGCCGCTGTGCGTCGCGGAACAGGACGTAGCGCCGGACGTGATCGCGAAGGAGAGAGAAATCTTTGCCGCTCAGGCACAGGCTAGCGGAAAGCCGGCGAACATCATCGAGAAGATGGTGGAGGGAAGGATCGCGAAGTTTCTCGGCGAAATCACTCTGCTCGGCCAGCCGTTCGTGAAGGATCCCGACCAGACGGTCGGTCAACTGCTGAAAAGCCGGCAGACTCGAGTGATTCGGTTCAGCCGTTTCGAGGTCGGCGAGGGCATCGAGAAGGCGGAAGCCAATTTCGCCGAGGAAGTGATGGCGCAGGTGCGGGGCTCCTGATCGGTTTGGCATTGCTGGACTCATCTACCAATCAATGATGCCCGACGGGAGCAATTCGGAGTGCCGCCGATGACTACCCCGGCGTACCGCAGAATCTTACTGAAGCTCAGCGGCGAGGCCTTGATGGGCGACCAGTCCAGCGGCCTCGACGCGCGGGTGTTGAAACGTCTGGCGACCGAGATCGACGAGATTTGCCGGATCGGCGTCGAGGTCGGATTGGTGATCGGCGGCGGTAACATCGTGCGTGGCGCCGCCAAGGCGGCGGAGGGCTTGGATCGCGTCACCGGTGATTACATGGGGATGCTGGCGACGGTGATCAACGCGCTAGCCATGCAGGATGTACTGGAACGGGGTGGGCGGCCAGTCCGTGTCATGTCCGCGCTGACGATCAACGAGGTCTGTGAGGACTACATCCGGCGTCGGGCCATCCGTCACCTCGAGAAGGGCCGGGTGGTGGTTTTCGCGGCCGGAACCGGTAACCCGTTCTTTACTACCGACTCGGCGGCCAGTCTTCGTGCGATCGAGATCGAAGCGGATTTGCTGATCAAGGCGACAAAGGTCGATGGCGTGTACTCGTGTGATCCGATGAAGGATCCCGATGCCCGTTTCTATTCGCGGATGACCTATGACGAAGCTCTGGATCAACGGCTGGACGTGATGGACGCGACCGCACTGGTGCTTTGCCGGGATCATTCGATGCCGCTGCGGGTCATGAATATCTTCCAGCCGGGCGCGATCATGCGTCTGGTTTCGGGTGAGGACATCGGAACGCTGTTGCAAACGGCAAGTTAGCGAGTATCAACATGGTGGACGACATACAGAAGCGGACGTTGGAACGCATGCAGAAGAGTGTGGATTCACTCCGGCATGAATTGGCCAAGATCAGGACCGGTCGGGCCCACCCGAGCCTGCTCGAGCATGTGAAAGTGGAGTACTACGGTAGTGAAGTTCCGATCAGCCAGGTTGCCAATGTGACGGTGGAGGATGCCCGTACCTTGGCCGTCACACCCTGGGAGAAAAATATGGTTGCGGTGGTGGACAAGGCGATCCGTTCGTCCGATCTCGGACTGAATCCGGCGACGACCGGGATGGTCATCCGGGTGCCGATGCCGCCGCTGACCGAGCAGCGTCGGAAGGAGTTGATCAAAGTGGTGCGTCACGAGGGGGAAAACGGCAAGGTGGCGATCCGCAACATCCGCCGGGATGCCAACGCCGAGATCAAGGCTGCCTTGAAAGAAAAGATGATCTCCGAGGATCAGGAGCGCCGCATCGAAGAGCAGATTCAGAAGCTCACCGATCAGTACGTCAAGGAAGTCGACGCGTTGCTGGACGAAAAGGAAGCGGACTTGATGGCGATCTGATCGAGCCCGGCGGTCCGCCTTGTATCTCCGGCGCGCTGGTTGGGGGGACGTCCTGTGACCGCGCTTTCCGTAGCCCATCTTATCGATCCCTCCCGTGCCGCGGAGCCTGAGGCGGTGGTCACGGTGCGGGGCAGCGGGTCACGTGGCGGCCGGGCCGCAGTGGCAGCAACAATGGCCAGCAGCTAATGGAAGCGGAACAAGCATTGTCAGGTGGCGAGCGTCTTCCGAGGCACGTTGCGATCATCATGGACGGCAACGGCCGCTGGGCCAAGCAGCGATTTCTGCCGCGCACGGCAGGACATCGGGCGGGTGTCACCGCCGTCCGTAGGACGGTCGAGCACTGCGTGGCGCGTGGCGTCGAGGTCCTGACCCTGTTCGCGTTCAGCAGCGAGAACTGGCGGCGTCCGCAACAGGAAGTCTCGGTCTTGATGGAATTGTTTCTGTCCACGCTCGACCGGGAAGTCGCGAAGCTGCACCAGAACAAGGTCCGCCTTCGCTTCATCGGGAACCGAACCGCCTTTTCGGACAAGCTGCAGGAGAAGATCCTGCTTTCGGAAAAGCTCACTCGCGACAATGACCGCATGCATCTGGTCATTGCCGCGAACTACGGGGGACGTTGGGACATCGTCAGCGCCGTGCGGGAGATTGCCGCTCGAATTCAGCGGGGCGAGTTGCAGAGGGACGACATCAACGAGTCGATGTTTGGCCAGCATCTGGCGCTGGCAGATTTGCCGGAGCCTGATTTGTTCATCCGCACCGGCGGCGAACAGCGCGTCAGCAATTTTCTGCTTTGGCAGCTGGCGTATACCGAGCTTTTCTTCACGCCGACGCTGTGGCCCGATTTCGACGAGAATGTGCTGGAGAAGGCGTTTGATGATTTTGCCAGCCGCCAGAGGCGTTTCGGTTACACCGGCGAGCAAGTCGAATCCCTGTCGGGACACAAGAACCTGAGTTGAAGGGCCTACGGAATCCTGATGTCATGTTGAAGAATCGTCTGATCACCGCCTTGGTTCTCGCGCCGATCATCGTGTTCGGTATCCTGAAACTGCCGCCGCTCTGGTTTGCGGTGGTGTGGGGAGCGGTGGTATTCATCGCCTTCTGGGAATGGACCGGGTTGGCAGGTCTTTCATCGCGCGGAGCGCGTCTCGGTTTTCTCGGCTTGATGTTGGCGAGCCAAGTCAGCGCCCGCTATTGGGCACCCTACGCCCTCGACTGGCTGGCGTGGCCGGTCGCCGTCTGGTGGTTCGCCGTCGGCATGGCGCTGCGTCTCATGCCTGAGACTCTGTTGAAGATTCGCTATCCCGCGGTCTTGAAAGGGGTCGTCGGTCTGCTGGTTTTGCTGACCGCGTGGATCATCATGGTCTGGCTGCGGGTCAACTTCGGCGTCAAGCAGGTGCTGTTCCTGTTCCTGCTGATCTGGCTGGCCGATGCGGCGGCTTATTTCGTCGGCAAGCGTTTCGGTCGGACCAAACTGATTCCGCAGATCAGTCCCGGAAAAACCGTGGAAGGCGTTTACGGGGCGCTGCTGGTCGCGGCCGCATTCGCTGCGGCGGTGGGATTCTACGCCGAATTCAAGCCGATCATGATCTCCGATTTCGTGGTGATGTCCTTGCTGACGGTCGTGATCTCGATCGCCGGCGACTTGTTCGAGAGCCTGGCAAAGCGGCTTCAGGGTGTGAAGGACAGCGGCATCCTGTTTCCCGGCCATGGCGGGGTGCTCGACCGGATCGACAGTCTTACGGCGGCCGTGTCGGTGTTCTATCTGGGCTCCTTTCTGCGCGAGATCTACCTGTGAGGCGGCTGTGTGTGCTCGGATCGACCGGGTCGATCGGTGTCAGCACGCTGGATGTGGTCGCCCGTCACCGTGATCGGTTCGCGGTCGTCGCACTGACGGCGAACAACAACGTCGAGCGACTATTCGAACAATGCAGGGCGTTCCACCCGCGCTATGCGGTCGTGATCGATCCCGCTCATGCGCCCGGCCTGCAAAGCCGTCTGCGGCAGGCCGGGTTGTCGGGGACCGAGGTACTGAGCGGGCCGGAGGCGCTGGAGCAGGTGTCTTCCTTGCCGGAGGTAGACACCGTGATGGCGGCGATCGTCGGTGCCGCCGGATTGTTGCCGACGCTGGCTGCAGCCCGCTTGGGAAAGCGGGTATTGCTGGCCAACAAGGAAGCGCTGGTGATGTCAGGTCCGCTGTTCATGGCGGAAGTCCGGCGGACCGGGGCGGAACTGCTGCCGATCGACAGCGAACATAATGCGATCTTCCAATGCATGCCGCCGGCATATCGCGCCGGTGAGCGCTCGGCCTCGGTCAGAAAGATCCTGCTAACCGCTTCCGGCGGTCCTTTGCTGAATGCCCCGCTGGATTCGCTGTCCGCAGTGACACCGGAACAGGCGATCGCCCATCCGAATTGGGTGATGGGACGAAAGATTTCGGTCGATTCGGCGACGATGATGAACAAGGGTCTTGAGGTCATCGAGGCCTGTCTGTTGTTCGGGCTGCAACCGTACGACGTGGAGGTCGTGGTCCATCCGCAGAGTGTGATTCACTCGATGGTGGATTATGTGGACGGGTCGGTGTTGGCCCAACTGGGCAATCCGGACATGAGGACGCCGATCGCGCACGCGCTGGCTTGGCCGGAACGATTCGATTCCGGGGTCGAACCTTTGGATCTGTTCCAGGTCAAACGTCTGGAGTTTCAGCCACCCGACCTCGATCGATTTCCCTGTCTCGGGCTGGCTTATGATGCAGTGCGCGAGGGCGGGACCATGCCGACCATCTTAAATGCAGCCAACGAGGCAGCCGTCGCGGGTTTTCTGGACGGGCGAATTCGGTTCACCGCGATTGCCGACACGATTCGCTGCTGCATGGATCGCTTGAAGGCGGTGCCGGCCGATTCCATCACGTGCGTGCTCGACGCCGATCGGCAATCGCGCGAGACGGCGGAGCGCTATATGGCCGGGCTTGCCGGCCGCTGATCGCGCATGCCTGACATCCTGCATACGATCGTGGCGTTTCTCGCTGCGCTCACGGTCCTGATCGCGTTCCACGAGTTCGGCCATTACTGGGCGGCGACACGGCTCGGGGTCAAGGTGTTGCGCTTCTCGATCGGTTTTGGCCGGCCGATCTGGCGGCGCATGGCACGGCGTTCCGGCACGGAATTCATCGTCTCCGCGATCCCTTTGGGGGGGTATGTCAGGATGGTGGACGAACGTGAAGGGCCGGTGCCGGCGCAGGATCTGCCGCACGCGTTCAACCGTCAGCCGCTGAGTTCCAGAGTCGCGATCGTGGCGGCCGGGCCGGTGTTCAATTTCGTACTGGCGATACTGCTGTATTGGATCGTTTTCGTCAGCGGCGAGACCGGTTTGCGGCCGGTCTTGGGTGAGGTTCCTGACGACAGCCTTGCGGCGGCATCGGGCTTTCGCAACGGGGATGAAATCCTAGCGATCGGCGACGTCGGCATTCCCACCTGGAGCGAAGCGATGGGTCAACTGATGGAACAGGCTCTGGATTCCGATCACGTACCTTTCACTGTGCGCACCGATGCCGGGGAAGTGGTCGAGCGAGTGTTGGTGGTCCCTCCGGAGTTTGCGGAGAACCCTGACAGCTTCCATGCGAAGCTGGGTTTCACGCCTTGGCAGCCCGCGCTGGAACCGGTCATCGATCGCATCGAGCCAGGTAGCTCAGCAGACCGGTCCGGACTTCGGCCGGGAGATCGAATCCTGACGGTCGATGGCGAACCCGTCGGTAGCTGGCAAGCATGGGTGCGCCGGGTTCGCTCCCATCCGGGGGTCGTGCTGCACGTCATTGTGCGTCGCTCGGGTGACGACGTTCCGCTCGAGATCACGCCGGCCGCGGAGTCCGGACGGAGCGGGTCGGTCGGCCGTATCGGCGCGGCGGTGAGGGTGCCGGAAGGCGTACAGCAACAAATGAGCGTCACCTACCGGCTCGGTCTACTTCCGGCGCTCGCGGCCGCAGTCGGCAAGACGTATGATTATTCGGCGCTAACCTTGAAAATGATCTGGAGAATGTTGAAAGGTGAGGCTGCATTGGAGAATCTCAGCGGTCCGTTGAGTATCGCCCAGTACGCCGGTGTATCCGCGCGATTGGGTCCGGCCCAGTTTCTGAAGTTTCTGGCCGCGATCAGCGTCAGCCTCGGCGTACTCAATCTGCTGCCCATCCCGGTGCTGGATGGTGGCCATCTGGCTTTGTACGGTGTGGAGGCGGTCATGGGCCGGCCTTTGTCGGAGAAGGCTTTAATGGTCTTCCAGCAGATCGGTCTCGTGATCCTGATTTCGTTGATGGGCCTTGCGTTCTATCTGGATCTCGGGCGCCTGTTCAATTGAGATCGTTCCGTTAACCTGCCACTCGCCTTCCGGCGAGCCTACTGGGAATTCCGATGAAACGATTCCGTAAACTGTCCCTCTTCTTGTCACTGACGGCACTGGCCATCAGCCCGATCGGTCAGGCCGACACCAAGGCGATTCGGGACTCCCTGAAACAGGCGCTGCCGGGAATGGATCCAGACTCGATCCAGCCGACGAAGATCAAGGGCGTGTATGAAGTGATGTTCGGGCCGAAGCTGTTCTATGTCTCGGAGGACGGCGACTACCTGATACAAGGGTCGATGATCGACGTCCGAGCGAGACAGGATCTGACCGAACCACGGTTGGCGGAGGCGCGCGTCGCATCGCTGAACAAAGTCGGTGTGGCGAAAATGGTGGTGTTCAAACCCGAGAAGGTGAAACACGTCGCCTACGTCTTCACCGATATCGACTGCGGATACTGCCGTAAGCTTCATTCGGAAATCAAACAATATCTGGATGCCGGTATCGAAATCCGATACCTGTTTTTCCCGCGTGCGGGGGAGGGCTCCGATTCCTACAAGAAGGCCGTCACTGTCTGGTGCTCCGACAATCGAAATCAGGCGTTGACCAAGGCAAAGAAGGGGGAGATGCTTCCGGACAAGAGCTGCGACAATCCCGTCAGCCAGCACATGGCTCTTGGGAACCAACTCGGGGCTTCCGGGACGCCGATGATCGTGACCGAGAAAGGCAGCATCCTGCCGGGTTACGTGCCTGCTGCCCAGTTGACGCAGGTGCTGGATCAGGAAAAGAAGGGTTGAGCGACGCCAGCACGTCGAATCTCGACGCGATGACGGTGGTCAAACCATCGATTTAAGTTTGTAGAGCAAGTCCAGCGCCTCACGCGGTGTCATCCGGTCCGGGTCGGAGGACTCCACGCACCGGACGACCGGTGAGGCTTCCGCCTCCACGAATAGATCGAGTTGCCGGCTTGGCGCGGCTCGGGACTGGCGCTCACTGGCGGCGCGTTCCAGGTTCTCCAGAATGGTCCTTGCAGCGTGGATCACCGCTTTCGGGACGCCGGCGAGTGCAGCGACCTGCAGTCCATAGCTCTGGCTGGCCGGGCCCTCCTTGACCGTATGCAGGAAGACGATTGCATCGTCGTATTCGACGGCGTCCAGATGCACGTTGCGGATCGTGGAGACCTGTTCCGGCAGTACGGTCAATTCGAAATAGTGGGTCGCAAATAGCGTCAACGACCGAATGTCTTGCGCCAGCTTCAGAGCTACGGCCCAAGCCAGCGAGAGACCGTCGAAGGTGCTGGTACCACGGCCGATTTCGTCCATCAATACCAGACTGTCGGCTGTCGCATGATGCAGAATGGCCGCTGTCTCGGTCATTTCCACCATGAACGTGGATCGGCCTGTAGCCAAATCGTCGGATGCGCCGATTCGGGTGAAAATGCGGTCGATCTTGCCGATTTCGGCGCTTTTTGCCGGCACAAAGCTTCCAATGTGTGCCAATAGTACGATCAGTGCGGTCTGGCGCATGAACGTCGACTTGCCGCCCATGTTGGGTCCGGTGATGATCAGCATCCGCCGCTGCGAGTCTAGCTCGACATCATTGGGGGTGAACGGCACGTCGATCGTTCGCTCCACCACCGGGTGACGTCCGCCGAGGATTCGAAGTGCACTATCTTCGGTCAGCTGCGGACGCCGGTAATCCAGGCGGTCGGCGCGTTCCGCAAAGGTGGCGAGGACGTCTAGTTCGGCGAGAGCCTCGGCGGATCGTTGCAGCGACGGGACGTGCGGCAGCAGACGATCCAGCAGTTCCTCGTACAACGCCTTCTCGCGTGCCAGGGCTCGCTCCCGGGCGCTCAACACCTTGCCTTCGAATTCCCGCAACTCCGCCGTCGTGTAGCGTTCTGCATTTTTCAACGTTTGACGGCGGACGTAATGATCGGGAACGCGCTGGGCCTGCGACCGCGGTAGTTCGATATAGAAGCCATGGACCCGATTGAAATTGACTCGGAGGTTCGGGATGCCGGTTTGCAGCCGCTCTGTCTCCTCCAGATCGATCAGGAAGGCGTCCGCGTTCTGGCTGAGTTGGCGCAATTCGTCCAACTCGGCGTCATAGCCGTCCGCGATGACTCCACCATCCCGGATCAGCACCGGCGGGTTCTCGATCACCGCGCAGGTCAGCAATGTGCAGATGTCCGGCTGCTCGACCAGCCATTCGTCGATTTCTGCCAGCCGGGGGCTGGCCGGCAGTGCCGCGAGCTGGTGTCGCAAGTCGGGCAGGCTTTGCAGGGATTGCCTGAGCACCACCAGATCGCGGGGGCGAGCAGTTTTCAGTGCGATTCGCGTGGTGATCCTTTCGAGATCGCCAATTCCCTTCAATCGCTCCCTGATGCCCTCGAAGCGGTGCTCGGTCAACAGGATTTCAACCGTGTGATAGCGGGCGTTCAGCATTTCGCGGCTGCGGAGCGGCCGATGCAGCCAGCGGTGCAGCAGGCGTCCACCCATCGGAGTGATGGTTCGATCGAGGATTCCGAACAGCGTGAACTCGCGCCGGCCTGACGGGTGGTAATCCAACTCCAGGTTGCGCCGGGTCGCCGCATCGAGACTCACGGCATCTTCCGACGTTTCGACCCGGATCCCTCGGAGGTGTGGAAGACTGGCCTGCTGGGTGTCTTTGACGTATTGCAACAGCGCGCCGGCGGCGGCGGTGGCGGCGGGCAAATGCTCACAGCCGAATCCGCGGAGGTCCTTGGTGCCGAACTCGCGGAGCAATGACTGACGGGTACTCACGGGATCGAATTGCCACGGTGGTCGGCGCGTGATTGAACAGCGACCAACCACCGCGTCGGGCGGTACCCAGCCATCCTCGAGCAGTAGCTCCGCTGGTCGGATCCGGTCCAATTCCGCAGCGACCCATTCCAGAGATGGGCCCTGCTGGACCGTGAATTGGCCGCCCGCCAGGTTCAGTGCTGCGATGCCGTATTGATCGCCGACCCGGCCGAGCGCGAGCAACACGCTGTCGCTGCGGTCATCGAGCAAGGCGTCGTCGGTGACCGTGCCGGGGGTCAATACCCGGACGACCTTGCGCTCCATCGGACCTTTCGACGGCGATGAATCGGCGATCTGCTCGCAGATCGCGACCGACTCGCCCGCCTTCAGCAAGCGCGCCAGATAATTCTCAGCAGCATGGTAGGGAATGCCGGCCATCGGTATCCGCTGGCCGCCGCTTTCTCCGCGGCTGGTCAACGTCAGATCGAGCAGCCGGGCGGCGCGTTTGGCGTCGTTGAAGAACAGTTCATAGAAGTCCCCCATCCGGTAGAACAGCAAGGTTTCGGGAAAGTCCGCCTTGATCCGAAGATATTGCTGCATCATCGGGGTATGAGCGGTATGCATGGGGGATGATGGAGTCATCTGCGGACGTTGCTGCGGTACAATCGGTCTGACCAAACCAAACAGTCTACATGAACGATACAGCGCTTTCCGGACTCGCCGAAAGGGTCGGTACCGTGTTACGAAGGCGGGGTGTGCGGCTTGCCACCGCCGAGTCCTGTACCGGGGGCGGCATCGCGCAGGCGGTTACCGAGGTGCCAGGGAGCTCGGACTGGTTTGAGTGCGCGCTGGTGACGTACAGCAACCGCTCCAAGCAGCAGTTGCTCGGAGTCCCGGAGGACGTGTTGGCGCGCTGCGGCGCGGTTAGTGAGCAGACGGTGCGCGCCATGGCGCGCGGTGTGTTGGAGCGGACCGAGGCGAGCCTGGCCGTGGCCGTCAGCGGCATTGCGGGACCGGCTGGCGGGACACCGGAAAAGCCGGTCGGGACGGTCTGGATCGCTTGGTTTTCGCCGGGCGTCAGCCTCATGAAGACTACCAAGCTGTCGCTGGGAGGGGACCGGCGTGAGGTCCGGCGAGCCGCAGTGGAAGCGGCGTTGCGGGGGATCCTGGATGTCTTCGGAGAGTAGCGGGGGCAAAGCCCCGGAACGGCGTGTATTCTTCGCACTGTGGCCGGATCAGGCCGTGCGCGATCAGTTGCAGCAGGTCGTTGAGCGTCTGCGTGACCGCCTCTCCGCGCGCTGGGTGTCGCAGGACAACTTCCACATCACGCTGGCGTTCCTGGGGGCCGTACCCGAGACGGACGTCACGGCGCTGCGGCAGGTCGAGCAGAACTGGCCGGAACCATTCGTATTCAGTCTGGAGCGACTGTGTCTGAGGCGACGGCAGATGCTCTGGATCGCGCCGCGTGCCGAACCCCCCGCGCTGCAGGGTCTGGTAAGCACGCTGATCGCCGGCCTGGACGCTCGGGGCGTGGCACCAAGCGAGGGGCGGACCTTCCGTACTCATCTGACTTTGGCGCGACGCGTGGCGGGCGGTTGGCGGGAATCGCAGTCGATCGATCCGATCCTATGGACCGTTTGCTCGTTCTGTCTGGTCGAGTCGGTGCTCGACCGCTTCGGCGCGCACTATCGGCCGCTGAGGACCTGGGCGCTGCGGGCTATGCCGGCCGAGGCCAGTGTGGAATAATGGCTGCGAGGACTAATGAGGTTTCCTTTTTTGCTGATGGACGAAAACAAGCGGAAGGCGCTGAGTGCGGCGCTGAGCCAGATCGAAAAGCAGTTCGGCAAGGGTTCGGTGATGCGCATGGGGGATGTCGGCGCCGTTCGCGACATCGAAGTGATATCGACCGGTTCCTTGGCGCTGGATATCGCGCTCGGGTGCGGCGGGTTGCCCCGTGGACGAATCGTCGAGATCTACGGCCCCGAATCCTCCGGCAAGACCACACTGGCGCTGGAAGTGATCGCCCAGGCGCAAACAATGGGTGGAGTCGCCGCGTTCGTCGATGCCGAGCACGCACTGGATCCGGCCTATGCCGAGAAGATCGGCGTCAATCTCGAAGAGTTGCTGGTGTCTCAGCCGGACACCGGAGAGCAGGCGTTGGAGATTGCAGACATGCTGGTTCGTTCCGGCGGCGTGGATGTGGTCGTGATCGACTCGGTCGCCGCTTTGACGCCGCGCGCCGAGATCGAGGGGGAAATGGGCGATGCGCATGTCGGGTTGCAGGCCCGACTGATGTCCCAGGCGTTGCGCAAGCTGACCGCCAATATCAAGCGCTCGAACACGCTGGTGATCTTCATCAACCAGATTCGGATGAAGATCGGTGTGATGTTTGGCAGCCCGGAAACCACGACGGGGGGGAATGCGCTGAAATTCTATGCCTCGGTGCGACTCGACATCCGCCGGCTGGGGGCGATCAAGGAAGGCGATGAGGTGATCGGCAACGAAACTCGCGTCAAGGTCGTGAAAAACAAAGTCGCGCCGCCGTTTCGGGTCGCCGACTTCGAGATCCTGTACGGTGAGGGCATCTCGCGCGAAGGCGAGTTGGTCGATCTCGGCGTGCAGCACGGCATCTTGCAGAAGTCGGGCTCTTGGTACAGCTACGGCAGTGAGCGCATCGGGCAAGGTAAGGATAATGTCAGGAAGCTGCTGAAGGAACGCTCTGACCTGGCTGTCGAGTTGGAAGCGAAAGTGCGCGGAAAGGCCTTGGCCGGCATCCTGCCGGCGGGCAAAGGTTCCACCGAAGCCGTCGAGGAGACCGAGGCCTGATCGACCCGGGTGACTGCGAGGCGGCCACGGACCTGTGCCTTCGCTATCTGTCTCGGCGCGAGTACAGCCGACAGGAACTGTTCCAGCGTGTCAGCCGCAAAGGC
The DNA here is from genome assembly GCA_964644665.1 of uncultured Methylococcaceae bacterium. Lineage (GTDB taxonomy): Bacteria > Pseudomonadota > Gammaproteobacteria > Methylococcales > Methylococcaceae > Methylotetracoccus. The sequence continues at coordinate 66,650 of CAZXXC010000007.1, forward strand.
TTCACGGCTTCCGTATTGCTTCAGGTTCTCGACCATCTGGCCGCAAGCGGGGCGCAGTCGGATCGGCGCTTCGCGGATAGCCTGGTGCGGCTGCGTGCCGGACAGGGCTATGGGCTTTACCGGATCCGAGCCGAATTGCGGCAGCGTGGTATCGACGACGCTGCGGTCGATATGTCCGGGTATGACTGGGACGCCGTGCTGAATCGTGCATATCAGAAAAAATATGGCATGCGTGCCCCCGGTTCTGCCGCTGAGGCCGCATCCCGCCGCCGCTATTTGTTGCAGCGGGGCTTCAGCGCCGAGCAGATTCAGCGCTTCTCACGCCGGTTTGGCGACGAGACCGATGTTTTTGATTAACTGACTGACGCGGCACCGTTTCATGACCAGCGCTGAACTCCGTTCACTATTCCTCCGTTTCTTCGAAGAGCGGGGCCACACGGTGGTGCCGTCCAGTCCGTTGATTCCCGCCGAGGATCCCACGCTGTTGTTCACCAACGCTGGCATGGTGCAATTCAAGGATGTCTTTCTGGGGCGTGAAGAGCGGCCCTACACCCGAGCGGTTTCTTCGCAGAGGTGCGTTCGTGCCGGCGGCAAGCATAACGATCTGGAAAATGTCGGCTATACCGCCCGCCATCACACGTTCTTCGAGATGCTGGGAAACTTCAGCTTCGGCGAATATTTCAAACGCGAAGCGATTCATTATGCATGGGAGTTTTTGACCGGCGCGCTGAAGATTTCGCCGGAGCGTCTTTGGGTGACCGTCTACGTCGAGGATGACGAAGCGGAAGCAATCTGGCTGCGCGAGGTGGGTGTGGCGACGGAGCGCTTTGCCCGCATCGCCGGAAAGGATAATTTCTGGTCCATGGGTGATACCGGACCGTGCGGACCCTGCACCGAGATCTTTTATGACCATGGCGAAGGCATTCCGGGTGGGCCGCCTGGTTCAGCGGACGCCGATGGCGATCGCTATGTGGAGATCTGGAATCTGGTCTTCATGCAGTACGAGCGCAGCGCGGACGGCGTGTTGACGCCGTTGCCGAAGCCCTCGGTCGATACCGGCATGGGGCTGGAGCGGATCGCCGCGGTGATGCAGGGCGTACACAACAACTACCAGATCGATCTGTTTCGCAGCCTGGTCGATGCCGCGGCGGAATTGGCCGACTGCCGGGACCGCAGCAGCGGCTCGTTGCGTGTGATTGCCGATCACATCCGGTCTAGCGCATTCTTGATCGCGGATGGTGTATTACCTTCGAACGAAGGCCGCGGCTACGTGCTCCGGCGGATCATCCGTCGGGCGATTCGGCACGGCTACAAACTCGGCATCCGCGATGTGTTTTTCCACCGACTGGTGGCGCCGTTGTGTCGTGAGATGGGAGCGGCGTATCCGGCGTTGCTGCAAGCGCGCGCGACCATCGAGCAGGTCCTGCGACGTGAGGAAGAGCGCTTCGCGGAGACGCTGGAGCAGGGGATGCGCCTGTTGGAGCATTGTCTGGCCGATCTCGGCGGCAGCGTGGTACCCGGCGAAGCCGCCTTCCAACTCTACGACACCTACGGATTTCCGATCGACCTGACGGCCGACGTCGCCCGCGAACACGGCGTGTCGGTCGACATGGCGGGATTCGAGCGAGCGATGGCACTACAGCGCGAGCGGGCGCGGGCCGCAAGCCACTTCAGGGCCGACCATGCGCCCGATCTCCATTTTTCGACACCTTGCGCATTCACCGGGTACCAGCAGTTGGAAACCGCCTCGCGCGTGATCGGGCTGCTCCGCGAAGGGCGGACGGTGGCGTGCCTCCGGGCCGGTGAACGGGGCGGAGTGGTACTGGATCGGACGCCGTTCTACGCCGAGTCGGGCGGCCAGGTCGGCGACAAAGGTCGAATCGACTGGCCCGGCGGCACGTTCGAGGTCGCCGATACCCAAAAACTCGGTGCCGACGTATACGTCCATCAGGGGCGAGTGCTGACCGGGGAACTCACACCGGAGACCGACTGCCGGGCGATCGTCGATGTCGACCTGCGCTGGGCGACGGCATTGAATCATAGCGCGACCCATTTGCTGCATGCGGCGCTGCGAGAGATCCTCGGCGGACACGTCGCGCAGAAGGGCTCATTGGTGACCGCTGATCGGTTGCGATTCGATTTCGCTCACTTCGAGCCGATCGCGGCGGACCAACTCGCTGCGGTCGAACGCTTGGTCAACCGGCAGATTCGCGCCAACGCCGAAGTGGTCGCGGCGGTGATGCCCAAGGAACAGGCGCTGGCGGCCGGCGCAATTGCTCTGTTCGGCGAAAAATACGGCGACGACGTGCGGGTGTTGCGGATCGGCAAATTTTCCACCGAATTGTGCGGCGGAACCCATGTGCGTCGCGCCGGTGACATCGGCTTGTTCAAGATCGTCTCCGAGGGCGGCGTGGCGGCCGGTGTCCGGCGAATCGAGGCAGTGACCGGCGCGGCGGCAATGGATTGGGTGGCGGCCAACGAGCGCCTGCTGCTGACGCTGGCCGAGCGGGTGAAGACCAGCCGCGATCACCTCGACGATCGAATTCAGCAGATTCTCGAACGTGCGCGTGCGCTGGAGAAGGAACTGGAGCGGATCAAGGCGAAATTGGCCAGTGCGGCCGGCAATGATCTGGCTGCCAGCGCGATCGACGTCGGGGGTGTCAAGGTGTTGGCGGCGCAGGTCGGGGAGTCCGACGCAAAGGCATTGCGCGATCTGTGCGACCAGTTGAAGCAGAAGCTGGGCAGCGCCGTGATCGTGCTCGGATCGGTGCGGGACGGCAAGGTCAATCTGGTCGCCGGTGTCAGCCTGGACCAGGTGCAACGCGTAAAGGCAGGGGAACTCATTGCGATGGTCGCGCAGCAAGTCGGTGGCAAGGGAGGGGGGCGCCCGGATCTGGCGCAGGCCGGTGGCAACGATCCATCGCGCTTGCCGGACGCGTTGAAGACGGTGGCGGACTGGGTGCGGCAAAAGCTGCTCTGAACGGCCGTTCCATCTCCGAGTTGGGTTGAACTTCTCGAGTCCAATCGATTATGGCGCTTTACGTTCACAAGTACGGTGGAACTTCGGTCGGCTCGGTCGAGCGTATCCAGCATGTAGCCGACAATGTGGTGGCGGCAAAGCTGAGGGGCGAGCAAGTCGTCGTCGTCGTGTCGGCGATGAGCGGAGAAACCAACCGGCTGATCGCTCTGGCGCGCGAGGTGCACGATACGCCCCATCCGCGTGAGCTCGACGTGCTGCTGGCCACCGGCGAGCAGGTCACAATCGCGCTGCTGAGCATGGCGTTGCAGGCTCGCGGCTGTCCGGCTGCCTCTTACACCGGTGGGCAGGTCAGGATTCTGACGGATCGTGCGCACACCAAGGCCCGGATCCTGAACATCGACACCGATCGAGTCCGACGCGATCTCGATCGGGGCCGGGTCGTCGTCGTGGCCGGTTTTCAGGGGGTCACCGAGCAGGGTGATATCACCACGCTCGGGCGGGGCGGTTCGGATACGACGGCTGTGGCTCTAGCGGCGGCACTCGATGCAGACGAATGTCTGATCTACACCGACGTCGACGGCGTCTACACGACCGACCCCCGGGTCGAACCACGTGCCCGCCGGCTCGATCGCATTACCTTCGAAGAGATGCTCGAGATGGCCAGTCTCGGCTCGAAGGTGCTGCAGATCCGCTCGGTCGAATTCGCCGGCAAGTACAATGTGCCGTTGCGGGTACTATCGAGCTTCATGGCCGGACCCGGAACCTTGATCACCTACGAGGAGGAAGAGATGGAGAAGGCCTTGATTTCGGGCATTGCGTTCAACCGCGACGAGGCCAAGCTGACGGTCCTCGGAGTGCCGGATCGGCCCGGGATCGCCCATCGCATCCTGGGTCCGATCGCCGATGCCAATATCGAAGTCGACATGATCATCCAAAACATCGCCGGCGACCAGACGACGGATTTTACCTTCACGGTAAATCGGAACGACTACGGTAGGGCCTTGTCGATCCTGCAGAACACCTGTGCAGAGTTGGGTGCGCGCGAGGTTTCGGGTGATACCCAGATCGTGAAGATCTCACTGGTGGGAGTCGGCATGCGTTCGCATGCCGGTATCGCCAGCAAGATGTTTGCGACGCTGGCGCGGGAAGGGATCAATATCCGGATGATCTCGACCTCGGAGATCAAGATCTCGGTCGTGGTCGACGAGAAGTATCTCGAACTGGCCGTTCGTGCACTGCACGAGGCTTTTGAATTGGAGCGGCCCACGCAAGCCGCCTGACCGGTCGGGTTTTGTCCTTCCGCTTTATTGACCAACCAAAACTTGATAACATTTGAAATTCGAGCATGTCGCATGCGGCGGGTCGGTGATCGATCTTTGGGGGCGTCGCCTGTAAATTTTATTTTGGGCGGAAAAGGAAGTAGCTATGTTGATTCTTACGCGTAGGGTCGGCGAGACCTTGATGATCGGCGATGATGTGACGGTCACTGTACTCGGGGTGAAAGGAAATCAAGTCCGTATCGGGGTCAATGCGCCGAAAGAGATCTCCGTTCACCGCGAAGAGATCTACGAACGTATCAAAAAGGAGCAGCAGTCCCAAGGTGCCCGCGACGACAACGAATGATCGTCCCATCAGACTGCGATCTATGATTCCTGGAGAGATGGCCGAGTGGCTGAAGGCGCTCCCCTGCTAAGGGAGTATGGGTCTTAAACACCCATCGAGGGTTCGAATCCCTCTCTCTCCGCCATTAATACTTTATAAAACAAAGCGTTATATAGCGGACGCGCCGATAACCCACAACCTATCCCACAAGCGGGCTAACGCTCGCAAGCGACGAAATGAGAAGGCCGACCATCCGGCGGCATGGGGTTCCGTTGTGGCCCCGATCGAAGCCACCGCTCGCGGGGAGCCCGTGGAACAACGCGAAGGCTCGCGCATGGCCGCCCCGCGTCGCTCCCGCCGGAGGGGGGTGGCCGAATCCCATCGGAACAGGTGCCCGAATAACGTCGGAATTCGCATCCTGCAGCATCGATTTCGGCACCCGCGCCAGCATCGCTCGACGGTAGGCCGCTCTGCCTCCCTCGGGAGTTGGAGCCCGCTCCATCGCGTCGAGCTGCTTCAGAATCCCCTGCTAAGCGGCATCTTTCTGGCCAAGGCGCGTTGCATGCACGCCGATTTAGTGCGGTACCAGCCCGTGCCGCGACACCGCTAGGGCGAGAGCCTTGTAACTGGGCGAGCAGGGTCTGCAAGCGGGATGGGTCGAGCACGAAAGACCTTATTCTCGGTCGCGTTCAAGTTGAGACTAATTATCCAAGGCCATGCGGTTAGGCTGCGGAGC